>CAIYDX010000106.1 GCA_903925005.1 uncultured Geobacteraceae bacterium
GTAATAGGCGGGCGACGTATGATGCTAGAAAGAGGGCTGGTTAAAGATTGTTGTCCGGCACCTGACTGAGTGTACTGGGCTTGTATCACTTGTTTGGAATGTTCCAGCAAGTTGGCTATCCGGCGAGTGCAAAAATCTCTGAAAGGGGCACTCATTCCCAATAGGGTGTTGAAATCATTTATAGGAAGCTCATAACAGAACGTATCTTGTCCGGCTCGATAAATACTTGCTACCGGAAGTCCTGCCAGGATAGCACCTAAAGGAAAACATTCCCCTTCACTCAATTCAAGCCATGAATCCTCTTCTGTTACCTTGGCGAGGTCTTGTTCTCCATATACCAATCCTTGTTTGATGACATAAAACTGCTCGACTTTACTTTGATCGGGAGAAATAACGATTTCTCCGGCAGCGTAATAACTTAACTGCATGCGTTCTAGCATCCACTGAAGATGAGCTTGTTCCATACGGTTGAATGGGGAAAAAGCAGTAAAAAATGTTATTTGGGAAGAATGAATTGCGCTCATGTAAGTCTCGGTCAAACATTAGGTTAGACGAATTTTTGATTAAGATATTATATCTCAGGCATTTGATGGTTTTATAGCTTCAACGCGGCAGAAAAAAACCACCGGGATTTTACGCCGGTGGTTCAATACATCAGAAAACTTTAAAATTTAGTGAACAGAAGCTGCTTCTGCTCCTAAGCCTGTTTCAGCACGAATTAACTGTGCATCGTAAGCTTCTCTTTCTTTCTTGCCGCTTTCACTATTGTCAGTAATCGATGCGACGTATGCAACGACCAGCACAGTTGGAAGTACGACAAAGGTTGGGAAGTCATAGGGGAATATAGCAGGCCCCATACCCAACACTTTAGTCCAAACCGTTGGGCCGATAATTAACAGTCCGATAGAACCGATAATCCCCGTGTAACCTCCCAGCACTGCTCCGCGAGTTGTCAGACCACGCCAGAAGATCGAAAGAACCAAGACCGGGAAATTTGTGCAAGCAGCAATCGAGAAAGTGAGCGCCACGATATACGCAACGTTTTGCTTTTCAAATGCGATACCGAGCAATACAGCTATCACACCCAGTCCAATCACGCACATTTTGGATACCCAAACTTCTTCTTTCTCGGAAGCTTTACCTTTCTTGATCACACTCGCATAGATGTCATGCGACAAGGCTGAAGCGCCTGCCAGTGTCAAACCGGAAACCACTGCGAGAATAGTTGCAAAAGCAACGGCAGCAATGAAGCCCAGGAAGAAGTCACCTCCAATAGCGTGTGACAGATATACGGCAGGCATGCTACCACCACCCTTGAGAGTCAGGATGCTCTTCGAGATATCAGCCACATACTCAGGTTGGTTTGCAACCAGCACAATCGCACCAAAGCCGATGATAAAGGTCAGAATGTAGAAGAAACCGATAAAGCATGTTCCATATAAAACTGATTTGCGTGCAGCTTTAGCATCGGTAACGGTAAAGAAGCGCATCAGTATGTGTGGAAGGCCGGCAGTACCAAACATCAGCGTCAACCCCAGAGAGATTGACTCGATTGGATTAGCCTTGGCACCAATTGGCACAACTGATTTCATGATGTCCAAATGTTTCGGGTGGATTGCAACGGCATCAGAGAACAGTTTCTCGAAGCTGAACCCCTCGTGAGACATCACACCGAACGCCATCAAAGTTGCACCGCCAAGCAGCAGACCGGCCTTGATGATCTGCACCCAGGTGGTTGCCTTCATTCCGCCGAAGGTCACATAAACAATGATCAGCGCACCAACGACAACAATCGCTTCTCTATAGGAAATTTGAGGGACCAAGGTATGCAGCAGTTGTCCAGCACCAACCGCCTGACCAATCAGATACCAGATCACAACAATCAAGGAACTGACAGCAGCCATGACGCGGATCGGGCCTTGTTGAAGACGGAATGAAACCACGTCTGCGTAGGTGTATTTACCCAGATTTCTGAGACGTTCGGCAACTAGGAACAGAATGATCGGCCAACCGACCAACCAACCCACGGAGAAGATCAATCCGTAGAATCCGTTCATGTAAACCAATGCGGCAATTCCCAGGAAGGAGGCGGCAGACATATAGTCGCCGGCGATCGCCATACCGTTCTGGAATCCGGTTACACCACGACCGGCAGCATAGAAGTCGCTGGCCGTTTTGGTACGTGTTGCAGCCCAGTAAGTAATGATCAATGTCACTCCAACGAACAGGAGGAACATGATAATCGCATGCCAGTTAAGTGGCGGTTCAGCGGCAGGAACTGCAGCCACAACCGCTGAGGCGGGAGCAACAGCAGACACAACAGCAGAGGCGACATCAGCAGCCTGGGAAAATCCGGAGGCTAGAAGCGACAGTATCCCAAAAGAAAGTGTGTTTAATTTTTTCATCATTTAGAGGCCTCGCGAACAATTTCTTCGACTATCGGATCAAATGTTCCATTGGCTCTGAAAACATAGACGCCAGTAAGAACTGCGGACGCAATAATTACACCCACACCAAGAAGCATACCCAATGGGATAACACTGGTGTCCGAGATTGGTTGGGTAATAATCCCGGGAGCAAATGCTATCAGCAATATAAAGCCAAAATACATACAAAAGACGATTGCTGAAAGTGTCCAGGAAAGGGTGTCGCGTTGCTTGACGAGTAGCAGGTATTTCGGATGACTCTGAATTTTACTTGCGATTAATAAAGACATAAACTTCTCCTCATTTCTATAATTTTGGAATTTCCAGTCGGATACATAACTGTAACTGGCCTTTCTCAAATTGAATCTTTAAACCATTTTGTTGACCGATACGTCTTGGTCTATATCATTACGGATACAAAAGTTACTAATCCGATCACCTGATGACACCAAAATACCGTTATTAAAAGTACAAAGTAGTTCAGGCTAAAGCTAGAATTAGGTTACTTTTGATTTCCGCTTGATTCTTGTTTAGTTAAGATACTTTTGATCCCCCGGAAGTATTGGATCCCCCATAAAAAATAACAAAGTCAAGTCAGACAGCTAAACTGCGCTTCAATATTACTACATAACGACTTAATCCTGCTACATTATGGAAGATACGATAAGAAGCTTACATCTAACTTACAAAGCAGGCGCATGCTGCTTAAAACTCGCCAAAAAAGAACCATATCCAAATGAAGCTCATTAAGTTCAACTGTGGATTTTAGAATATCATTTATAAACAAAATACTATGAATTTTGAAAATACTTTTAGTGTCTTGAAAAATGAGACTCCGGAGAATATCTCAAGAATTTCGTTTTGCCGTGCCCGGTTATCTGACGTGACTACAATTGTTGAACTCGTTAATTCAGCATATCGGGGAGAATCAAGCCGGGCAGGTTGGACCACAGAAGCAGATATTCTGGGTGGTCAGCGGACAGATACGGATGAAATTTCTAGTCTGATCAAAACTAAAGATTCTGTGATTTTACTGTGTTTATGTAAGGATGTGGTTATAGGATCGGTTCATCTGGAAAAATTGGATTCTGGAACGGCTTATCTAGGTATGCTGGTTATCAAGCCAACATTACAGTCACAAGGGCTAGGTAAGAGGTTTATGGGGCAAGCTGAAGAATTTACCCGAGCGGAGTGGGGGATCAAAAGGATTCAAATGCAGGTAATCACTCTTCGAGATGAATTGATATCCTATTACCAAAGAAGAGGCTACCAACTAACCGGAGAGGTCAGACCCTTCCCTGAATTCGACCCAAAGTTCGGTTTACCCAAGGTTAAGGGGTTGAACTTATCAGTAATGGAAAAAATTCTGGGGGCTGAGTGGGATTAATCCTGAACTGAGTGATTTTAGACTCTTTGTCCCAATGCTATCAGTGTTACTGCATGAACCAGCCGTGACTGACCACGAGAGA
>CAIYDX010000107.1 GCA_903925005.1 uncultured Geobacteraceae bacterium
CTTTCCCCTCCCCATGCTTAGGCGGAGCACAAGCGCCTCCTGATGGTGGCCATGCTTTCGCCCGACTTCGCTGGTAGGGATGGGAGGGGGGGAAGGGGTTGTTCCACCGCTACGACCGCTACGTGCACTTCGCCTGGACGCGCAGCTTGACATTTATCCCTTCCTCTCTTTCATGTCCTCCCTCCCTCTCCCCTCCAGTGGTGAAGCGCTCGCTGATCGAGAAGCACTCCTTCCACCGCTACGTGCCCTTCGCGTGGACGCGCAGCGTGCCGCTCGCCACCGTGGACGAGGCGGGCGCCGAGTCCGTGCTCCGCCGCGCGGGCGCCAAGGTGCGTGTCGTGTCCGTGCAGTGGGGAGGGAAGGGCTGTCTGTTGAACTCTATGTTGAACTAAGCGTGTCGGCGCGTGTTTGCCCGGAGGACCGATGACAATTGAGGGAGGGAGGGACGTCGACGAGGCAGGCACCGTGTGTGCGTTCTTTGTGCGTGGGGGGCTGTCTGTTTGACCGCCGCTGGAGGGCCGCCCGATGATGGAGGGATGGACAGGGAGGCACGCCCGGGTCTGTCCCCCTCTCGACGCGCGGCCGCCATTATTATTATTATTATTATTTTTTTTTTTGCGAGGGGAGTTTGACTGACTGGACCTTCATGACTTGATGACGTGGGCCGCAGGAGGTATCGAGATTCAGGAAAAACGATTTTCCGTACGCCGACTCGCACGGCCTGGGCATCAGCTCGGGCGGCCTCGCCGAGGCCACGGCGGGCGGCGCCGACAACCTGGCCTACCAGATGGGGGCCGCCATGCCACAGGACGCCGAAGCCAGGCTGGGTGCGCGCCACCCCTGTCCTTATGTGTCCCCCCGACGGCCTCCCTCCCGCTCCTGTCCCGGCTTCTGCAGTAGTGGCCCCTTACCAACCCGGTCTCGTGCTCGATGCCTTGCCCCGTCCCAGCTTCTAGACAGGCATGCCAGGCGGGGAGTGACTCACCTTAGGCAGTTGCGTGCGTGCGTTTACGGAAGTTTCCGCATTTGACTGTGACGTCATTTATTGAGAGTTGCCCGACCCCCTCCCCCCGCCTCCGCGCGCCCCCTCAGGCAACTGGTTCGCCACCGATTTCGAGAAGATCATGGTGGAGGCGGTCGCCCTCTGCCCCGCGCTGGGCGACGACGCGGCTCTGCCTGGCGAGGAGTACCACGAGGTGGGGCAGAACCCGCGCGCGGGGTCGTCCATCGCCGCCACGCAGCACACGCAGGTGACGGGATTTGGGATTTATGTTGAAGTTTTTTTTTTTTTTTTTTTTGATGTGCTCCCATGCCGGAATTGTTTCAGAATACGACGGATGCGGACTTTTTTCAAACGGTAAGGCATAGACCGCATCAATTTCGGTTTCTGTCAGGGGGAGCGCCGGAGGATTACAGATCAGCATTCTGTTGCCGTGCTGCTGAATTACACTCTTGCCGGACCAGGGATTCTGCTGAAGATAGGCCCTCCGAAATGCCTCGGCAAATTTTTCCCTGGAGGAGGATATTTCTTCATAGGACGGTATTTCAATATGAGGCGCGGCTCCAAAAGCAGTGGAATGATATGCGCTACCGCGCACATCACGGATTTCCCCAATCCGTGAACCGTCCCGCAACCGTTCTGCTACTTCCAGAATAGTTTGCTCGGCCATGCCGTAGATCAGCAGATCCGCTTTGGCATCGAACAGTATCGAACGCCGCACTTTGCTTTCCCAGAAGTCGTAATGGGCAAAACGGCGCAAAGAGGCTTCAATGCCGCCTATCACGACCGGTACGTCCTTGAAGGCTTCCTTTAAACGGGATGTGTAGACCATCGTAGCACGGTTGGGGCGCGCTCCGTGACGGTTGCCGGGAGTGTAGGCGTCGTCATGCCGCAATTTGCGGGCAGGAGTGTAATGGGCAACCATCGAATCCATGGCGCCGGCCGAAACTGCAAAGAACAGTCTCGGCCGGCCGAGTACCATGAAAGGCTCTTTTGAGCGCCAATCCGGTTGGGCGATGATGCCGACACGAAAACCGTGGGATTCGAGCCAGCGGGCTAATATCGGTACACCGAAGGCGGGGTGGTCGATATAGGCGTCACCACTGACAAAAATGACATCCAGCTCGTCCCATCCGCGTTTTAGTGCTTCTTCTTTTGTTGTGGGGATGAACACAGGAACTCCTACAACGCTGCGTTTGTCATGGGAACAGCGCCAAGCCTTCAAGCCCCATCGCTTCCGGGAATCCGCAGACCAGATTCATATTCTGTATCGCCTGACCGGATGCGCCTTTTACGAGGTTGTCGATAGCAGAGACAACAATGATTCGTCCGGTCCTGGCATCCACGAGGGGCGCAACATCACAGAAATTTGAGCCACGCACAAACGAGGTGGAAGGGAGGCCGCCGTTCGCCAGCACCCTCACGAATGGTTCGCCATCGTAGAAAGAACGATACAGTTTGACAATCGTTTCGTTGGTGAGCGTTTTTTTTGGTGTTGCGTAAACTGTCGACAGTATGCCTCTGTCCATCGGCGCCAGATGCGGAGTGAAGGTGATTTTCAGCTGCTCGCCGGCCAGCAGGGATAACTCCTGCTCGATCTCCGGAGTGTGCCGATGTGTTCCGCCTACTCCGTAAGCCTTAAAGCCTTCATTTACCTCGCAATACAGGCTGTCGACCTTGGCGGAGCGTCCGGCGCCGGTAACGCCAGAAGCAGAATCGGCAATGATGCTTGACAGGTCGATCAACCCCTTTTTCAGCAATGGCGCCAAGGCAAGAATAATGCTGGTTGGGTAGCAGCCAGGATTGGCGACCAGTTTTGCGTATTTGATCTTGGCCCGCCTGATCTCCGGTAATCCGTAGACAGCCTTCTTCAGATTGGCAGGGTTAAGATGAGGTTCATACCATTCTCCGTACACAGTTGGATCGGAAAGCCGATAATCGGCCGACAGGTCGATGACCTTCTTGCCCAGTTTAAGGAAAGTCGGCACCACCTCCATGGCCGCTTTGTGAGGCAATGCGGTAAAGATTATATCAGCTTTTTCAGCTACCCGCACCGGCTCCAGATTTTCCAGCACGATATCACAACGTCCCTTGAGAGTTGGGAACACATCGGAAATGCGCTTGCCTGCACTCTGTTCGGAGGTCAGACAGGTCACCGCTACCTCCGGGTGGCAATGAAGAATACGGATCAATTCCAGTCCGGTGTAGCCGCTGGCGCCTACGATAGCAATCTTCAACATGGATATGATTCCTTTCACATAAGACTAAAAAAGGGGAAACCACTGTTTTTCGGTTATTATTACTCGAAAAGGGGCAGTTTGTATAGACTACATATGGGTTGTTTGTCTGAAAGATGGGGTAAACTGGAAAAGTGTTCACTCAAGTGTGGGAAATTATAGCCAACAGGAGGAGTTCACATGTAAGTTCCACGGTAATACTACACAGAAGATGTAAACCGGCCCAAAAGTTATCAGCTGTTGACAGTGCCGAGACATGAAATGAAAGTGGTCTCACACAGGAGCGGATGTCGTGCAGCGAAACCTTAAACTAGCGCCGTTCGGGGCAAAACTTCAAATATCAAATTGAGATTTGGAGCTTTCACCCCTTTGTTTCATTTATTAAACGTGTTGAAATAATTTGTTTTTCAGTGTAAAAAAAATAAATGGGAAATACGCTGATAAATCATATCCAGGAAATAGACGGAAACGCTCAACGCCAGTACATTGATGCCAAATCGGTCTTTACAGCGTTTGAAGAAGCGAAGAAAAGTTCAGCTGAAGTCCGCGGAGGCATGCTCTGGAAAAACCAAAACGGAACAGACTATCTCATCCGAACCACAACTCGCAGAGGTCAAAAAAGTCTGGGGCCACGATCTGAACAAAATGAAAACATATACCATGAATTTATCGCAAGAAAAAAAAGAGTCGAGAAAAGAGTCTCAGATCTTCGCGGAGAACTGGATCGTCATCGAAAGCTAAATAAGGTTAATCACGTCGGGCGAGCGCCGGAAATTTTGGTAGCAATACTCAACAGACTCGAATTATCAGGGTTGGCCGACTATTTTACTGTTATTGGCACGCAAACGCTTTATGCTTACGAAGCCGCAGCTGGAATCAGATTTGAAGTAAGCGGTGCGTTGGAAACCTTGGATGTCGATCTTTTGTGGGACACAAGAAAGCGCTTGAGTTTCATTGCTCAGATGGAGGGACTCGGGAAATCTTTTCTTGGCCTTCTCAGGGAAGTGGATCCAACTTTCGAGCTTCGACATGATCAACTTTATACAGCTGTTAACAACCACGGATTTGAAGTAGATGTGATCCGCCGTGAGGCTAAGTATGGTGATCCGCATCCATTGAGACTAACTGACCACGAAGAAGAATTTTACGCGGTGCAGGCCAAAAGAGCCGGCATTCTTCTTGATGGAGAAAAGTTCTCTACAATCATAGTTTCCAGCACTGGCCGAATGGCAAGAATGACAACAATATCCCCGGTGGTCTTTGCAAAATTCAAGCGATGGATGGCAGAACAGGCTGATCGTGATCCTTTGAAACAGAAAAGGGACATTCTGCAGGCAGAGCTGGTTGAAGAACTTATAGAAGATTATTTCCCCAATATGCAGTAATCCTAAATTACGTCTGTAATTGTTACCTTTCAGACGGATTCACAGTCCCAGACAATTTAGAACAGCCACAACTTACGCAATAGTGTGCCGGATGTCCTTCCCCTTGACCATAAATATCACCATCTCGGCAATATTGGTGGCGTGATCAGCAACACGCTCTAATGATTTTGATATGTAGTTGAGCTTGATGGCACGAGAGATCGTAGCCGGATCTTCGATCATGAAGGTCAGAAGTTCCCGCTGAATCTGAATGTTAAGATCATCCACGAAACTGTCATCTTTGCAGACTTTGACGGCCAGATCCGAGTCCCCAAGCACAAATGAGTCTAATGCTTCTTTGAGCATAACCTCAGCCCAGTGGGCCATACGAGGAATATCAATGTACGGTTTAAGCGGAGGTTCCTCATTCAACTCACGGGCCCTCTTGGCAATATTGGCGCATTGATCACCTATGCGTTCCAAGTCGGTAACTATCTTGAGCGCAATCGTTATGAAACGTAGATCACGGGCGGCTGGCTGACGTAATGCCAACAGTTCCAGACAGCGTTCGTCAATAGCCATCTCGGCGGCATTTACCTCATGATCGAATTTAATTGTTTGCTCAGCTAATGGCGTGTCCCTATCGACAAGCGACTTAACCGAGTTGGCAATCATTAACTCCACTTTGCCACCCATAGCCAGAATATTTTGTCTCAATTCATTCAACTCAATGTCGAATATGGTACTGATGTGTTCGTGCTCCATTACCTCTCCTAGCCCCGAAGAACGGGATACGTTAGTTTACAAAGTAATTTTCTACCAATGTACTGCATTATCTTACTAACCGAACCTTCCGGTAATGTAGTCTTCCGTCTGTTTCTTCTCCGGATTAGTGAAAATAGTGCGAGTTCCGCCAACTTCAACCAACTCTCCCAGATAAAAAAATGCGGTTACATCAGACACACGTGCGGCTTGCTGCATGTTATGGGTGACAATAACAATAGTGTATTTACTTTTAAGTTCTTCTATCAATTCTTCTATTTTAAGTGTTGAAATTGGATCAAGCGCCGAACATGGTTCGTCCATCAGGATGATCTCAGGATTGACCGCAATTGCCCGGGCAATGCAGATCCGCTGTGCCTGGCCTCCAGATAACCCGAGAGCCGAATCATGTAGCCGGTCCTTGACCTCATTCCATATGGCGGCACTTTTCAGACTCCGCTCAACAGCCTCATCCAAAGTTGCCTTGTCATTGACGCCGGCAATGCGAAGGCCATAAACAATATTCTCGTAAATGGATTTCGGAAATGGATTGGACTGTTGGAAGACCATACCAATCCGACGACGAAGCGAGATCACATCGGTAGATGGGGCGTTAATTTCATCACCGTTAAAACTAATACTTCCGCTAATGCGGGCACTCTCAACCAGATCGTTCATACGGTTGAAACAGCGCAATAACGTAGATTTACCACATCCCGATGGTCCGATAAAAGCGGTTACCTGATGGCGAGCCATGTTAAGGTTGATACCTTTCAAAGCATGGGCTTCACCATAATGAAGATCCAGGTTCGAGACTGAAAGAATGGGCGTAATTTCTTTTTGTACCTGAGTTTGTGCCTGGTTTAATGCCATAGTTATCCCTTAATAGTACGTTAAAACGTCGAAGTTGTGTATTTGCTGCGCATCCGGTTGCGCAGGTATATTGCTACACTACTGGCTACAATAACAATTGCCAGCAGCAGCATGGTGGTAACGTATACCATTGGTTTGGCTGCCTCTACGTTGGGGGACTGAAAACCAACGTCGTAGATATGGAAGCCTAAATGCATAAATTTCCGATCCATATGGAAAAATGGAAAATTCATATCAAAGGGAAGTGTCGGCGCCAGTTTGACCACTCCGACAATCATTAGAGGCGCGACCTCGCCGGCGGCACGCGCCATGGAGAGGATGAGACCGGTCATAATACCGGGAGTCGCCATTGGCAGCAAAATCTTGATCAATGTCTGAAACTTGGTGGCGCCCAGTGCCAGCGATCCTTCACGGATCCCTTTCGGAATTGACGCAAGTGATTCTTCGGTAGCGACAATCACTACCGGTACGGTCAGGAGAGCCAAGGTCAAGCTCGACCAGAGAATACCACCGGTACCGAAGGTCGGAGTCGGCAGACGTTCTGGGAAGAACAAACTGTCAATACTGCCACCGATGCCGTACACAAAGAAACCAAGACCAAAAACACCATAGACAATGGAGGGGACGCCGGCAAGGTTATTGACGGCAATACGGACCATGCGAGTCATCAAACCGTCCCGGGCATATTCGCGCAGATAAATTGCAGCAATGACTCCGAACGGAAGCGAGAAAACGCTCATCAGAAGCACCATCATAACCGTGCCGAAAATAGCCGGGAAAAGCCCCCCCTCGGTGTTGGATTCACGCGGGTCATCTAAAAGAAGTTCGCGGACACGCTCCAAATATGCCGCAATCTTGGCTAAGAACGTCATGCTATTGGGACGTTGCAGTGCAACAATTTCCACCAGAGAGATGTCTTTATCAGCACCTGTAACATCGTTGAACTGCGCAGTTATCCGGCCTACTTCAGCCATGGTAATGGTGAGCTGCTCGTTCAGGCGGGTGAACTCAGCAAGTGTTTTTTCTCGTGCTGCGGCTAACTCGACAATTTTATCCGAGTTCTTTTCCTTGCCCCCATATTCGAGTTTCAACAGTTTCAGCCTGAGGCGTTCTGCAGTATTATTCAAGTTAGACATCTGCTGTTTAATTTTGCTGGTGTTGTTCAGTTTGACAGAAACCTGTTTCAGTGCCTGTTGTAGAGCCTCATACGGCAATGCTGTGGTTTGGTTAAGCCCTTCTACTGTAACGCTCTTCAAAAAGCCGAAAAAGTTGCCATGTTCACGCCGCTCCAGCAGTACCGCATCAGCTGGAAGAGTGCGGGAAGCGATGTCTTTCTCGTCAATCCAGCGAAAATCCTGCCCGAATATATCCCGGTTGCCCACTTTTAGCTGGAAACGATGTATACCGCTGATCGGGTTCTTTTCCTCCTGAGTAATCTGTCCGAGTGCGAAAGAACCATCTTTCAGCTCAAACTTGACGAGAGCCCGCGGCCAGAAGTAGCCGAGGCCGTTGGACATGACGGTCACTACCAACGCAAAACTCATGACCAGTATGATGGCAAGGGCAGCACCGGTTGCCAGCACACATGGCTCGCCTGTTTTCCAGAATATTTTCATAGTTAATGACACCTTATAAATATCTTACCACTGAGACACGGAGACACGGAGAAAGTCAAAATCAAAAAGATTTACGGTTTACCCCAAAGACTTTAAGAATTTCAATCTTGGTTCTCTCCGTGTTTCCGTGGTGAATTTTAGTAACGTCCGTACTTTTTCCTGAACCTCTGCCGGAGCGCTTCTGCAACCGTGTTGATGATAAATGTGAAGATAAACAACAGCACAGCCGAGAGAAACAATACTCGGTAAAGCGAACTGTTGAAGGGCGCTTCAGGAATCTCTACCGCAATATTGGCCGACAGCGAACGCAGGCCGTTAAACAGGCTCCAGCTCATAATCGGCGTATTGCCGGTGGCCATCAGCACGATCATTGTCTCGCCGATGGCGCGGCCGAATCCGATCATAATCGCCGAAAACACCCCCGGCAACGCTGAGGGAAGAACTACACGCCATGCAGTCTGCCAGCGACTGGCACCCAACGCGAGTGAAGCGGCAGTCAGGTTACGCGGTACGTTGGAGATGGCATCTTCAGCGATTGTAAAGATAATTGGGATCACGGCGAATCCGAGTGCAATGCCGATAATAATGCTGTTGCGCTGGTCGTAACGGACACCAAGCGTACTGTACAGCCACTGCTTAAAATCACCGGCAAACAGATGTACCTCGGCCAATCCGCTTAGGAGAAAGGCTAGATAGATACCAAGGACCACCACTGGGATCATGGCCACGAATTCGAGACCGCGGGATGTTCTATGAAGCAGAGAAGCTGTCTTGATACGTTTCCAGAAGAAGATTGTTACCAGCATCAGCAACGGCAAGATTACTATGCTTAAAAATATGGTCAGGATACTCTTGTCGATCAACGGAGCCAGCCATAGTCCGGCCAGGAATCCGATAACTACCGAGGGAATAGCGGCCATGATCTCCACGACCGGCTTGACGCGACCTTTCAACTTTACCGACATAAACTGGCTGGTATAGAGGGCAGCCAGGAGTGCCAGTGGAACGGCGAACAGCATGGCAAACAATGTTGCCTTGATGGTGCCGAAAACAAGCGGAACAAGGCTCAGCTTGGGTTCATACTCATCACTTGATGACGATGACTGCCAGGCATACTCGGGTTTGTCATACCCCTCATACCAGACCTTGCCGAACAGGGTGCTGAACGAAATTTCGGGATGAGGAATATCCAACTTCCAAAGCGTCAGAGAACGTTTGTCGTCGAGTACGCTGAGCGTGTTTCCTTTAAAAGACAGGCCGGTCAAAGTGATCGGAACAGCACTCTTGATAGTTAACAAGCTACGCTCCGAGGTCATATGATCGGCATGGATTTCTGAAGACGACAACGAGAGAATGGTTTTGTCCCGAGGCGAAGGAATGATGGTTGACACTGCGCCACCATCAGGACGAAGCATGTGAATGCGTGCCAGACGTTTGTCTTCGCTGCTGCCGGGAACCTTAATGGGGAACCAGGTTGAAAGTCCACCTTTTGAGTCGCCAACAGCTATAGACACATCGCCCAGAACAAGTGAGAGAGCAGTAATGGCCTGACGGTCCTTGGAAGCTTGAACTGTGTCAAGCAGGCGGATCTGACCCGGTTCCGAAATATCCCAGCGCAGCAGCATACCATTGACGGTGCCGGCGTAGAGATAATGCCCCTTGGTATCAACTGTTACAGCGGAAAGGTGTCCCGGAATCGGATCATTAATCTCAGCGTCAGATTTGATCCGTTTTTCATTGCCAAGCATGTCCTTTTCAATCAGTTGATAAGTAACCCGTAACCGGTCTCCGGCCAGGCGATCGACCCGAACTGCTCCTTTGCCTTCGATTGGTCTGACGAATGACTGCACAACACCAGGCGATGCTGCAAAGGCCAGATCATCCCGAGGGGTTACATCATGGGTGAGGGAAGTAGTACCATCAGCATTCTTGACAGAGGCAAATGCCACTGTGACCGATGTAATTGCACCAGTATTCCAGAGCAGATTGTAAGTCGATTTACCGATATATTCCGAGGAAACTACAAAAACTACTGCTCCGGGTGGAATAACTGGCGTTTTGATGCTGTCGGAGATGGAACTGTCGGCAACCTTCAGAAAGTGAAAAGTTCCTGTTTGGTCGAGGACAAAGGCTCCCTGCTGGTCCTCATCCGATCCTACCGCCAATATTTTAACAGATGCCACAGTGTCAGGCATCATCACGGTAGCGGCAATTTTGGCGGAAGCGGGATAGAAGAGCGGCAGTGAGACCCTGGAGATCATTACCAGGATCCATATAACCGACATTATGACCAGTAGTCCACCGATACGAATAAGCAGTTCGGCTATTCGGTCGTTGCGTCGGGATTTATCTGTAAAGTTTTTCGTCATGGACAGTCATTCCAACCACCCCCCAGCCCCCTCCTTATAAGGAAGGAGGGGGAGCTAAAAGCCTCCTTCCCATTTCAGGTTGGTGCTTTAAAAAGCCCCCATCCTTTTTAAGGAGGGGCTGGGGGTGGTAAGGTTTTGTTTAAGACTACTTCAAAGCCTTCAGCTGATCTTCTACCATCTTGGCGGTTAGCGGGTCATAGCCGTCTTTCACAACGATTTCCTGACCCTCTTTTGAAAGTGCGAATCTCAAGAACTCTTCAACAACCTTGGGTAACGGCTGGCCAGGCTTTTTAGCAACATAGATATAGAGCATTCTGGCAAGTGGATACTTTCCGGAAAGAACATTCTTGTAGTTGGCAGCCTCAACCGGGCCCCCTTTTTTGTCTGAGAGTGGCAGAGGACGTACGCCTGATGTGGCATAACCAATACCTGAATAGCCTATTCCTGAAAGATCATGAGCCACACCTTCAACTACCGAAGCGGAACCGGGCTGTTCTTTGACACTGTTTTTATAATCGCCACCTTTCAGGGTATGCTCTTTGAAATATCCATAGGTGCCGGAGGCTGAGTTACGACCGTAAAGACTGATCGGCATAGCCGCCAGTTTACCGGTTACACCCAACTGTCCCCAGGTGGTAATTTCAGCGATTCCGCGTTTACGAGTCTTGGAAAATATGGCATCTACCTCGTCAAGAGATAGACTGCTGATCGGATTGTCCTTGTTAACATAAACCGCCAACGAATCAAGAGCCACGCCGATTTTGGTCGGTTTGTAGCCATACTTCTTCTCAAAGTCTTCGATTTCCTTTGCTTTCATTTCACGGGACATCGGACCAAGCTGGGAAGTGCCGGCAATCAAGGCAGGAGGTGCGGTGCTGGAACCTTTGCCTTCAATCTGAATGTTCACATTGGGATATTTCTTTTTAAATCCCTCGGCCCAGTAGGTCATAAGGTTATTGAGGGTATCCGAACCGATGCTGCCAAGGTTACCGGCAACACCTGATGCAGATTTATACTTGGGAATCTTGGCATCGATAGCTGTTGGAGATGCGTGAACTGATGCTACGGTGACCGTCAAAAGGGCAGCGGTCAGAATTGACTTCTTGAACATGGTTGTTCCTCCTGTGATATTTGGTTTTAAATTATAGGTGTAGCATAGCAGACTACTGTTACATCGATGTTACAGAATGGAAAACCTTTGGTTAATTTTACTTTGAAGATCATGCCTTTTTGGTGGTAAACGAAAAAATAGATCCTTTGCCGGACTCACTTGTCACTGAGACTTCACCGCCATGAAGCTGTACTATGTGTTTAACGATAGCCAGACCGAGTCCAGTCCCCCCTTGTTCACGTGTTCTGGCCTCATCTACCCGATAGAAACGTTCAAAGATTCGTGGCAGATCCTTGTAGGGGATACCGATGCCGGTGTCTGCTATCGACACCCTGACACATCCATCAACATCTTCGGTAAATAGGCGGACCGTACCGCCATCGGGCGTATATTTGATGGCGTTCTCAAGCAGGTTGACCACTACCTGTTCGAGACGACCCTGATCAGCCATTACTCGCGGTAATGCGCCACCAATGGTTTCATTAATTATAGCAATATTTTTTTGATCTGCCCGTTCCTGAAGCAGCATGCATGCCTTGCCAATAGTTCCGGAGACATCAATCGGGTTCAGTTCAAGAAGCACTTCTTTTGTTTCAAGACTTGATAGCACAAGAATATCGTTTATCAGGTTTGTTAACCGTTCCGAGTGGTTAACGATAATTTCAACAAAGCGAATGGCACGAGCCGGATCGGACTTCAGGACACCGTCTAGCAAGGTTTCTGCATATCCCTTTATAATAGTTACCGGTGTCCGCAATTCATGGGAGACATTAGCAACAAAGTCTCTGCGCATGTTTTCTGCATTCTTCAGATCGCTTATGTCGTGGAATACCGCGACGATTCCCTGTCTGAGACCATCGACATTCAACGGAACCCAATGCGTAAAGAGAGTTTTATCTTTCGGCTGGATTGAAATTTCTCGTACCAGCTCGTCTGTTTCCAGTCGTCCAAGATCATTGAAAGCCTCCAGTAAATCCGGATGACGGGATATTTCCACCAGTTTTTTACCTTCAACTTCACCGGCAATCGAAAAGAGCCTGCGAAAGGCGGGGTTTACCAAAGTAATAACACCATCGGGTGCTGTCACCATAACCCCCTCACCCATGCTGCGCAGAATAGTGTCCAGACGCTGCTTTTCGGTTGAAAGACGCTGCACTTGATCTTCTATACGTTCCGACATTTCATTCAGCACTCTTGCCAGCATACCGATCTCCTCGTCGGAGACTATCGGGATTCTGGCTTTACTTCCTCCGTAGCCGATGCGAGCAGCTGCATCGGCCATGTCACGCAGCGGTTTCGACGTCAAGTTGGAGAGGGCATAACTAAACAAAAGCGCGATTAGTACGGTCACCAAGGTTGCTCCGCCAACTACACCGTGCAAGGAGTTCCGGGAAGAATTCAGGTATTCGAGAGGCATTGCAAGGCGAATAATGCCATCAGTTACCCCACTGCCATATGTTGTTGCCGAGTAAATCATAGTGGTTCGCAACGTATCGGAATAGCGCAAAGAACTTCCGCTGCCATTCCTAAGCGCTTCCTGTACTTCTGGACGTTGCAGATGATTTTCGAGCTGTGCCAAACGTGCCTGTCCAACATCCGAATCGCCGATAACCGTGCCGCTCGGAGCGATCAATGTAACTCTGGCCTTTGTGACGGCTCCAATCGATTCAGCAAGCTGCTGCGTCGATGTTAACGGTTTGTTACTCATCACCAGCATGCGGGCCAACTGAGTCTGGCTGGCCAGACCGGCTCGGCTCTCCTCAATCATCCCGTTTTGCAGCGTATGATTAAAATAGAGATAAAAACTTCCGGTGATTAAAGCGCTCAGAAAGAGGTATGACATTACCAGCTTAGTTCGAAATCCCATCTGCTATACCTCGACCTTGTAACCGAATCCTCGGACAGTCGTGATAATATCGCCCGGCGATCCCAGTTTACCGCGCAAGCGCGTCACATGCGTATCAACCGTCCTGGTGTCACCGGTATTATTGTAGCTCCAAACTTTCTGCAATAATTGTTCGCGACTTTGCACATAACCTTTGTTTTCAGCCAAATGTAGTAGCAGTTTAAATTCCGTGCTGGTTAAATCAACAGGACATTCGGCACTGGTAACCGTATGACGCTGCCTATCAATAACAATATTGCCTATAGGTAAAAGATCCGGCTGTAAGGATTCTGTTTCATGCTCGAAGCGCCTTATGACAGCTTTGACCCGTAAAACCACCTCCCGCATTGAGAACGGTTTAACAATATAATCATCGGCGCCGACCTCAAATCCGACCACGCGATCTATTTCGTCACCTTTTGCCGTAATCATGATAATCGGAATTTTTGCAGTACGTTGATCTTTTCGAAGCGCTTTGCAGACCTCCGTTCCTAACAACCCTGGCAACATAAGATCCAAAAGAATTAAATCAGGCATATCGGCACGAACCCGTTCGAGACCAAGTTTACCATCATGAACACAGGTGACATCAAATCCTTCTTTCTCAAGGTTAAAAGCCAGTAACTCAGCCAAGTCTTTTTCGTCTTCAATAATTAGCACTCTCTTCATATCAAACTCCTGATCTTATTTTGCACCATCTCCAACTCGCTTAAATTCAATTGAAATATTTATAACATACAATTGTTACAACGATGTTGCAGTCATATTAAGATTTGGTAGAAATTACAGATCGTTTATTTTTTGGTTATTTGGAGTTAACCAAAAATTTACAAAACTTTCATCTAACCTCCACGTGATTGTAATATTGGTAGTGTATATTGAAAAAAAACGAAGGGAGGAATGTGCTAATGAAAATAAAACTCAATGAAGATTATTATTTCTGGTGCTGCGACTGGTGTGATTCTGAGAACCTGGTACTCTGGACAAAATTGCAGGACGGAACTACATGTGGTGCTTGTCACCGACCTATGACACTGCAGCATATAAATGGGGATGTAATTAACAGCGCGATCTCAGTAGGGTTGTGTTAGTCATGGGCGGGTGGCTTATGTCTCTGGCGAAACGGTGCGGTTGGCCTGAACGCAACGGCTTTGCTGAACTGGATATTCAGATCGATAAGTTCCGCTTGTTGCGCGATTCCTATCGCCTTCAGTCCCAAAATTCGTTACATGACAGAATAGCCAATGCAAAATAAGAGCTGTTCAAAATAGTCAATGTCCGCGATACAGTTGCATCAGATAAATAATGATCTCAATCACAATCAGAATAATAATGATCCACTCCAGCCGGGCTGAACGGCGGGCGTGGGAAAGACCGCTAAAAACATCTGTCATGTCAAGCAGTGTCTCCGATTTGTGTTTGATTTCCTGATAACGCTGATTCAGTTCAAACAGACTTGCCATAGTCAGATAAAGGCGATCAGCTTCCGGGTTATCCCAGGTTATATCCGGTTTATCCAGCACCATGATATGAGCAATAGATGTGAATTTGAAACCCAGTATTGATGAGGCCAAACGGGCCATATCCCGGTCAGGCAGTTCCAGCCTGCCTTTACCCAGGTTGGCGATTAACCCTTCAACCTCGTCGAAGACCACGTCAATCCGCTCCTCGATTCGCTCCAGCGCCACCGATTTGGCGATCACGAAACAGATGATATCCAAAAATGATAGATTGTAATGTGGCATTACCGCGCAATCATTGGCAATGGTCGCATCGCGCTCCGGATCGATCTCCAAACGGTACTCTTCACGATAGGGTAGCTGAATCTGCCCCTTCAGGGACTCGGCATATTGAGGGATGCTATCAAGAAAGCGGGCAATAATATCTGCGGAGCAGTTAAGAAATACCACTCCTCCAAAATAGTAGAGATAAACCCGCTCAACGTCATTGCCATGAGCAAGAGCAAAGGTCAGCGGATTTAGCTTCATCGGCTCTTCCCATGGACATGTCAACTAAAGTGTGTAAATGGTTTTCGGTATGTTAAAAATTGGTATTGTCAAACAAGTACAAAGCTACTGTAAACCCTCCAATGCCTTCTTTAGCACCTCCCGCAACTGATCAGGGCCATAAGGCTTACTAATAAGACCAGCAATATTATCTATGCCAATCCGCGAACCGACTTCAGCATCACCATAACCGCTGGAAACAATGATCGGCAGTTCGGGATTCAGTTTCTTCAGTTCATAGAACAACTCATAACCATCCATAATCGGCATACCCATGTCGGTAAATACTAAGGTAATATCAGTGGCGTTCCTTTGGTACAGCTCCAATGCCTCCTTGCCATTTACTGCTTCAAGAACAGTAAATCCGATATTTTTCAGCAGAGCTTTTGCAATAAGTCGAACTTGGTCTTCATCCTCTACCAGTAGTATGGTGCCGCTTCCCTTCCAAGGTGCTGAAGGAATGGACTGCTTATGATCCCCATCTTCAGCAGAATACTTTTTTGGGATAGGCAGGTAGACTTTGAAGGTTGTACCTTGACCCAGTTGACTGAAGAGTTGTAACGATCCACCATGAGACTTGATGATGCCGAGAACCGCAGACATCCCGAGTCCACGCCCTGTGAATTTTGTGGTATAGAACGGCTCAAAGATTCGCCATTTTGTCTCCTCATCCATGCCGCAACCGTTGTCAGTTACTTCCAGGCAAACAAACTCTCCTGGAGGGATTGTATTGCCGTTGTAATCATTTTCAGATTGACCTGCTAACACGGTAGACTTGGCAAGTGATACTTGAATCTCACCCTGTTCTTTTCCGATAGCCTCAGAGGCGTTGATAATCAAGTTCATAACTATCTGCCTGAGTTGGCTGGCATCAGCATCTAAAAAGGGAATATCGGTTGAAAGATCAGACTTAATAACCGCATTCAGGGGAATAGTCGATTTCAACATCGAGGCCATTTCGTCAACAAGCATCCTCATATTGACCTGAGTCTTGGTAAGCTGAGCTTTACCTGCGTAGGCCAGCATCTGGCGGCATAATCCAGCAGCACGTTCAGCAGCTTTTTCTATCTCAAGGATATTGTTTTCGGCGGTTTCATAGTCCATCTTTGTCAGGGAGCAATAACCCATGATGATGGCAAGAATGTTGTTGAAGTCGTGGGCGATACCTCCTGACAGCACGCCAAGACTTTCTAGTTTTTGAGCGTGTTGCATCTGTAGTTCAAATGTTTGTTTCTCTTCCTCAGCCTGTTTGCGATTGGTTATATCTTCAGTAAATATCACTATGCCGCCGACAGTTCCATCCCCTTTATACCATGGCCGGATTTCCCAACTAACCCACTGTACAGTTCCATCGCACGTTCAAATCGGTCATTGTCCTTCCAGATTATTTCACCAGCTAATCCCCGTTGGTGAGCCTCTTTCCATTGCTCTGAAATTTCAGGGAAGATGTCATAATGCGAACGTCCTATCAAATTGCTGTTATCCAGCCCGTATTCACTTCGCCATCGTTGACTCACATACAGATAGTTCATGTGACTATCGAACATAGCCAACGCTGCTGGCGAATACTCAAAGAAAAAACGAAGATATTTTTCGCTCTCCCTCAGGGCAATCTCACCCTGTTTACGCTCTGTAATGTCGGCAAGGGATATGAAACAGCCGATGATACGGTTCTGATCGTTATTAAGCGGTGCTGCGTTGAGTAGGAATTGATAAATCTTATTATCGCTCCGCTTAAATTCAACCTCAATGCTGGCAAGGTATTCTCCTGATAAGGGGGTAATAATCGAAAATATACTTTTCGTCTCATATAAATTCAGCTTCAATATCTCGTCAAATGACTTCAGCAATGGGTTTACACCTAAAAGTGTATAGGCGCACTGACTGGCTCGAATGATTTTCCCCTGTTCGTCGCAGACAATGATTACTTCACCTGCCTGCTCAATAATTAAATTGGCGAGTCGTTCAGATGCCAACATTTCTTCATTTCGCTTTTGCTGTGAGAGGTCGGTAACAACAACGCTTATGCTCTTGTTTTCGTCAAAGTCGTGTGCACAACAGGAAAATATTACAGGCACGATGCCTCCTGTTGCAGTTGACAAGATAATTTCATCCGTTGCATTTTTTACTCTGCAAGCTTTCAGCAGGGCAGTAAAAAGATGTTGATCAGCAGTTCTCACATGTGCGCTGAATTCCGTTCCAAGGAGTCTTTCTATTGGAATATGCAGTAGATCTGCTAAACGATTATTGCAGTAAAGGATGATACCATCGGCGGACAGTGTGGCGGCTCCTTCATTCATTGTTTCCACAAGGGCTCGATATGGCTGTTCCGCACCGTTCAGGGAGAAAATCTGATTCCCATCCGGGCCGGAAACCACGAAAGCATCCACTTCACCGCTGCCGATGGCGCGCAGTGTCTCTTCAGCCTCTTCAAGGCGATAACGCAGCTCGTCTATTTCAGCCTGAAGCTCTTTGGGGGATTTATCAGTATTTGACATTGCTTTACCCCTTTTTCCTGACATCCAGACCCAATAAAATCCGATCAGTCTGCGACATATCGCCGATGAACTTGCGCAATGGCGGAGGGAGTTCCTTGACCAGAGTGGGGGCGGCAACGATCTGTCCCTCTTTGGCGAAGATCGGTTGCTGGTAAATGTCTATTATTTCGAGTTGGTAGCGATCCTCCAGATGCTCTTTGCATATCTTCTGCACATTTTTTATTGCACGCTGGGAGTTGGGCGTCATGCCACTCACATAGAGACGAAGAATATAATTACCCTTGTCAGTCTCGTGGAGCGCCAGCTCAAAAGCCTCCGTCGAATCCTTCACTGTTGACAGATCGTCCTGATTTTTTTTATTTTTCATATTGCTTCCCCTTGATCAAGATTAGCCAAGCTGCTTGATGTCAAGTCCAACGAGTACTCTTTCGGTGTTGGAGAGGTCGCCGACGATCTTTTTGATTGGTTCAGGCAGTTTACGCACCAGAGTCGGTAAAGCCAGAATCTGGTCACCTTTGGCCAGTTGCGGGTTCACCAGCAGGTCTATAACCTCGATGCTGTACTTACCATGCAGATGCTCTTCACAAATCCGTTTTAGGTTAGCGAAGGCAGTTAAAGATTTGGGGGTCTGCCCCGCAACGTACAGCCTCAATTGCAAATTTTCAGGAACGATTGTTTCCTTACCATTCAGCAATGTCTTATCAATTGGCTTACTGGTCATCTGTGGACCCCTTTTCCTGCTTTGGTGACCTTCCCATTTTTTGGTGGCAGTTCGTCCGATTTTCTTGCCCGTGCCATTGCCTGGGTCTCTTCAGTCAGCACTTTCTGGTACAGCTTCTCTCTGGTGATAGACATCTCAAGGTCATCTTTTTCAACTTCAAAGTCGGTGCGGAGCGCAGCTATCTGTGCTTCTATCACCGCTTTCTTGCGATCTATGTCACGCTGTTTGCGTTCGATCTCTTGGTCGCGTCCGAGAGCATCGGCCCTTTCCCTTGCCTCCTGAGCAACCCTAGCCGAACCGGTCAATACACCGCCAGGCCCGATATAGACATCTTGAAGCTGAGCGCCGTTGTCGGTAAGCAAAAACTCCCTGACCTGATTGGAATGTTCCATGCCACGGGACTTGAGAATAGACAGGCAGCGATTGCGCTCTCCGCTCTCCTCCTTTACCTGTAAAAGAAGCCATG
This sequence comes from uncultured Geobacteraceae bacterium, assembly GCA_903925005.1. Classification (GTDB taxonomy): domain Bacteria; phylum Desulfobacterota; class Desulfuromonadia; order Geobacterales; family Pseudopelobacteraceae; genus JACRCG01. The sequence goes on from CAIYDX010000107.1 coordinate 18,909, forward strand.
TGTCCATTAGTGATGATATACCTACCTCAGTACGCTCCAGGCTTCCGCCAACAGCAGTCAGGTCATTACAGAAGGCGGTGATTCCCTTCATTTTGAGGAAATCAATCAGCCGTGAAAGCATTGACTTGACCTCCATCTCGCTCGCCGAGGCTACCAGATTCGAGATCGGATCGACGACAACAATTGCAGGTTTGAAACCTTCAATAGTCTTGTGCATGGTCACCAGATGCATCTCCAGTCCGTAGAGGCTTGGCCGGGAGTTGCGGAATTCGAGCAAGCCCTTGTTTACCCACTGCTCCAGATCAATGCCGATAGAGTGCATGTTTCTGATAATCTGGTTACGGGATTCCTCAAAGGCGAAATAGAGGCAGCGCTCTCCGCGTCTGCAGGCGGCATCCACAAAGTGGGCAGCCATGCTCGATTTACCGGTTCCCGCAGTGCCTGAGATGAGGATGCTGCTCCCTCGGTAGTATCCCTTTCCTCCCAGCATGGTGTCGAGGCGCGGGATGCCTGTGGATACCCTTTCATTGAAAGCAGCATGGTCAAGACCGAGAGATGAAATCGGCATGACGGAAAAACCCTGTTCGTCGATCAGGAAAGGATATTCGTTGGTGCCGTGAGCTGAGCCACGATATTTTACAATCCGTAAACGCCGTGTGGCTATCTGTTCGGCAACCTTGTGGCTGAGGAAGATCACACAGTCGGCGACGTATTCTTCAAGGCCAAAACGGGTCAGGTCACCTTCTCCCTGTTCACCAGTGATGACAGCGGTGACACCCTTGTTTTTGAGGTAACTGAACAGGCGACGTAACTCCGCCCGCAGGATGACATCGTTGGTAAAACCGGAAAAGAGCGTCTCAATGGTGTCAAGCACCACCCGTTTTGCACCTATGGTGTCAATGGCGTAACCAAGCCGGATAAAGAGCCCCTCAAGGTCGTAGTCACCAGTTTCTTCAATCTCACTCCGCTCTATATGCACATAATCAAGAGCCAGCTTTTTCCGGGACACGAGATCAGTCAGATCAAAACCGAGCGAGGCAAAGTTTTTTGCCAACTCTTCGGATTTTTCTTCAAAAGACATGTACACGCCAGGTTCTCCGTACTCTGTCGCCCCACGCACCAGAAACTCCATCGCTAACAAGGTCTTGCCACAACCTGTGCCGCCACAGACCAATGTAGGTCGCCCCTGAGGAAGACCTCCGCCCGTTATCTCGTCCAAGCCCTTGATTCCGGTAGGGGATTTTTGTAATAGTTCAACTACTGGTTTTACTGTTGGTTTTTGTTTTGCCATGTCATCCTCCAGAGGAAAAACAGCGTGCGGGAAAGCCGCAACTCCAGTTTGTAATGAATTGATCAAATTAGTTGAAACAGTGATAATTGTAAGGAGGAGATTCCTGCTTGCCAGTGCAATCTCATAGTCAATGGAGACCCTAATGTAAACAGTTTTGATGAAGAAATTATATTGTTATTCATATAAATTTCAATTGTAAATACTGAAAAAAAGTTGAGCGCCAAATGTTTTAATGATGCGGCATTCTGCCATCAAATAAAATACTGAACTGATTCAGTGCCGATTTCCAATCTCTGATTGGCATAGCCCACTTTTTTGCAATATTTTTCAATGCCAGATATATCAGCTTGAACATTGCTTCGTCACTTGGAAAATGTCCTCGGTTCTTTGTGACCTTGCGGAGCGACATGTTCAGGGATTCAATTGCATTGGTCGTATAGATTGCCTTGCGAATATCTTCGGGGTAAGAGAATAGCGGAATGATACGTTCCCAGTTGTTCCGCCATGATTTTGCTATGGATGGGTGGCTGGTGTCCCATTTGGCTGCAATGGCTTCAAGGTTCCTCTCAGCCAGTTCGACTGTCGGGGCTTGGTAAATGGTCTTGAGATCGTCAGCAACTTCTTTTCGCTGTTTCCAGGAAACATAGTTCAGGCTGTGCCGTACCATATGGACGATACAGAGCTGAATCTGGGTCTTTGGGAATATGGACTCTATCGCCTCCGGAAATCCCTTGAGACCATCTACACAGGCAATAAAGATGTCTTTTACTCCTCGATTTTTCAGCTCCGTAACGACCTGAAGCCAGAACTTGGCACCTTCGTTTTCGGCAGTCCACATGCCAAGAACTTCTTTGATGCCATCCATGCTAATACCAATAGCGAGGTAAACTGCTTTGTTAATGACTCTGCTGTCGTGACGCACCTTGATCCGAATGGCATCAAGGTAAACTATTGGGTAGACCTCATCCAGAGGTCGATTCTGCCAGAGCAATACTTCTTCACTGACTGCATCGGTAACTTGGGAAATCAGGGCGGGTGATACATCTATCCCGTAAATTTCCTGTAGGTGTCCTTGGATGTCACGGGTGGTCATACCACGGGCGTACATTGAAATGATTTTGTCATCAAAGCCAGTGAAGCGTGTTTCGCCCTTTGGAAGGATGACAGGCTCAAATGAGGAATTACGGTCACGGGGTGTGGTTACTTCGAGGTTGCCAAAATCACCAGTAATGGTTTTCTTGTAGCCACCGTTGCGGGAATTGCCGGTGTTCTTGCCTTGCGGAGCATGTTTCTCATAACCAAGGTGCTCAGTCAGCTCTGCTTGCATTGCTCGTTCTAAAAGCCGCTTGGTCAGTTGCTTCAGAAGCCCATTTTCTCCAATCAAATCTTCAGGCTTTTTGTAGTCCTTCATCAAAATGTCGAGCAGTTGTTCGGTCGTAGCCATAATCGGTCCCTCCTTGGGTTGGTTTATACCGATTTTCGCCACTTACACAATTAAATATACACGCCC
>CAIYDX010000108.1 GCA_903925005.1 uncultured Geobacteraceae bacterium
ACTTTTGCGCCTGTTGAAACATACTCAAGGCGCCGCTTAAATTACCTTGAGTGAGGTATTGCTGGCCCAATGTGTAAACCGGGACTGGATCTATTGGATTTAACTTTGCAGCGGCTTTGAATTGTTTTTCCGATTGGGTATATTGTTGCGCCTGTAAATAGGAATTTGCAAGACCGAGTGTCGCAGTTTCAAGGGTGGGAGCATTTGTTGATGTGTCTTTTAAAGTTGGACTTGATTGAATGCGTATTAATTGTTGAAATGACTTAATCGCATTGGCAGTGTCACCTTTTGAAAGGTAAAGCTGTCCAAGATAATTATTAGCAGTGGTATTATTTGGCCTGAATCCGTAGCGTACCACGGCTGAAACGACTGGTAGCTGGGTGGCGAGAGGCCGATTTTGCCTCCGACCGTCCGGTAACGAAAAAAGTGGGGCCTTAATTTGGCCTGTAACCCTGTTTCTTTGGCAACTGAACCGTTTTCTGCCTCCGTTACCAATTTCCGCCCACGGGGTGCCATGACCATTTTGTTCTGGCCTAACCGTGACAGACTCTGACAGCCAGTTTCCGTTAACCGTAAGCGAGCCGTTCGTAGAGGGCTGCAAACGTCTGCGCATGGGCTGTGACATGACGGCTGAACCTGAGTTTCAAGCGTCGGCCGCTACTGATCACCCTGCCGGCAAAGTAGATCAATTCCTGCATGACGGTCTTGATCCGCCTGCGTTTGGCTTCATGACGGATAATCCCCTTGGCGTTTACCAAGGCTACCTGCCCCATGAAGCGAAGGATGTTGTACACCAGCGCACCGCAAGCCATGACCAACTGGTTGGTGGCGAACTTGCCAGAGGGCAGCCGCTCAAGGTCCATGTCGGTCTTGATTTCGGCATGGTACTGCTCTGAGGTGGCATGTCCCTTGTAAAGGTCAATGACCTCCTGGTCGGCAACCTTCAGGCTGGTCCACCAGCCTTCAAGTTCATACTCGGGTATCAGGAGCTGCTGACCTTTTTTGTCGATGGTGCGCTCAGTAATGCGAACAACACGGCGCAGAGTAATTGTGTTATTGACACCGTCAGCGTCGGAAAACTCTTTCTTATCCTTGATGCTCATGGTACCGATCCGCTTGCCGGGTCGGGGGGTAACGACATGGCCTTCTGCAAAGATCTGTCGTGCCCAGGCGATCATGTCCTGCTTGCGGGGATTCCATTTGATGATCCAGTCTACCTTGTCATGCCGTGAAAGTTCGCACAGATTGTCGATAGCATCATGGGCTGAGTCTTGACGAACCAGGATTTTCTTTTTGCAGAACTGGCGTACACGACCCAATGTTTCACGAATGAAGCTTATGAACTCTTTCTGGGGATGCTGGGAACCGGGCAAAAGATGCAGGTTGACCAACCAGCCTTCGTTTCCCAGATAGGCAGGCAAAGCCAGATAGCCATCGACCCTCTGGTAGGTTGGGCTGACGTTCTCTTTCTTGCTGCCGGAATTGTCCATGACGAAAGCATCTATATCAAGAGGAACATGGCCGGTGGCAAGTGCCGTTACCGGCGCCTTGATTCGTTCAAGAAATTCAATAGAGGCCCAGGATACCGGAGCAAGAAACCGTTTGGCATGTTCATCCATACGCTGACGCAGGGTGGATTCAGAGGGAACATCCTTTATGCCGAGCGATTCTCGGAAATGGACATCACCCTTGCGATGCTGCTCAACAGCGACAAAGTCACTTTTACCTTCGGCAAGCATGGCACAGTAGCTGTAGATAACGTCGCTGCTTGCAATGCTGTCACCGGGAGTATCATTGGCGTTGAGTGATACGGCAAGGGAAGTAAAACGGTTTAGGGCCGGGCCAATGAAAGCAAGGCCGGCATGGGTGGTGTAAAACTCGTCCTCTGACTGTTCGATGACAAAACGCTTCATAAATTCACCTGCCAAGTGAGTTTTTGGGTATAGAACATTAACATAAATATCAAAGAACATCGAATGGTTAGATAGCTTCAGAACAAATTTTATATAGTTACAAATACGGATTCAGGTTTGGGTCAAAGGCCAAGGCCTTTTTAAAGGACGTAATTGCCTGGTCGTTTTTGCCAGCGGACAAATCTACCGAAGCCTGAGCAATAGCGTACTGAGCAATCTGCAGGCGATTATCCTGGGCGGTTTGATAAGCTGCTGTAAGCCC
>CAIYDX010000109.1 GCA_903925005.1 uncultured Geobacteraceae bacterium
CTAAAACAGTGTCCTCTAATGCCTTACTACAATCCTCTGCAACCTTATGTACGCGGATGGTTCGCCTCCACCGAAGGTGCCAACCGGCATTCATTTGTAGACGCAATTGCCGAATCCAATCAAGACCGGCTTGAAGAAGATGGAGGGGCTTGCATCATGTACACCCACTTTGGTCACGGCTTTTATGAACATGGCAAACTGAACCCGCGTTTTGTGGAACTGATGACCCGCCTTGCAAAAAAAGGCGGCTGGTTCGTTCCTGTCGCGAATCTGTTGGGGCACTTGGAGTCCCAAAACGGCGGTGTTTGCATGCTCACGGATGCAGAGCGCGGCCACCTTGAGTGGCGATGGCTTGCTGAAAAGATTTTCAGGGGGACGTCATAAGCCATCATAAGCCGGTAACATCTTTTTGCATAAGCTGTAGGACATAATCGGCTAAACTTTGTAATGATCTGAAGGATCCATTCGGATCTTCCAGATCACTTAAGTCGGAAAGCGAGATAGATTGGGATATCTCTTTTTGCAGAGCGTTCTCAATGGCTACAATCAGATTAAGTAAACCCAAAGAATCAAGAGAACTCTCCGCTCCGACCAACTGAAGATCGGGCGTAAGTGGCAACTGATCCTTTTTCCCCCTTAATAAATTGGTTTCTTTAACTACTCCTAAGAGCAATTGCACGATTTCTTCTTTAGTTTTGTTTATTTTCATAAAAGCCTTGTTCAGGTTAAATTATATTCCAATGTTTTTTAACGGCCTTAAGCATAAGCATCTTGAATGGCAAGAACAGTATGATGGTTCAAACTAAATCCGGCAGTTGGAATGACTGTAGGTGCGAATTCATTCGCAGAACCAACGCGTTTAATGCGAATGAATTCGCACCTACAAAGATTCCCATATGTTTGTCTTGACAATTTTAGGTTTAACTGCTGGATTTAGATTCAAAGGTGGATGGGCCCGTCCCCATCGAAACGTGTCCAGTGCATGGCTAGACCCTTGGGGTCACATCCTAGCAATTTGTCCGCCAACGGTCTAGTCAGCGAAAGTGCAAAATTGGACGGCCCTTTGAAAAACCCGAGACTCTCCAATGCCCTGCAATAAGGCGCAAAGCTCTGGTTAGTCACCATCAGGTCGGCCCCAAGGGATGCCAATTTCTTTTGAATCAAAGAAAAAACTGAGAGTTGATATTCAGGAATGACGACAGTATCCACTAGCGTACCAAGGCACAGATCACCGAACTGCTTATGCCCTTTCATCTTGGTACAAAAAAGAATGGCATATCCGACCAAGGTCTTCGATGAATAGAACTCTAGCCGAATGGCTTGAGGATGGGTTGCTGGAAACAAAAAATTGAGTGTCCTCTGATCACGAACTGCCGCCAATGAGAAATGATTCTTGCACTGTTCCCAGAGGGTATCGACAGCTTCAGAAAAGATAGGCACTTCAACCGATTGTAGGGAATGATCGATCAAACGTTTAGAAGGAAGGTTTCGAGCTTGTTGCAACACCCAAAGAGCACTAGGAATAATTAAACTGCGACTGGCAATGTCCATCATTAATGAGCGCCAACGATTTGTGCGCCCAACAGTGATCTGACTGAGAAAACGGGAGGGATGATAGATGAAAAAATAGAAAGGAAGGGACTGCAAACTACATCCCAATACTTTTAATAACTGAGGAAGTGGCCGATCAACACCGCCCATTCCCAAAGCATACGATTCAGGAAAGTTTTTCATAAAATGTTTGACAAGTTGCAATCCAACCGATGCATATCTCTTATCAATTACACCTTCAGACAGGGGAAGCTGTAAATAGCCAATATTTCTCCTCTCTTCGCAGACCATAAAATCTTGCTTTTTCAGCTTATAGCCACCACGGACAAAGAGATTGTCTTCTACAGCCACAAAATGTTCCATCTCCACTGGAAGCCCCTGACCGGGTGGATAAAGTGAAGATTGAAACTTTTTTGGAAAGACATATTCGGTTATTCCATGTTCGTTGAGGCGCTGGTTAAATTCCTCCACCAATGGTTCGTGTTCTTTTTTATATTTCTGAATTAGTAGTGACATTCATTAGCACTCGTTTAATTTAAGGCAAATATACGGTCTTTACTCCCATCCCACTCCAACATTGGTCTTAATATAATATGCTCAACCCTATGATATTAAATGGCAAACTAGCAACAATGGACTGTCTGCTTTTAGAGTGGAACGGGAGTGGATAAGCTTTGAAATGAGCTTAGGCGATTTTCAAGAATGTTTACCCCCTTTGGGGAAAACCCCTACCCCCTCTGCAAAAGGGGGCGGGGGGGGGATTGAAACCCCAAACTGTAATGCGGGAAGGAAGCCAATCCCCACTAACCCCCCTTTTGCAAAGGGGGGGACTGGTATATTCATTTCTGGAATACGCCTTAGGATATGCCATTTGAAAAAATTTCAGTTCTGCCATCCTCAACTTTTAAACAATCTGACAGTTTGATTAGATTTATTCTTGGATACGACTTATTAGTGTCCCAGAAAAAACAGTGTTCGTTTTCATTTCCTATCCGCTCAAAACCACTCGCTTGCCAGAGTGCC
>CAIYDX010000110.1 GCA_903925005.1 uncultured Geobacteraceae bacterium
ACCGGATGCCGTCCGGAATGGTTTTTACGACTAGCGCTCTTTTAGAACGATTCAGGTTAATTTTTATCGGTCTCGGCCATGTTCATCATCTTTATTCTGACCCTGGCCATGCCCTTTGTTGGAGTCATGCGACTCTCCTCTATCATGCGGCTTTTGTTCTTGCCCCTGCACTCTTGGCGCCTGCTGCTCATGTTGCGGTTCCGCGCCTCCCGGATGCTGTTTCTGCTCCTGCCCTGCCGGAGTATGCTGTTGCGGCGCAGTTTGGTGCTGTGGCTGCGCATGCTGGTCAGCCGGTCCGAGCTGCGAAGGTGCGGGCGCTCTCTGCTGTTCCTTCTGCTGCTCTATGTGTTGACGTACCGCCTTGTCACGTGGCTGGTAACTGTAATTCTGGTTGTGCAGGGAATGCTGCTGCTCTGCATGGGGATACCGGTCACCGGTATACTGGCGTTGATAAGTTGGGAGCGGAGCACGACTCTGAACAGACTTTCGATTCCACTTATCCCACCCGCTTCTACGCTGTTCCCAACCATTGCCCCAGTGCTGCCCCCACCTTGGCGGCGCATTCGACTGCCAGCCGCGAAAATATGCGGGAGGCTGCCGGTAGTAGCGTACCGGGATACGCAGTATGAACAACGGTACGACATCCGGTTCAACAAAACCCCAGGGGCCGTTATACCAAGAGCTCGCGTACCAGTTGTCGTTCTGGTAGACCCAGTACATGCCGTCATAATAAAAATAGTTGCCATTCACATCCGGAGCGTAATAGACCGGATAGCCCGGCACCGAGACAAGTTGCGGGTATGACGGCAGGTTTATACCGATGCTTAAGTTAGGAAGACCTATACCGATACCAATGCTCAACTGGGCAACGGCGGAATTTGCCAACCCCAGAAGCAGGCACAATACAATCAGTCCAAAGCGTAATTTTCTCATTGAGTAAATCTCCAAAAATTTAATAGATTTGTTCTAACTGCAACCGACTTGATAACGGCCGATGTAGCCGGCTGTCCACAGTAGGAGTATTTCAACTATCGCGCCAAGAGGGAACGACGTACAATTTTGGGGTAAGAGACTGATTGTGCTGAACAAGATGAAGTTTTGGGAAACGGGGGTGATGGTAAATCCACAGGAGAGAACCGTCGTATTTAGCAATGCCGTCATATCTGGCGGCGCATATTAAGGTTAAAAAATCAGAAAGCCCGCAACCATTACCGGCTGCGGGCTTTCTGTCATTACAGGACAACGATCCTGATATTACAGTTATTCAATAATCTCGACAATTACTCTCATATTGGCAAGAGCTGCCGGTGAAAGTTTATTCGAAGGATCAGCTTCATACCTTGCAGGATGAGCCTCGCCGTATCCGACTGTGGTGATTCTACTGCCATCAATGCCGCCGACCTTAACGAGGTAATCCTTGACCGCTGCGGCTCTTCTTTCGCTCAGTTTCTGATTATACTCAACCGTACCGGAAGCAGAGGTATACCCTGAAACATGAAGCTTCATCTTAGGATCGGCTTTCAGAGCCTTGATATTATTGTACAGAATTGTCTTGCCATCTTCGCTGATCGCCGAGCTGTTAAATTCGAAATGCGAATTCTGGAGCGTGGCCAGCAGCGCCACAACCTTGGGCGCAGAGTATGCGGTAAAGTGCCACACATAATTGCGTGCCAGCGGATTGCCGGCAAGGTCCTTGGCTCCGGTTGTAACCGTAGCGGTATATGGCTTCCCTTTTTCAAAATCTCTTGTCGTGGTAAATGTTGCATTCGAAGCAGCAGATGTCACCTTGCCTGAAACAATATTTTTTTCTTGCATCACGACAAACGTATCAGAATTGAGTGTTGCCGGATCCATAGCTTCACTGAAGGCAACGCTGACATTCTGCCTTACCGGCGCGGTCTTGTCGCCATCGGCAGGGGATGTAAATGAGACTGTCGGTGGCGTGATATCTGCGGCCTGACCGGTCGTGAATCCCCATTCGTAGTTACTTGCCATTTTATTACCGGCCGGATCCTTGACCCCGGTTGTAACCGTTGCGGTGTAAGTCTTACCCTTTTCTAAATTGCTTGACGGGGTAAAGGTTGCAGTTGAAGCGGTGGGGAGCACCGTGCCTGCAACAGTAGTGCTGCCCTGTTTTACAATAACCGTATCCGCGTTAACAGTACCAAGATCCATATCTTCACTGAAACCGATGTTTATTTTCTGGTTGACATACACATTCGAATCTCTGTTAGCAGGGGTCGTGAAAAGTACTCTGGGCGGAGTGGTATCCGCAACCTCCGAGGCAGACGAAGCGCTTCTTACAGCCGAGACCACCTTCTTTTCCCCTCCGAACGCAAAGACTATTCCTAAAGTTGCTTGAAGATTGTTGATCTGATCATCGTAAACCATATTATCTCTGAGATCGAGTCGGAGTGCGACATTGTCCCCCAGCCAGTATTTTGCGCCAACACCGAAATCAATGATCGACATATTCCTGCTATTGATTTTCGGATTATAGTTGGCGGCTCCGTAACCGGCACTGATAAACGGATTGAAGTTCCCGTCCGACATGAAGTGATAGACAAGATCAAGGTGATACATGTAAATCTTTACGCTATCTATCGGAGCGGTGAATTTCCCTTCCCGGTCGAACGGTGTCGATTTGTCATCGACTCTGGTTTGCATGAATTCCCCGGCAGCTTCAATTCCAAAGTTTTCGGTAAAATTGTAGCCAATACGTCCGCCGTATACAGGGCGGTTTACCAGGTTCTGTCTTTTTTCAAAGAAGTTGTAGCCGGCAAACGGAGTCAATTCGACGCTTCCTGCCTTAATCTCGGCTCGGGCAGTCAAGGGAAGAAGAAAAATCGAGAGTATCAGCACCGGCGCTATCTTTTTCATAATTGGAACTATTGAAAATTTCTTTTTCATATAAACCTCCTTGTATCGTCTGAATACTTTTTAGTAGTTGTTTTTTTCATGGCACTTTTCCTTTTATTTGTTGGGGGAGCAGGGAGACAGGCTATTTTAAGAATATGCTGCCTGTCTCCCCTATTGCTATCCCGGTTTACAACCAGATCCCTCAATCCTTATTGAGGTACGGTAATGATGTTAGTGCCACTCAAAGTAATCGCGCCGCTCGCAAGACCGAGCGCTCCTGCGAACATTCTGCCCTCAACATTGGCAAACGTGTTCAGGGTAATAACATGACCTACAATCGCGGTCCCCTGGAAGAAGGTTCCTGACCCAACAGTCAAATTATCCATCACCCAATAAACGTTTTTCGACTTGGCGCCGTTTTGCAGAAGAATGCTGCCCGTTGTCGAGGTCAAGCCGGATATGCCGGAACCTGTTGACCGGATGATAAAGACGGCATCCGCATTACCCCCTGCGTCGAGCACAAGAGGACCATTGGTATTGCTGAGCCCATATGTCCCAGTAGTCGTATAGATACCAGGGCTGAGTACATATCCGCTCAGGTCTGGTGCGGCTGCAGGGAACGTACCGCCGCTTACCCCGGTAGCCGCCGCTACTGAAATTAACGGTGTCACCGGCGCAGCGCGGCCAATGAGGTCGTCATACGCGGATCTCAAGTCGAGTAGAAGCTGCGGCAGGGCGGCAATGTTTGTAGGAGTGCCGTTATTTGAAGCGGTTACCATCCCTGGGTGCACACCGTCACTGGTGGTTACAATAGATGACTTTAAGCTTGGCGCAACACCAGTATCGTTAAATCCAGCTCCGGTTACAGCTGCAATAACACCGCTAGGTTTAGTTAACGCGACATCACCATAGATGTGACTTGGACCGGCGGAGTTGGTGATCGCGTCCCACGCGATCACCCCGAAAGTTGCTGCCGTTCCAAGGATCGGCGGTGCACCTGCGGGTCCGTTGTTAATAACGGCCACGGTTACGGTTACAATATAGGTTGCTGTCGAGGCGTCGGCAGCTGTTACAAGGTATGACACCGGAGCAGTGAAGTTATTCGGCGTCGTGCCGCTCAACTGGTTCGTCCCTGTTACCGTAGGCACGCCTTGACCGGTGCTCGTGAATGTCGCAATCAGGCCATTAGGGTTTGTTCCGGCAGGCATTGCAACTGATATGGTTTTGGGCGTCAAAGCTTCATTAATAATTCCCGAAACCCCGTTAAGCGAATATGGGGCAATGGTCTTGGCAGAGTTCGCAGCCACGGTTACGGTTACTGCATATGTCGCCGTTGTGCCGTCTGTCGCGGTTACGAGGTATGACACAGGATTTGTGAAGTCATTCGACGTCGTGCCGCTCAACTGGTTTATCCCTGCCACCGTGGGTACGCCTTGACCGGTGCTCGTGAATGTCGCGATCAGGCCATTCTTGTTTGTTCCGAAAGGCATGGTCACAGCAATGGTTTTTGGCGTCAGCGATTCATTGATAACTCCTTGGACCCCGTTAAGCGAATATGGGGCAATGGCCTTGGCAGAGCTCGCGGACACGGTTACGGTTACGATGTATGTAGTCGTTGAGCTGTCGGCAGCCGTTACGGTGTATGACACCGGAGTAGTGAAGTTATTCGGCGTCGTGCCGCTCAACTGGTTCGTCCCTGCCACCGTCGGTACGCCTTGACCGGAGCTGGTAAATGTCGCAATCAGGCCATTTCGATTTGTTCCGGTCGGCATGGTCACTGCGATGGTCTTTGGCGTCAGCGATTCATTGATAACTCCTTGGACCCCGTTAAGCGAATATGGGGCAATGGCCTTGGCAGAGTTCGCAGCCACGGTTACGGTTACGACATATGTCGCGGTTGTGCCGTCTGTCGCGGTTACGAGGTATGATACCGGATTGGTGAAGTTATTCGGCGTTGTGCCGCTCAACTGGTTCGTTCCTGCCACCGTCGGTACACCAAGTCCTGTTGTAGTAAATGTTGCAATCAGGCCATTCGGGTTTGTTCCGAACGGCATGGTCACCGCTATGGTCTTTGGTGACAGCGATTCATTGATAGTTCCGGGAACCCCGTTAAGCGAGTATGGGGCAATGGCCTTGGCAGAGTTCGCAGCCACGGTTACGGTTACGACATATGTCGATTGTGTGAGGTCATTAGCGGTTACAACGTATGATACAGGATTTGTGAAGTCATTCGGCGTTGTGCCGCTCAACTGGTTCGTCCCCGCCACTCTCGGTGCGCCTTGACCGGTGGTCGTGAATGTAGCAATCAGACCATTCGGGTTTGTTCCGGCCGGCATGGTCAATGCGATGGTCTTTGGTGACAGTGATTCATTGATGATTCCCGGCACCCCGTTTAGCGTATATGGGGCAATGGCCTTGGCGGAGTTTGCGGCCACGGTTACGGTGACAATATAAGTTGCCGTTGTGCCGTCTGCCGCAGTAACAAGATATGATAACGGATTGGTGAAGTTATTCGGCGTTGCGCCGCTTAACTGGTTCGTTCCTCCCACTGTAGGTACGCCTTGTCCGTTGCTGGTAAATGTTGCAATCAAACCATTGGGATTCGTTCCGAACGGCATGGTCAGCGCAATGGTTTTTGGCGTCAGCGATTCATTAATAATTCCCGGCACTCCGTTAAGCGTATATGGAGCAATGGCCTTGGCGGAGTTCGCGGCCACGGATACGGTTACGACATATGTCGATTGTGTGCCGTCATTAGCTGTTACGAGGTACGATACCGGATTGGTGAAGTTATTCGTCGTTGTGCCGCTTAACTGGTTCGTGCCTCCAACCGTTGGCACGCCTTGTCCTGTGGTCGTAAATGTTGCAATCAAGCCATTAGGATTAGTTCCGAACGGCATGGTCACAGCTATTGTTTTTGGCGTCAGCGATTCATTGATAATGCCTGGTATCCCGTTAAGCGAGTACGGGGCAATACCCTTGGAAGAGTTAGAGGCCACGGTTACGGTGACGACATACGTCGCCTGTGAGCCGTCATTAGCGGTGACGAGGTATGATACTGGATTGGTGAAGTTATTAGCGGTCGTGCCGCTCACCTGGTTCGTCCCACCCACAGTGGGTGCACCTTGCCCTGTGCTCGAAAATGTTGCGATCAGGCCATTCGGGTTTGTTCCGAACGGCATGGTTACCGCAATGGTTTTTGGCGTCAGTGATTCATTGATAACTCCAGGAATCCCGTTTAGCGAATAAGGGGCAATAGCCTTGGCGGAATTCGAGGCTACGGTCACGGTTACGTTATATGTCGCCGTTGTGCCATCTGCCGCGGTCACGATGTATGCTACCGGAGCTGTGAAGTCATTTGGCGTGGTGCCGCTCACCTGGTTTGTTCCACCTACAGACACGCCTTGCCCGGTGGTCGTGAATGTGGCAACCAGGGCAGTAGGGTTTGTTAAAAACGGCACGGTTACCGCGATGGTCTTTGGCGTTATAGATTCATTAATAGTTCCTGTGGCGCCGTTAAGTGAATATGAGGTAATGGCCTTGGCAAAGCTCGGGGCCACAGTTACGGTCACGGTATATGTCGCCGTTGAGTTGTCTGCTCCGGTTACGACATATTGCAACGGATTTGTAAAGTTATTCGCCGTTGCACCGTTCACCTGGACAGTTGTTCCTACCTTTACGCTTGTCCCTGTGGTCGTGTATGTCGCAATCTGACCATTCGGGCTTGTTCCGAACGGTATGGTCACCGTTATATTTTTTGTTGCATCATTTACAGTTCCTGAAGTTCCGTTAAGCGAAAATGCGGTAATAATTGGCGGGTGCGGTTGATTCCAGCTTCCACCTCCGAATACTCCTCCGCTGCATCCGGGCAGTATCATAAACACTGTCAGAATGGACATAAATACTAGATACGCTTTTTGTGCCTTAAATCTTTTCATAAATCCTCCTTTTGAAATTGTGTTAACTTCTCGATTGACTATTTCCGACTCTTTGCTGCGCATATATATCCGCCTCCTTTTTTTATAATTAAATAACACCAACTTAGTCGTTACATTATATCCCCCATACAAATGGCAAGAATTTGAGTGGGATGACCAGGACCATGCAACAATGTAAGGCAAATAGCCCGCCAATATCGGAACTAATAACCTGGGTGTGAATTATTCTTTAAATATCGGGGTATTAAGTTAGTAAATGCGAATGTCGGACAACATTAAATCGTTCTTTTGACCTCAACATATGGCGGAACTTCCACATATGGAGGGTTTTGTTGAGGGGGATTTTTGATTCGAATCTAATTCCGCAGATATGGATTTCTGTCATTTCTGCAGAAATTTTGCAGCTGCAGCAAGCTACTGACGCAGGTTTACCGCATACCTTCAACGTCGAGTCAAGAATACCGTTAGTATATTTACGAAAAATGCTGATATGATAAAATTTATGAAAAAACAGACAAAATCGGCAAACGATACGGTAGGTACAGTGAAGACTGAACAGAAGGGCACACCATCGCGGCAGACGGACCTACCCCCCTTCCCTATTGTCGGCATCGGTGCGTCCGCCGGCGGCCTGGAAGCACTGGAACAGTTTCTGCGGCATGTTCCCGAAGGGTGTGGTATGGCTTTTGTAGTCATCCAGCACCTGGATCCGACCCACAAAGGGGTCATGCCCGAACTGCTCCAGCGGGTCACCGGTATGACCGTATTCCAGGTCAAGGACCGAATGCATGTCAAGCCGAACTCTGTATATGTGATCCCCCCCAACAAGGACATGTCCATACTGCATGATGTGCTGTACCTGTTTGATCCCGCGGCTCCTCGCGGTCTCCGTTTACCGATCGATTTTTTTCTCCGTTCCCTGGCCGAAGACCGCAAAGAGTTCAGCATTGGTGTCATCCTCTCCGGCATGGGCTCGGACGGCACGATGGGGCTCAGGGCCATTAAGGAAAAGGCGGGAGTAGTATTGGTGCAGGAGCCTGCCTCGGCCAAGTTCGACAGTATGCCCAG
>CAIYDX010000111.1 GCA_903925005.1 uncultured Geobacteraceae bacterium
CGATTGCCCCGGTGTTGCCGACAGTGACTAAACCGCCGCCAGCCTGGCTGATGCCGGTAATGGTCAGCGGCGCGGCCGTGTTGGTCAGAGATATGTTGCCACTTGTCGTGTTCGTGGCGTTGAAGCCGGTTACCGTGTTGGCGCTGTTCAGAGTAGTGCCACCTACGCTGCTGGTAGTCAGTAAGCCGGTGGTACTCAAAATCCCGGAACCGCTCTCTGTTATCGTACCGCTGGAAGTCAGGCTGATGGCGCCGTTGCCGGTAGTTATAGAACTGGTAAGCGCCAAACCTGTCCCTGTAGTAATGGTGACGGTTCCACCACTCGTGGTGATGGCTCCGATGTTCTGGACACCGCCGGCACCGGCAGTCAGAACAATATTACCGCCACTGGTACTGATAGCGTTGGAGGAGATGTCCAGCTTGTTGCCGGCGTTGAGAGTCACTGAACGTCCGGCGTTCTGATTGAAATTCAGTCCGGTTGCCCCAAAAGCGCCTGCAAAAAGAATGTTGTTGGTTGCCTGAACATTTATGTTTGTCGTCGCCGCAATGCCTTGGAGTTCGGACTGATAAATGAGAAGTGGCCCGGTATCGCCCCCGGTAACTGTGCCGATAGCTGCCGACGGAGCCCCGGCAAAGGTGATATTGCCGTCCGCAGCTCCATCGCCTGCCCCGCCCAGAATCGTCACATCCACCGGATCCAACAGCAAAGTACCTGTTTGCCCGTGGGGTGCAAGGGTGCTTACCTGTCCGGAAAAAGCAAGGTTCTGTTTTCCGGATACTTCCACAAACCCGCCATTGCCACCCTGCGACCCGCCCATGGCTGAGATTGTGCCATAAAAGCGCGTCGTATCGTCCGCCCAAACTGCCACTCTGCCGCCACCCCCGTTACTGATGGCGTCGGCACTAATGCTCGCCCCCTTGTCAACATAGGTCACGGCCGCGTTCTGCTCCGGCCCGGAACCATGAAAATTTCCGCCGACCAGCACAGTGCCGCCGCCAAGGTCGCCGGAAACGTCCACCTTAGCCCCTGCAAAAAGCGCAACCCCGTTCCCAAGCAGCTTTACTGTACCGCCGGTTTCCCCTATACCTTTACCGGATGCGTCAAGGACCCCGCTGTTCACCGTGATTCCGCTGTTTCCACCATCGAGAATGATGACACCGTTCTTTTCGGAGACCGATTGAGCTTCGATGAATCCCTGATTGTTGACGACATTTTTCAAGAGGTCGGCGGCAACCCGAGCGCTCAGCGTCACTTCGCCGCCATGTGCGGTAATAGTCCCCAAGTTATTTACGCCCAGTGCGTCAGCAGCCACATCGCCGCTCACCAGCAGTTTAATTAGGCTACCTGCGTTGAAACTGAGCATCATTTCGTCCCCAGAGGCGAGATGCACCTTGCCGAGGTTTGCCACGATCGTACCGGAATTGGTGACAGACGGTGCGGCAAGGACTGCGTATCCGCCGTCTGCTACAACTATGCTCCCTTGATTGACTATTGACGACGTGCTGCCTGGACCGTTCTTTAGCGTGTAATTGCCGGACATAAAGTCGTTATTGCCGATATTCATGGTCGAAGCGAGGAAACTTCCTGCCGTAACCGATGCCCCCGAGCCAAAAAGGAGCCCGTTGGGGTTGATCACCCAGATCTGCCCGTTGCCGGAAAGGGCGCCGTTTATCAATGTCGGGTCCGAGCCTGACACTCTGTTCAACGCTACCGACGCGCTTCCGGGCTGAACGAAGTTGACTTTCTCGCCGCCGGCAATATTGAAACCGCTCCAGTTGATGATGGCCCTTACGGATGCCTGGTTTACGTTAAGCGTTGTCGCACTCGGCTGTGAGATTGTTGCCGTGCCGCCTACTACGCTGCCGTTTTGCGGCAGGGCACTGGCGGGAGTGGCGCTGAGGGTGGAAACAAGTGTCAGCGCTCCGGCTGCCATACCGGCTAACTTGGTAGCATAGGAGAGTGTACCGGTTAACTGATCCGAAAAATCCAGCGCAATATGGTGCTGCTGCTTCATCCGCTTATTTCTTGCCCGTTGCGCTCGACTCTTTTTCATCTTCTTCATGGCAACCTCCGCCTTTAATATAAAATCAGTAAATTTCAAAATTTCTAAGTTATAGCCGCAGCTTCTATAGCTTCGTTTATGGCTTTGCTTTTCATGGTGTAAAGCCTCGCCAGATTCATGTTCACTGTGGCAACCTCTTTGCTGACCTTGCCGCTCACCCTTTCGCTTATCTGCAGCGCTGCAAGAAGATACGACTCAGCTTCGTCAAACTCCTTGCGCAGCGAATGGATAATGCCAAGATTGTTCAAGGCGGTTGCCATATTGACGTGTTTTTTTCCGTAGTTGGTTTTACTAAGAGCAAAAAGCTCCTTTGCCGAAACCAGGGCATCGACCAGCCTGTTTTCTCTCGTCATATTTATTACTTTACTATTCAGGTCATGCCAGTCCTGATCGTCAATTTTCCTTCCGAGAAACCACATGTTTTGTCCTGTTGACTATTTTGCCGTAATTTACCAGGCTAAGTTTTCGTACAACGCCATTTCAACCTTGACGGCCTAAAAATAAGTGGTCGCCTGAACCGAGACGACGCTGCTATTTAAGTCCGTACTGCCGCCGATTACCGGAACCGCCCAATCAAGTTTGCCGGAGAAATACTTCCCCAGGTAAATCCTGAAACCGGTCCCAATGCTTCCCAAGTAATCTGTGCTATTTTCACCTAACTGCAGTTTGCTCTTGTAAGTCGCGCCATAGTCGCCGAACAGGGCAAAATTTATGGCATCCCCAACCTTGTGTCCAAAAAAGGACTTTTCAGGGAACAACGGCGAGGAGACCAGTTCTGCAGAGACAAAGAAGCCGCTATCGCCGTTCACCTTCGACGGGCTAAACCCGCGCACGGTACCCTCTCCGCCAAGGATATACTGCTCAGCCAGCAACAGAGGTTGATCGGAAATCTGTACGCCCCCCCTGAATATAATATGATTATAGCCAGGAAGTTTCTGGACTCTCATTGCGTCGATATTGATTTTATCGAAGGAATCGTCGGCTTCCGGTCTGCTGGTGCCGGTGGCACTCTTCCCGGAACCGCCAAATAAAGTGCCCAAACCTCGCGAGTAAGAAACCCCGAAAAAGTTTTTGCCGAGATATCTGTCCGTCATGTCATAGGATGCGGCAAAATTAAGTTTCCTTATCTCATCCCTATGCAGTGAAGAACCGATAATATCGTCCTTCACGGAACTGTATTCTCCGCCAATCCTGACACTGAGCGATTCATCCCTTTTCTTGATGATGGGGTGGGACACAAAAAGACCAAACACCTGTGCTTTCCCTTTCAACTCCAGCGGAGCAAGGTTTTCTCCGGCAGCATAGACGGTATTGGTGTAGTAGGCGCCATACTTCGTACCTGTGCCGCCGACCGGAACGACATATTCAGCCCGGCCATAAGAAAGTTTGTTAAAGTCAAGCGTATCAAGTCCGATAATACCGCGCAACGATAGTGCATCACCGCTTGTTGCTAGGTTTCCGAGGTCCAGACTCGCCACTCCGCGGTTTCTGCTAGTAGTTTTTACCCCGTAATTGTCATAAGACAGACTGCCCGACACGGGGAACCGGTCGGTAACCTCGGCTAGTAAATCGCTTGTGCCCGGCTCTTTGCCGGCTTTGAGCGATGCCTTGACGGTCAACGAAGGGTAGTCACTAAGAATCAGTAATGCCTTTTCAAGCTTGTCCTCTTTTAAAGCAGGATCTTTCCTGACTGTGGCCAGATAACTTTCGATAAAAGATGTGCTGTAACTCTTGTTACCGACAACGGTAATATTTCCCACTCTACCTATAACTATTTTTATCAGTACCAGACCATCGACAATTTTCTGGGCAGGCACCATGGCATTAACCGTCAGGTATCCAGCATCGCGGTATTTTGCGGTAATAAGGTCGGCGAGACTCTTTATCTCCTCTAAAGTGAGTTCCTTCCCCTCCCCCTGCGCCAATATCGCCATGAGCTCCTTTTCGCTGAAGATCGTAACCCCTTCGATCCGGAATTTCTTGACCGGAATTTTCTTGGGACCGGCAACTTCCATTTTGGCAGGTTTTTTCATCTCCGGTTCGATGGTCGGCATTTGTTGTTCAATAATTTTAGGCGCAGGACCACTCTTTTCAAGATTTTGCAGCACCGCTCCACCGCCTTGCGCCGCATATGAGTTGCTTGGAATACAGATCGGTATCGATAAAAGAGAAATGGCCACCATACTCCTTATCAATATATTCGCTTGAAACTGCACCATTAAATCACCCCCTGATAATTTTGCATATAAATCTGCCATGCTGCGAATGTCCAATGATCAAGCCTTTTGGTAACAGACGCAGAGTTAATTTCAATTCGCCCTGGTTTCCACATACACGGTGGACTCATACAGAACCGCACCCTTTTTGGCTGCGATCCCCTTGTAGTAGTCAACCATATCGTGGCCGTTAATCGTCGGTTGTGACGCCAGTTCCTTTTGTACCTTGTCCATCCGGATGAGGCTGCGGGTTCCGTTGTAGAAACTGCGTGACGCTGTTTGCGAGCTGATTCGGGGTATAGCCAGCCGTTTGTCGCTGGCAAAGAGTTTTACGGCATCCTTGCCGAAGGGCGCTTCCACCTTTATCTCCCACGGGTCGTTCTCCTCTGGGAGTGAGTAGACATATCCCGGCTGCTTTGGCAGTTCAGGTTCGCCCTCTTTTGGATAGAGCAGAGTGACCGTGCCGTTTGGATTGATGTCATAGACGTATATATAGAGCGGCCGGGAGACCTGGATGGTGAAGCTGACCGTTTCCCCGTCGCGGAACACCTGATAACTGCCGCCTTTTGCCGTGGAGATTCGCACTACGCCCGGTTTTTCGTGCTCAGTATCGGCAATCCGGGAAAGAATCTCGGCGTCCTCGTTGTCCAAACTGAAGGGGACGAGCCCAAGCGGTATGTTTTCGTCCGAGTTGGCAAGTACCTTCCCTTTCAGGTCTTTAATCGTCAGAGACAGGTTTATCATATCCGCGCCGCGTATATAAAAACCTTCCAAAATAGCATCCGCACCGGCCAAGAGCGCGTCGGCTCCCGTAAGATCAGCCGATTTGCCGATGGAGCGTGTTGCACCGTTTTTTACGACAGGGGTGCTCTCGATCAAACGGAATGAGGTGAGGCTGGAAAGATGGGTTTTGAATTTACCGGTGGCGTACTCCGAAAATGGGCTGGAGTATTTCCGTCTGGCTTCGACTACCGGGCTGACAAGCAGAGAAAGCGGACTGCTCCTGTTCATCCCCTGGGAGACCTTCTGGGTCAGGCGCGCCAGCTTGTGGTCCAGATTCTCTATGAAACACTCTTGCTGCAGTTGGTTGAGAGACAACTCATAGTTCCCCTTCAGGTTCCGGTATGAGTCGTTTTTTGTCCCTTTAAGCTTGAGGTACACCATAACCCTGTCCGGAGTGCGATGATAGCTGACCGTGACCATGTAGTCTGCCTGGTCGATGATGCGCCCCTCAAAATTGTAACCGACCCGGCTGAAGGCCCGTTCCAGTTCATTGACCAGCATGCCCGCAAAAGGAACGCACCGCGCTTCCTGATCCTCCCGGATATCCTCCCGGTCCAGATAGAGCTTTAACCCCGCTCCGACATTCTCCTCTTTGAACTCCTTTGCCATGGCATCGGCCATTTCGGCCAGGGTGGCAAACATGGCTTTATCAGATTCCACGGTTTCGGAGGGTGCGCCAGAGCCGAACCAGGCCGCAGAAGCCGGAGAAATGAGGGCAACGTTTACGAACAGTAAAAGTATGACGGTCTTACACAACGTATTCATGATCATCTCACTTAAAGGCCATCTATGCAGCTCGGACGCTGTTTATTTCCTTTTGAAAGCCACTTTATTCCCTTCGATTTCGGGACTAAAACTCTTCATTACCGCATCCTTCTCAAAATTATCGAGCAGCAGATCTACCAGATCGCTGATCTTGCCGGCATACATAAGATCCAGAACCATGTCGCCCTTGCCGCGCACTTTCTGGCTGACATCCTTGAGCCCCTTGATATCGTCCTTAAACATTTTAAGGATCTTCCGTTCAAGTTTGTAATCTCCTCCGGAAGCAAACTGCACCTCAAAGCGCGAACCTCGACGCTCCTGGGTGAGTGTCTTTGTGTTGAGCGCCTTGAGTACTGCGCCGGCGAATTTTCGGCCGCCGTCAATAGCTGCCAGGCGCAGCGCCACCTTTGGCGACTCGCTGGCCTTGACCCTGGTAGCACCGTCAACATTATCCTCCCACAGCAATTCGCGGCTGTTGATACTAAGGGCCTTTCCAGTCATCATGGCATGATATTGGCGTGTACTGCCGTCTTGATGCACCTCTACGTCAACTTTACCCAGAACGACCCATTCGCCCAATCCGTCCAATTCTCCGGTCAGCTTGCCGTAATCGGCGTCATTGGATAGGGACTCCAGGCGCTTGACCTGTTCTTCGGAGTCAATGACAGTATATTCCGCCGCGGTCAGATTTTTACGGATCTCCGCCCGCACGTTGTCGAGAATGACCGGTGCGTCGCCGCTATCCATCTTGCCGGGAATCAAAATTACAAATATGCGGCGGTCTTCATTCTTGCCGGTGACGGCTCCCTGACGCTTAAGGTAGGATCGCACTTCATCTTCGTTGATGGTCACACGGAATCTTACTCTCAGCTCCTTTGAGAACACCCCACTCGTGCTTGATTCGAGTTGTTCCATCTTGTCGATGTATTTGCCGTCTCCGTTCAAGTTGACGGTCGAAGCGCGATCTCCGTAAACCTCGGCAAGATATTTGTGCAGGGCCTGTTCATTGGCAAGCTCCTTGGCTTTGTTGAGGGCGCTGGAGTTATCGTCATCCACTGTTACAGTAATGGTTTCCAAGTAGCTGCGGTTCTCCGCAGCCGATACGAGGACCGGAATCAGCATCAATCCTAGAAACAGAGCGAGCAATATTATTCGTTTCATGCCTTAAATCCTCCGGATGAAGTGACCAACCTGCAAATTACAATTTTTTCCAGCTGCTGCGAGCGCCTTCCGCCCGAATCTTCTTCACCGTCCACCCCAGTTCCTTTGCGGCACGGAGTACGTCGCGGTCTAGCTCGTCACGTTTTCCCCGGTAAGTAGCTTCAAAGGTGGTTTTGCCGCCACCGGACTCTACTTCCTTGGCACTGTTTACAAGGGGAAATTTCTCGAACATGCCGGTGAAGTTACTGATCGCTTCCGCATCTTCTACGCCATCCATCACCACGGTATACAATGAACCGTTTTGCTGCATATCCATCCAGTTTTTCTGGATGATTTCCAGCATCGGGCTGACGATCTTCTTGCCGCCGTCGCGGGCGCTCTTTTCCATAGCCTGCTCTACCGTGGAAGCGCTGGCTGACTGTTCAACCATTTTGCTGGTGATTACCTGGGAACGGGTGTTGTCAATCAGCTGCGTTTTGAGTCTGATCAGAACATGGTTGTTGACGGCGCCCTCTTTAACTGTTCCGCTGACGCTGTAGAGAAGCGTGTACTCGGCCTTGTATTTGAGGCCGTATTTTGCGGCGGAATTCGAATCGACCTCCACTTCGTGCGCTTCCGCAATCTGCCTGGCAAATTTCTGGGCGTCGGCTTTGTCTACAACCCGAAACTGTTTGTCGGTAAGCGACTCAACGATCCCGTTGTATATTTCGTCTACGAAACCTTTGTTCTTGAAAACCGCCGGCCCTTCGCTGTTCTTGCTGCTGTAAACCACAAGAATACGGGGATCGCCGGAGACCTTACGCAAAATTGTCAGGGCGTTGATATCATCTTTTAGAATCTTATCGTCAACCTTGGCCGAAATGGTCACGGAGTAACCATCTTCAATCTTTCCTTCCTTGATGATCGAGTACTTGTTGACATACCCCTTGCTGTGAGAAAATATTTTATCCTCAACCAAAACGCTGTTGACACTGGCGCTGCTGGACTGGAGGTATATGCCGACCGACTGCTCAACGGCCCGCCGCAAAGCTGCCGTCAGTGCCTGACCTTTGTTTGCGCCTACACCAGTGGCCTCGACGTTGGCAAACGCGACAGATGTCCCTAGGGACAATAGTAAAATCAAAAGCAGCAATATTTTTTTCATTATTACCTCCGATTTATTGCATAGTGCGTTTGTAAGTGCCTTGAATATGAGTACTCTGATCGCAATGCAGACAGGCAGGAGTAGTGGCAATTTCGAATCCACCTGCCGTTGGAGTCATAGGGATACTGCACAAACCTCCCAGCACGATAGCGTTGCCGGTTATTGACGCCAGATCGCCCATACGGCAGCTCTTCCCGTTTGTGGAACTTCCCATTCCGTCAATAGCTACCTTTCCGTCCTTCAGCGTCGTAAACCTGATGTTCATCACCATTGTTCCGTCATTCATGGTGAAAAGCCCGTCATTGATAACGGCCGCGCTTGCTGAAGCAGCTATGCACAGTAAAATTCCGGTAATTATAAGTTTTTTCATTTTACGCCCCTTTCTTTGTTCTTTATTTTCCGGTAACAGTCAAACTTTTGAGAACGGGTGAAATATTGCCTGAAATCAACTGCAAGCTCGTCTCAATCTGAATATAACGGCCCGCCACTGCCGATTTGAGTGCGACGCCTTTCGTAATGTCTTCCCAATTAGACCACGTCTGCATGTTATTGGACACACGCGCTCGAACCTTGATAGTTGCATTCGCATTTTCAGTACCGTTCCATGAAACAGTACCCCAACCGGCGCTGTCAGATTTGCCGTCTGCAACAACAGTCCATGTCCCCAATTTTGACGTCATGGACCGCGCAACAATACCGGACATGTCGCTGTAGCCATAATGTCCGCTGCCACCGATCGGCTTTTTCAGATCAACGGCATTTGTTGACGGGTTGATACGCAACACATTGTTGTCATTATAGTTGGTTACCCACACGTAACCATCGGCATCTACAGCCACGCCTGTGGGGTGGTTCATCCCTGGGATTGAAGCTTTGCTTTTACCGGAGGTGTCCCAGCGGGTAACGGTGTTTGAGTACGAATTTGCTGTCCATATATCGCCATCATCAGTAGCCGCGATCCCTCGAATACCGGATTCACCAGGACTTTTCCAAACGACCTGGCCAGTCGAAGTGCTTATTTTGCTTACTACGTTATCAGTCCAGCCAGTAGCAAAGAGATTTCCTGCCTTATCCAGACCGATGCCGTATACCACATGCCCCAACGCGACAGCCGACATGGCATTAGTAGCCGGGTCAAGGCGCATCACGTTTCCATTAAAAACACCCGCAGACCAGACAAGTCCATTTTGGTCAATCAACATTCCATATGATCCATGTGAGCCAGTATCGATTTTCTTAAGAATAGCTCCACTGGAGCCGTCAATATAATAAAACATATGGGAACCGTATGTTCCCGCCCATACATTATTATTCTTATCAATCGCTATGCCGCGAGGACCAGAATCATTATATGCCCCTCCTGCTGTCCCTGGCGTTAGAGTTGCTTCATTATTCTTATTTAGGACTACTTCTGACAGGACGCATTCATCCTGTCCCCATGGAAGGGCAGTAGAGCTTGTAGATGTGTCGATCTTTCCATTGCCGTTTCGATCGATACACTGCCCATTTTCAGAAAGACCAATTTTAACGACAGTTCCGGTATTGCGATTACCGACCCAACAATTTCCCTTCAGGTCAACGGTGGTTCTGGAAGGGTTTCCTCCCCCATTGGGGCCTGTGAAATAACGTCCAATCTCTGTGCCGGTACGAGAATCAATTTTTGATATGGTGCCTTCTCCAGAATTTGGGACCCAGATAAAGGGCAAAGCGGATGAAGTATTAGAAAGCTGTAGTTGGTCCTTGACTGTCTGGTCCTCCAACCCGACCAATTGACCCTCCTCAAAGTCCTTATTAATTTTGTAGGTTCGACCAGCACTGGTCATGCTGAAGGTGGCGATCTGCTCCTTCGAGGTGCTGCCTCCAATATTCGAAGCTTGAGCTGTTACACGAAACGGGGCATTGCCAGTTACAGCAATAGAATCGGTAGACCCGTCCCATTTTTTACCGAGATTCGTCAGAACCTGCTCTCCGACCTTATTGCCGACTCCATCATAGACACGGAAGGTTATGTCGCGAAGTCCTTTAGCGTCATTAGCTCTGGAGGAAAAAGATACATTTGTCGGCCCGAGAACATTGACCCGGATAACGTCTAAAGACGGCGGGAGATCAAACCTTTCCGCCACTTTCAGCATCTTGTCGATCATGTTATTGGATTTATCGCTGCCCGGTTCATTCCCCTGGGCTTTTCCTGCCCGGATGTTGCTCTTGCCCCAGCCGTCATCTTGCTGACCGGCCGGCATGCCTGCTCCGCCAGGCATCATTACCGCGCCCTGAGGTGGCATCATGCCCGGCATCGGCATCATCGCCTGAGGCGCAACTCCCATGGGAGGAACCATTCCGGGCGCTGCTGCCACGGCCTGCAATGTTGTTTGGCCGGACAACAACTCGCTCTTTTGCCGCAAGTCATCCACAAGCTGGATCTGGTAGGGAATTGTATAGGGATAGGGCACCTGTTCCAGCTGAATGACAGCGGAAGCCTCTCCATAGTAGCCTGAAGGATTGCGCCGGTTGTCGTATTCGTCGATCTTGATTTCCTTTTCACTACGTCCGGCAATTATTTTCACGCTAGTGACAGGGTTTTCAGATTGCCATTGAACATTAACGCTCAAAGCGCGGTCTACAGTCTGAACAGTGTGGCTGGTTATTTCAGGTTTGCTCCCTGCGTAAGAAGTTACACACAGTGCGGACAAAACCAGTGTAGCGACAAGGACAAACGGAATATATCGGTTCCATCGCATAAATCAGGTTCCTTTCAAGATCAGATAATCAACGGACAATGTTCTTTATCGCATGTCACCCGGTTTTACCGGACTGATTTTGAAGGATTCATCGACCAGTGCAACACGAGCATCCCAAATTTGCGGTTTCAGACTGTCGGTAACTTCAGCATCGACCACGGTTACATTGATTTTTTGACGTTCTATTCTGTCCGTCACCGGATTAATTTTAGAGAAGATGACACTGCTGTAGTTGGAGCAGTCATCGACCTTTGGATGAGCCGGGAATGCGATGGTAAGAGACTTGCGTTTAGGATCCGTTGACCTTAGCTCTACAAGCCATGCGGCCACCATATCGCGGCTCATGGCGTCAGCGCGAGCACAAGCCCACACGAGATTGCGCGGTAGAGATTTACTGGCACCAGGCTCAATTGTCTGAAACTTTGCTTTGAGGATCATGCCGGACTTCTCTTCCGATTTGTTTAATTCCAGCTTAATACTGCCGGTATCCAGCTTTTTGTAAGTAGTCATGTCGATTTTATGCAGCTTATAAGCGACCACCAGGCCGGCGCCCTCAGTTCCCCGACGGGCCTGAGAACCAGTTTCGGCAGTCGCAACAGCATTACCCATTACCGCACTGATTCCGGCATTGACTGTCGCCTTGTTGGATTTTTCATCACTGATTTTGAAATTTGCCAGGCGCAGCGCTTCCGTGATGTACGGAACTTCAGGTTCAAAGGGGACATCGCCAATATTCACCGGAGAAATGATCTCAAGTCCTGACAGATTGGATTTTTCGATACTGCCGCCTTGTAAGCCGATTTCAGCCTGTATAGGGAGCTCCGAGGGGGTCCCGCCCAAAGCAATGCCCCGATTGTAGGCAAAATCCTGTTGCACACCGCTAAGCGATTTTTCCTTTTTTATACGTATATCGGCAACACCCGCATCCTCCACAGGGCCAAACTGCTTCGACCAAGCACACCCTATGGAATGTCTGTCAATCGGTTTCTTAGGAACGACATATTCATCTTCAGTCACACTCTCCATCCCTTTTTTGTGGGTTTCCATTGCTGTTCCCCCGGTACTTACGCATCCGGTTAACGCGATGAGTAGAACAGAGTTTAATAAAAGTTTTGCCTGATGAATTGTTGCCATTTTGGCCTCCCTCTGAGATTGGAATCTAATTATAGACTGCACTTGTCAGTCAAAGCTTTTACGCAATAAACCTGCAGTAAAAATAGACTTAAATTGAATAGCTGGATTGTACTCTGATTGACCGGAAGTCTTCCCGAAAGAGAAATTTTTATTCAAGCCTGACTGCACAAAAATATCATTTGCTAAAACACGCTACAGACCAGACAAGACGATGCTAAATCAGCAGAAGAAAAGTGCGGGTTGTTCAGTAAAGGCCCCTAACACATCGAAGAAACAAAAATACGGCTGCGACACTAACAGCTTAATATAATTAAATAAGC
>CAIYDX010000112.1 GCA_903925005.1 uncultured Geobacteraceae bacterium
AACCGGAGATTGGCAAATATCATGTTGTGCGCCTCATCCGTAGCGACCTGAAACTGAATATCTTCGGAGAATGCTTCTCGGCTCCGCCGGAGACTGCGCTTGAATACGTGGTGGCTACTATCGATGTCAAAGAACAGAGAATGAAACTCTTCCTGGATAAAAAACAGGTTGAGGAATTCGATTACAAATTGCGTTAACCAAGTTGAGCGTCCACGATGTAGTGGCACTCAACAATTAGTTGATGGATAACCACTAAATCTTTTCTCAAAGATATGCTGGGTTGAACCGCAAATATTACAAACTTTCATTGCAGGCCTTTCAAGTGGACTATTAATCGATATAACTCATGCTGGATCGTGAAGTCTGCAAGAAATGCCGCCGCTAACATCTATACAAGCCCCATGTAAAAACCTTACCTCACTAGACGAAATCTGAAATATAATTTCAGCGATTTCCTCTGGGGTGGCAATTCTCTTTTGAGGATGATAGCTTTCAAGCTCCAAGATTTTATCTGGGTTATTCTTGAAACCATCTATCAGCATCGGAGTTTTAACTGATGCCGGCTCAATGCAATTGATTCGAAATTGATCTTCGTAATCTACTGCTAACCCTCTTGTGAGCGCAGACAGTGCTGCTTTGGTTGTTGAGTATGCTACAAACCCAGGTTTTGTTAATCTGGAATGAATACTGCCTACATTTACGACACTTCCCGAAACTGTTGTCATTTGATCGGCTAAATGTGTTATTAATAGATATGGTGCAATCACGTTTACGTTGTACGATATCCCTAGTTCGATTGCCTCAATAGGGTGTTCTTTACTCACATACTGATAGGCTGCATTATTGATCAATGCTCGTATTGAATTGCCCCCCCCTAGCCATTTCTTTATCTTGGACAGAAGTGCACTTCGCATGTTGTTGTCAATAACAAATGTATTCAGATCTGCCTTTATAAATAAATCTAAGTTGCTGTTCTGTCTTTCGGCAATATCAATCCCGCATATGTTATAGTTTGCCATTTTGAATCTATCGGCTATTGCGGATCCAATAGCACCACTCGTCCCAGTTATTACAGCAAAGTTTGGCATGTTTAGTTCCAATCATGCGATGTCAACATTTCGAGTACTAATTGTCTATTTCTTAGTATTTTTTATTTGATTGGTGCTTTTGGTTTTCACTATTTTATACCACGTGCACTTGAAAGTAGCAATCCTTTACTAAGTAGCTCGTTTGGTTGTGTGCGGACATTGCAAACTCTTTTCTATAATCAACGCAGCATTTTTCACGAGACTATGCATTCAATAATTCTCATTTGGTCGCTTTCCGATAAGCTCGAATAAATGGGCAAGCATAAGACCTTTTCTGCTGCATCCGCTGCGACTGGGAGATTGTAGCGCGCCGATGAAGGTAATCCTCTATACATCGGAAAGTCCGATATTAATGGATAAAAGTAACGGCGTCCGTAAATGCCTTTTGTTTTTAGCTTATGATAAAGCTCATCCCGGCTAATTGGGTAATCGGGTTGAATAAATACTGGAAAGTAGGAATAGTTTGCTAATTCGGAAGGTTGTGGCAGGCATTTAATGCCATTTACACCATTTAATTGTTCGCGATAACATGTATCTATTTGTGCGCGACGCTTAATCACATTTTCTATGTGTTGAAGTTGCAACAGACCAAAGGCAGCATTTATCTCGCTCATTTTACCATTGATCCCCGGTGCCATAACCGTTACTTCGTCAGCAAATCCAAAGTTCTTGAGATAATCAATCCGCTGTTTTGTTTTGGCATCAGGACATACTATCGCCCCACCTTCGAAAGTATTGTACACCTTGGTGGCATGGAAACTAAGTACGGACAAGTCGCCGTGTTTCAGTATGCTCTCTCCCTTGTATTTTACGCCAAAAGTATGGGCCGCATCATAAATAACTTTCAACCCATATGTATCGGCTATCTGTTGAATTCGCTCAACATTGCAAGGGGTACCATAGCAATGTACAGGCATGATAGCAGTGGTATGTGGGGTTATGGCCTGCTCAATTTTATCAGGATCAAGGTTGCAGGTTGCAGGATCAATATCCACAAAAACTGGAGCCAAGCCATTCCATAGCAGCGAATGAGCGGTTGCGACAAATGAAAAAGGGCTTGTGATTACCTCTCCTGTAATCCGCAGAGTTTGCAGTGCAGTTACGAGGGCAATGGTGCCGTTGGTAAATAGCGCCAGATGTTCAACTCCAAGATAGTCGCACAAGGCCTGTTCCAACTGTTGATGGAAAGGGCCATTGTTTGTCAGCCACTTGTTTTCCCAGATTTTTTCAAGATAGGGGATAAACTCTTCCAGAGGTGGGAGGTATGGCTGCGTTACGTAGATGGGTTTATTTAATAGTTCCAATGGATTCTGCTCCTTTTTCCTGTCCGTTCGTGGATCTGAAAGCTTATCCTTAATCTTGCCTTTTTTCTAAAACAAAGGTAAATATCCATGCCATACGCTGAATATACGGAACCTTTTCCAATACCAGGTCAAGTCTGTCCAATAACGGAAACAGCCACGGAATCTTTCCAGCGGCATAACAAACCACATGCCAGTAGCGAATTTCTTTTACATCGAAAAAATGTGATGCAAATTTCACATCGGATAGATCAAGAATGTGGGCTTTCTCCCACTTCGTTCTCATGTCTGGCGTCAGAAAACGGTACAACTTGATAGCTGGGTTATAATTCAATGCCTCAACGGCGAGTATCTTGCCGCCAGGTTTGAGAATGCGACGCAGTTCCGGAAAAACATAGGATAAGTCAAGATGGTGCAGCACTCCGGAACAAATTATGGCATCGATTGAATTATTAGGAATTTTGGTGTTTTCCGCATCCGCTTGAAAGAAGCGGATATTGTCATTGAGACGTGCCTCTCTTGCTGTATTTCTTGCGTTAGAAACGGAAACACCGGAAATGTCGAAACCCAGGCTCAGCGCAGCTCCGTTTTGCGCGGCAAAAATGGCGTTCTCGCCATTACCGCATGCGTAATCAAGAAAGACCTTATCTTTGCTCTCTTTGGTTATCCAGTCTTTGACAAACTGCTTTGAACGCCTGGTAGAGAGATAGTACTTCTTGTTTCCATAGTATTTTTCGTACGTATCGGAATCTATGGTCTGCTCAATTCTTGATTGGCTTCGGGCTCTGTCGGCAAATTCCAATTCTTTCAGTTTGCGTTCAGAAAGATCTGATTTCCACTCCTGGTCTGTTATTTTATCAATCTCATTGATTTGTTCGAGCAGAATTATTTTTTCAGTAGTTGTTACTGCCATAGTTTGCTCATTTTTTGACCCCGCTGCTCTAAATATTGGGATAGTGTAAACTGGACAAGTTAAACCATGCTCATGGAGCCGGCAGAACTTACTATCTTTTCAATACTTAAGCCACATGCCGGACAAGAGCCCATATAGCGTTCCAAGACCTCGGCTAAAATGAAAAGATGCGTAAAGGAAAGGTCCTACAATGACTGCGTGCCATCCGGTACGTTTCGCCATCCCGAGTGAATAGAAAAAAGCGACCATAACATATAATAAAGCATAAGACCAGAAGGGGAAATATACATATCTCCACGGACCAAGGCCATGTCTCCGCCAATAGCAGACTAATGCCAACCCGACGAACGACAATAAGTAGAAAAAGGGCGCGAGGTGACGGAAGGAACGTTTTTCAAAAATGGCCGCGATCCAGTAGCCATCTAAAAATGATTTTATTATAAACTTTATGGGGTTGTTAGCGCAGTACCAAACAGATCGGATGCTGGAATCAAGATATATTCTACCACCATTAGCTATGATCCTCTGGTTTATATCCCAGTCTTGTCCCCTTGTCAATTTCTCATCATGAGGACCAGCTTTTTCCAATACTTCCCTCTTATAGAGACCAAATGCTAAAGTATCAACATACCCGCTGCAGCTGTCCATTGTCCGAAAAGATTGACCAACACCAAAAACACTTGAAAGTACGTACGCAATCTGTTTTCCCCAAAACCCCTCACCGATCGTCTCGATTGGGCCACCTACTACTTCAGCATCTGTGCTATTTATAACCTTTACGCATTGTTCAATAAAGTTATCTGATGGTTTTGTATGCGCGTCAACTCTAGCAATATAAGTACCTTTAGCTTGTTTAATACCAATATTCATGGCTATAGGTGTTGTTTTCAACTTGTTGTCGAATAGCTTAATCTCCTTATGAAGTCTTGCATATTCCGCTATAATTTCTCTGGTTCCATCCGCACTCATTCCATCGACTACTATTATTTCAAGATTCTCAAGTCCATACGTCTGCCTTATCAGAGCCTTTAGACAATTACCAATATATGCTACCTCTTGCCGTGAAGGAACGATAACACTAACTAATGTTTTTTGCTCATTATTATGCATGTCCGAGTCCACTCGTAAACTACCCTTAAATTGAGACATTCCGTTTACCAGTGAAGCATTCACGTCCGTGCTCAAAACCTGGAACATCAAAATCAGCATGGACGGCAAAGGGCGTTTCAGAGATAACATCTTCGTCGAACGGCTCTGGCGCACGCTGAAGTATGAAAGAATCTACCTGAACGT
>CAIYDX010000113.1 GCA_903925005.1 uncultured Geobacteraceae bacterium
CGTAACTCCAATAATATTAGATAGTTACGAGGGCGGACTCCCGACTTTTCCACCAATGTCAAGAAAAAAATGCAGACTGGCGGCGATTTTTTAACTTTTTATATTCAAAGAACACTGCAATAACCTAACCGGACAACGCTGGTTTTCATACAACTCCGGCACAATATCACATGAAGAAATGGAGAATGAAACCCGCAAAGCAATGGATGAATTAATGTTTATGTCCCACACAATCGATGATTTCCGCAGTTTTTTCCAAGAAGACAAAGAAATGGCCACCTTCTTGGTCGGTGAGACGATCAACAAGGCTCTGGAACTGGTATCCGGTAACCTGGAATGCTGCAACATCCACGTTGAAATTAATTCTAAGGAGAATGTCTCCACCATTGGCTATCAAAACGAATATTCACAAGCACTGCTCAATATAATTTCCAACGCAAGATCTGCATGTATCGAACGCTGTGTGGTAGAACCGCGAATAGTTATACGGATAACCAGCGAAAGCGGTCGTTCAGTTGTATGCATCAGCGACAACTGTGGAGGGATTCCAAACGAGATCATGCCAAAGATATTTGATCCATACTTTACCACCCGTGGCCCTGACAAAGGGACTGGTATTGGTCTATACATGTCAAAAGTTATTATCGAACAGCGTATGGGCGGCCATCTTACTGTCCGCAATATTAATGACGGCGCTGAATTCAGGATTGAGGTTTAACTGCATCCAATAATAGTTCTGAGCTCTCGTTGTAAAAATGTTATAGAGAATTTACTTTTGCATTTGAGTTAGCATAATTTAAAAAAATTGTTTTGTTCACTTGCTGGAGGTATGAATGCAACCGATTAGTGGACTTATTAAGATAGAGCCTGATACGAGGTTTTGTACCACCGAACAGATTACTAGCGAGCTATATAGATGCTCTGCAAATAACCCAGATTGTAAATATGGTCTTTCTGCTGGCTGGACATCTACCTATTGTTTACATACTGACCACAAAAAGTTTTCTAAAACAACATCTGACATTTCAACTCTCTAATTTTTGGCCATGTACCAACAAATAAGCAGCGGGCACCAGGAACACCGTCAACAAGACCGATACACTCAAGCCTCCCAGTATTGCTCGTGCCAGAGGAGCATAGGCTTCGCTGCCGGCCCCCAACTTCAATGCCATTGGCAGCAAGCCAATAATAGTTGCCAACGAAGTCATCAACACCGGCCGCAGTCTGACACGGCAGGCAACAGTCACTGCTGTTTTGACGTCCAGTCCCTCTTTCTCCCGTAGATGCCGGGTGAATTCAACAATCAAAATGCTGTTAGAGACCGCAATCCCCACCAGCATGACGATCCCCATAAGAGACATAATATTCAAGGTCGTGCCCGAAAAAAGAAGAGTTAAGATGACGCCAGTCAATGCAGGTGGCACTGCCACTAGGATGATGAACGGATCGATGAACGAGGAAAACTGTATCATCAAAATTATATAGAGCAGCACCACCGAGAGGCAAAGCCCGAGTGCAAAGCTACTGAATGAGGATCTCATACCCTGTACACTCCCACGAAGGGTGATGGTAAGGCCTTCCGGCACCTTGGTTCGGGCGATAATGTCGTCAATTGCAGCGGCAATCTTGCCGAGATCTTCGTGCTCCGGCCTGACATAGATGTCGATAGTGCGGCGCAACTGATAATGGTCAACTTCAGTAGGGGAGTTAATGCGTTGCATAGTACTAAGCATGTCCAGCCGTGTTGTTTTTGTACTATTAGCGGCCTTGAGTGGTATTGCAGACAGATCCGATAACGACTTGATATAGTTTTCTGGATATTGGACAGTCAACATGTAGTCGTTGCCACTCTTAGGGTCTATCCAGTAACTCGGCGCAATCATGCTATTTGAAGTTAGCGCGGTTATAATATTGTCGACAACTTCACGCTCGTTCAGTCCGAGTTCGCTAGCGCGGATCCGGTCAATATCCAACCTGAGTGCTGGGTAATCCAGATCCTGTGGAATGTAAATATCGGCTACTCCACTGATCTTACGGATTTGTTCAGAAAGCTGCTTTGCCGTGTCAAAAGCGGCTTCCATATTCAAGCCCGCGACCTGTACGTCAATCGGTGCCGGCATACCCATGTTGAGTACGGCATCGACAAGGCCTCCGGACTGAAAGTAGGCGGTCAGTTCCGGTAATTCCGTAGCAATCCGGCGCTTCAAACGTCTCATGTACTCATAGCTGCCTACTTTGTGCCCTTCTTTAAGGCTCACCTGCACAAATGCGGTATGCATAGCAGAGTTGGGGGTATAGATTGATGAAAAACCGGGTGTAGTTCCAATATTGGCAACTATCATGCTGAGATCTTCCGACAAAACTTCATGTCGGATGAGATTCTCGACTTTGGCAACCTCTTCTTCAGTAATGGACAGACGCGTACCTGACGGAGCCTTGATGTTGATCACAAACTGACCGGCATCGGTTCTCGGAAAAAATGAGACGCCCAAAAGCGGGAATAGGGCCATGCTAAAGACAAAAAATACACAAAAACCAGCTAGCGTTGTTACCGGACGCTTCAACGTTATTGCAACAGCCCCGTCGTAGAATTTAAGGAAGGATTCAAAGCGGTCATTAAACCAAAGATTGAAACGTCCCCCAAAAGAAATGTAGCCCTTGGGACATTCCACAGTAACCGATTCTTCAGCAGACGGTGTACCATGATGTGAGGACAATTTGATAAAACGAGCGCAGAAAAGAGGCACTACCGTCATTGCAACTATATACGAAGCAAAAAGCGATATAACTACAGCAAGGGCTAGCGCGGAAAAGAGATACTTACTTACCCCATAGAGAAAGGTAACCGGAAAGAAGACAACCACCGTCGTTAGTGTTGCGGCTAGAACAGGAAGGGCCACTTCCCGGCCACCTTTTTCGGCGGCAACCTCTGGCGGTTCGCCCAGTTCAAGATGGCGGTAGATGTTTTCAAGGACTACAACCGAATTATCTATCAGCCTTGAAAATGACAGCGCTAGCCCTCCCAGTACCATGCTGTTGATGGAACTTCCACCAATAGAGAGTGCTATGAATGTCGCCAGCGCGGAGAGGGGAATGGAGAAGAATACCGCCAAAGTGGCACGCATGTTACCGAGAAAAACCAGAATCATTACCGACGTCAGGAACAGACCGATGGCCCCTTCGTGCAAAAGAGTTTCGATTGCGGTCTTTACGAATACCGATTGGTCGAACACCACACGGCTTATTAGCTCTTTCGGTACATTCAGCATGTGCTTGATCGAGTTCTTAACTCCATCCACAACAGCAATAGTATTAGTATCCCCGCCCTGTTTCAAAATCGGGAGATAAACCGAGCGCTGCCCATTGACACGAACAATGTTGGTCTGGATCTGTTGGGCGTCCTTGGCAGTACCGATATCCGCCACGCTCACTGGAGCCTGCCCGACCATCTTGACCGGCAGGTTTCCAACTTGGTCAATCGTGTCTAGCTGGCTGTTAGTGTAGATGTTGTAATCGAAAGCGCCAATCTGAACGTCGCCGGAAGGGAGGATCAGGTTTGATTCATTTACAGACCGCACTATGTCCATGATGCTCAACTGGTGAGCCTCCAACTTGTGGGGGTCTGCATAAACCATGATCTGGCGGTAACGGCCGCCGAACGGTTGCGGCACACTGGCACCGGGAACGCCGGCAATCTGATCCCGCACATGGAACTGTGCCAGGTCGCGCAGTTTGGTTTCGTCCAGACCCTCGCCATTTAGTGTTACCAGGCAGACCGGCAGACTAGAAGCGTCGAACTTGAGTACCACCGGCGGCAATGTCCCCGGAGGAAGTCGCCGTAATTGCGCCATGGCCAGGCTAGATATGGTTGTGACTGCCGATTCTGCGTTAGTGCCGGGCTGAAAATAGACCTTTATCACACTGACCCCAGGTAGTGAGCGTGATTCGATATGTTCGATGCCACTCCCCAATGTAAAGAAACGCTCGAAACGGCTGGTTATGTCCGTTTCGATATGTTCGGGAGGCATACCGGAATAGAAGGTCGCTACAACGACGACCGGAATATCCATTGTGGGGAACATGTCCACCGGCATACGGCTCAGGCTGGTGGAGCCCATGACCAAAATGACTAAGCTTATTCCTATAATGAAAAATGGATTATTGATTGCGAAGCGAGACACGGTAAACTCCTCACTGTGACCATCCTATGACGGCGCTCCACTCCATACGGCGAAGAGATGGTGTCTCGGTTAGATCAACTGCTAATAAGGGAACAGCAAATTTTACTTTGCGCCGATCGAGTTCAGCCGGATCCTAGCCATCTGCGCTGTATTAATATAAAAAAACTACGGTGTGTTACTTATCTAAAAGCTATAAACAGTGTAACCCTAGAACTGTAATTTTCAAGTACAAATCCTTCCGACAGGGGCTTCTCCTATCCGTCAGTTGATGGCTTTATCATTTTCCTTCTTGTTCCTGCCCCTGTTCTGGGCTGGAATATTTGTGTGGCTGCTTGTCTGGATGTTTTGTAAAATCAAATATGACTTCGTCTTCGCCTTCGTGACCTTGCTCTGGGGGCAAATGCGGCAAACAACCCGCACATGTTACAAATATCACGGCTATAATGATTAGCTTTTTCATTTTAGTTCTCATGTGATTTACGAAATTGATTCCTAATGGGCGTGCGTCGCTGGCCAATATATTCACCTATTCTGCGGTGTGGCCACTCCGACGATTAGGTCCTTAAATATTCAAAGTCATCTATTTTTATGGTTTGCATCAAGAAGCTTCAAAACCTCTTCTGTCACGTCGACTTTGTCGTCCGTAAACGCCAAACCTTGGTTCTTTATTAAGATAAATGTATACCCATTTTTGTGGCCAAAATCCTGAACAATTTTTACCGCACCCTCAACTATTCTATTAGTTAGCTCCTTGTCCTTCGCCTGAAGATCGTCCTGTGCATCTTTGGTAAAGCGCTGGAATTCCTTAAGATGCTGTTCGTAATCCTTTTCTTTTGCGTTTCGTACCGATTCCGACATAAGTACACCCTGCTTTTCAAGTTCGTCTTTTAGTTTTTGTAGATTTTCCTGTTTTACGTTGATTTCTTTCTGATAGTTCGAGAAGCGAGTTGCGAGCTGCTCCTTGGCTTCTTGACCTGCCAAAGATGACTGCATGGCTCGCTGCATATCAAAGATGCCAAGCTTTATATCCGCAGCAAAAACAGAAGTTGTTGTTAGACAAAATGCAAAAACACCTGCCAATAAAATATTTTTCATTATATTATCCCTTTTGTTTATTTTGTACGGAATTTTAACTATCTATATCCGGTTAATCAATTGTATCAATAAACGGTATGTTGCTAGAAAAGGTAATCTATGCCGAATGTGGGCCCAAAGAAACTGGAGTTATCACCACCTGCTTTTATATACTTACACTTCAAACCGATATTTGCCGTCAAATGGTTAATTATTGAATAAACAAATTTAGTTTCAACATTTCCGCCCCAGGCAGGAGCCCCCTGTGTCAGGATAGTTGTCACCTCCCCTTTCCAA
>CAIYDX010000114.1 GCA_903925005.1 uncultured Geobacteraceae bacterium
CGGCGAACTGTGTTCTGCTGGTCTGCACCACCTGTTTGTAACGGGTATAACGGAACGCCCTGCGAAGCGATAGCTCCTATAGGGGAGGGCCCTATAATTGATTGATACCCGCTTTGTGCTCCAACACCAAACCCACCAACCTGTGCTATGTTGGTCGATCCAATACCTGTCAGTGAGGGGGCAGGGGTCTGTCTTAAATATGCAGTACATACCGCACTTCCGGAGGTATATGCCGTACAGCGAAGCCTCCAAAACCGAAGAATACACGGGATACTAAAAGTGGATGAAGGTACTGCGTTTGTATATACAAATCCGCTTGTCGGTATTGATGTGAGCTGACTTGTAGAACCAACTACAGAAAACCAGGTATTACCATCATTGGACGCTTCTGAGAATAAACCTAGCGTAACTGCGGAAGTGCTTGTTATTGACAATGCAATGCTCTGGTAGCCAGTAGTGTCAACAACGAAAACAATTTGTCCTAGCGCATTTGCCGAGCCAGTAATAAGCTGAGGTGCATCACTGGGAATCAGACCGTTACTATTATCCGTCTTTAACGTCTGCTGAGTCTGTACGTTTACCTTTAAGCCATTATTGCCACTGATAACTTCTTCCAGCAAATTGACCCCAGCAAAATCACCATTTGGGTCGCCCGTTATGGCGGCGAATAATGGGTTACTTGAATCCCCCGCGTCAACCGTCAGTGAACCGCCGAAGTCATCAACTGATATTGCCTGATTATTATCAGTGACAAACAGCTCGCCTTTTGGCGATACTTGAATTGAGTGCGCTAATCCATCACTGCCGCGTCCTGCAATAATGCCGACTTGCGGGAAGGTGACTGAGTTATATGCAGTGCCATCCGTTCCAGATGATGACGTGTCTACGTGTAGATAATAGCCGCCTGCGTACAGATCAGATTTAACTGCATTGCCTACGCCATCAAGGAGATTAACATTGCCGATGGTGTTTGAGCCCGTTGGCAATGCCGCTTTAAGCTGCACCCACAAGCCGGAGGTTGTATCACCTCTGATTCTGTCCCACCCCGCACCATTCCACATGGTTGGATGCGACTCTGTAGGAATGCACCATTCGGTTGCTGTCTCGTTATCACTATTTGGCTGGTCGAGGATTAACGGGTTGGTGCCATCGGTTATCTTGATGGGCAGGATGTTATTAGGAGCAATCAATGACTCGCCCGATTGGCCGCCAATATCCAGCTTGACAACCTGTGTCTTGGCGTTCTGTGGCGTGCTCGCGGTGTAGAGATTATTATCTACATCGCGGACGTTATCGCCGCCTGAAGCGGGGGAAAGGCTGGTATTGTCACTCATGACGTTTTCTCCGTTGGCAAGTCTTTAGCCACATCGGCAATACCCGTCAAGGCGGCTACCTGAAAGCCCTTTGCCATCACACGTCGCAGATCTTCCACTGGCAAGCCTCCATAAGCTTCCACCAGTGAATTTTGTAGCGCTTCCAAGCTGCTCGCCTTGGACACAATTCCCTCAACATGATCGAGTACTTTGGCCCATGCTGCATCCGCTTCATTTTCCAGGCTGGATGCCAGTTTGTCTTGAATGGACGGATCAACCGGTTCCACAAAATTCGCCGTCAAACCGGAGGGGTCACCGGCCACGATCTTGGGTTGCAGCGGCACCTCCGTCCAGTCACCACCATACGTTTCGATGATATAAGCCAGAGTGGGCCTGAATCCCATATCAAAAATCGTCTTGTCACGCTGGGCCACGGCTCCGAGGTCTTTTTGCTCTTCCACTTTGCGCCAGACACGCGGAGGCGTGGCGCCGGGCACATTAAATTCAGTGATCCATTTCACCAGCGTCTGATTGAGCGTGGCCGAGAGCAGATCGGCATCGGCCTGCACCAGCTCCAGGCGCACCTCGTTGCGGGTAATCGCAGCACTGGCCGCTTGACCTCCGCCGCCTTTAGTCTGCGGTGCTTCACCCAGAATGGCAAAAGTAATCTGCTCGTCCATATAACGACATAACTTTTCATAACCGCCATCCGAACCACTACGCGCAGCCTCAAGCAGACTCACCACCATCCCATCCTGCATGATCACGCCTGCACTCTGGGAAAGCGCATCAAGCGCATCCAGCAGCTTGCCTTGTTCTTGCAAAGACGTACCGTTCGGATAAGTTCCAATAGGAGTCGGACTGGCAAATTTGTCCAGGAACGTCAACCAGAAAGTAATCCCGTTGCGTTTGAAAAACGCCGGCCAGAATAATCGGGTACCGAGCCCCAGACCGTAGGGATTACCGTCTTTGGATCCGAAGCTGTGCACAATGAATTTGCGCTCTGGCAGCTGCATGCCTGGAATAATGTTCTCAGGGACTTTGAGGCGAAGCTGGTATTGATCATCGAAGCCGAAACGGCGTTGATCGCGTGTTTTGACTTGAGACACTACAATCTCAGAACCTTGCACTTCCCAAATCACTTCCCCCACCGAAAAGCCCTTAAGAATGGCATCCAGCAAATCGAGACATACCTTAT
The DNA here is from genome assembly GCA_903925005.1 of uncultured Geobacteraceae bacterium. Classification (GTDB taxonomy): domain Bacteria; phylum Desulfobacterota; class Desulfuromonadia; order Geobacterales; family Pseudopelobacteraceae; genus JACRCG01. The sequence continues at coordinate 2,512 of CAIYDX010000114.1, forward strand.
CGAAATTGAGCGCCTCACTTGATAGTTGCGCTTTGACCACGTCAGCTGCCTTTTTATCCAGAGGGGAATCGCTC
>CAIYDX010000115.1 GCA_903925005.1 uncultured Geobacteraceae bacterium
AGGTTGCGGTACTGTTTCAGTGCAACACAACGCAGTACCTGTTCAGCGGTCATTCCTTTACGACCGGTATCCTTGCGGGCTACTCGCGTCAGGTCTGCATACACAAGATCAAGCATTTTTGGAGTGGCGTCGAGTATCTCGGAAAACGCGGCCAACTTCTTGCCGATATCATGGCGCATCGTAACGGAGAAAATGCTCATCTGTCGTGTCAGTTTTTGTCGCATCCGGAGTACCCCTGAAACCATAATATGTAACAGTTACAAGCTGTTATGGTTTGCAGGATAACATAAACAGAACGAAAACTAAACCAATTTATGCAAGATATATGAACAAATCCGGAATGTTACGTTTCCGGATGGAAACTATCTACCGGAGGCACTGGCATCGTTCCGTTCGGTGGAGGTGTAGAATAAACCGGCGCTGGCGGCGGAGTACTTTGCGGCGGATAAACAGGAGCATATGGAGACGGTGGTGGTGGAATCTGCTGATATACTGGTGCAGGTGGAGGCGCGTAATACACTGGTGGTGGCTCCGCAGGCACAACGATTACACGCCGGGGTGGATAATAGTATCTTGGTTCTGGAGCAGCTGGTTTGCTTATCTGATTTCCATAGGAAGACATGCACTGCGAATATGCAATATCATAGCGACGTTGGGCTTCTCTGGCTGTCACTTTCGCGCTGTCAGATCCTACAGCTGTCCCCATTAGCAGACCAGCGCCAGCTCCTACCGCAGCACCCGCCCCAACATGACCACTTGCTGAACCAAGGAGAGCCCCAGCCCCAGCCCCGATCAAAGACCCAACCGCTGCCCCGCTAAGGGTACTCTGGTTATGCGCTTCCGCTGGTGATATTCCAGTGGACTTTTCTGCCCACTTACGGCAATCGGCATCCTCTTCCTGAAACTTGGTGAACGGTTTTCCTTGTGTCGGTAGTACTGCCACGCTCGGACCTTGCGGCATGGTAGTCGCGCATCCAGTAGCTGCCAGCATAAGTAGTCCAGCCGCAATACGCTTTAAATATCCCATGATAGTTATCCTTTCTATTTAATTGGTGCCGGTGGTGTCGGCACTACTGTCATCCAGCCCTTAGGGCACTGTTTGACATAGGGATAATAGCCCTGCGGGTCCTGGCAATAATACCAGTAAGTGGGCTCCTGAGGTGGCGAAGGTGCAGCCGCAGGTGCCTGCTGCATATAGACCGTTGGTGCCTGTTCGACAACAACAGTGGGCGGATAATAGTAGCTGGGATAGTAGTACGGTCGCGAAAGTTCCGCTATTCCAACACCAAGGCCGAACCCCATGACAGGGCCCCATCCCCAACCAGGACCCCATCCTCCTCTATAAGCCTGACCAGATGCTGCAAACAACAACAAAGTTAAAGAAACGGTTAAGAATGAACAAATATACTTTTTCATAATAACCTCCTCTTCTACTTTTTCTAACTTGCAGAACATTTTCTATTCTGCTGCATCCTCCTCATCTAAGAACATTATACCCTTAATTATGGAAAAAGTATGGATTGATTGTGGAGTTTACAATTTATCAGGTACTTTCTGAAAAAATAGATGAGGTTAATAGCTGATCCCAGTTTATTTCATTATATTCTATTTTTTCACAGTTAATCCATATTCACTCCACATTATAAGCGCATGTTAAAAATAACGGATTGCAGATATTAGTAGGTTTTGGTGAGTTGACGTATGAACATAGCAAATAGATTACATTCACAGAGCAGAACACAAACCAAAGGAGGTAAAGGTCATGTTGAATAATCAGAAAACCATGGGAAGGATCGTAGTAATTTTTTGCATTGCAGCAATAACTGCATTTGCAAGTATTGCACAAGCGGGTGGAGGGTGCGGACGTGGTGGACATCATCATCACTTCATTTTTAAAAAGCTTGGACTAACTGATGCACAGAAAGCGCAGGCAAAAGCAATTTTTAAAGCTAATAGGATCGTAGTGAAGCCCATTTATGCCAGCTTGAAAACAGAGAGGAATAATCTTCGGGCACTGATACATGCTGATACTATTGACGAAGCTGCGATTCGTACAGAGACGGCAAAGATTGCCGGCATTCAGGCGGATCTTAATGTCAATAGAGCTCAAGTTGGGGCCAAGTTCCGGGCCATTCTGACGCCTGCTCAGCTAACAACTCTGCAGACATTACGACAAAAATGGCAGGCAAAGATTAAATCATCTGCCGCAGCTGCAGAGTAGCAATTTCCCGGAATGTGTCTCATGTGTTACGGGGTTTCCTCCACAGGTCTCGCGAACATGATTAGTATCGGTCACTTTATCAACAAAGTGACCGATACTTTTACTCTCTGACCGGATGAAACACTGCTAAAGTAATGCTATATGTTGGATGAGGGCTTGACCACATGGCTAATGCTATTGATTGCACTACTATATTGCACGGACGGCGGCCATGAGAGAAGGTTATGGAGGTTATAGTCGCAATTCGCTTTTAATTTGTGAGTTAGGGGTTTGATGGTGATTGGTAGTTTTCCAAACCGGTATGCAGAGCTTGGCGCCGCCGGTACTTGAACATCAACGCAGCCCTAAGTGCATTCGCGGCCATAATTGCTATAGGGAGGAGTCGCGAGACTCCTCTCCCTCCATACCACTGATACATGCTGGTCCGCATACGGCGGTTCGAAAATTGAATTACGAGTTACAGATGAAGTCGGGCATTTTGTTGCTGCGGTTCAATCTGATATGTAACGCTGGTGATTGAGATATCCTGTACGGCCCCTTGGCGGAAGCAACTGTTAAGCGGATCGCTCCTTTTTAACTCCTAACATCGCACCTTTTGCAGCTGCGTTTACACAGCCTTCATTGTATCATTCTGACACTGTGTCTGGTCGTAGGCACGGCTCTAACTGAGTAGTTTTGAGTTCGGCGGAATAGCCGGGCAAAGGCATTCTAAGATAGGTTTTGACCGCTGAGTAGTGTAGATTCAGAAGGATCGTCTGATTATCGTATTCAGTATAAATCACAGATTATTGACAAAGAGCTGGCAAAATTGGACGGCAAATAGTACACGCCATTATGGTCGGTGCATTTCGGTCGATTATTGGATTTCTAAGAAACGTCGTATATTTAAGACGTGCTAAAGGAGATAGCATCATGCAATATCAAGTCAAGAAACTATCAATAATCCTCGCTTTAACCTTGCTTTTGGCCGCGCCTGCGGCTCATGCTGGCGGATTAAATATCAACCTGGACGTTGTTGTCCCGGCTCGTCCGACACCAGCACCGCAGGTAATTGTTGTCGCTTCACCTCCGCCTCCTCCGGCCTACGTTGTTGTCGCGCCTGCACCGCCCCCGGGGTATGTTGCACCAGCATATGTTGCACCGGTACCGACGCAAGTGGTTTTACCGGCACAACCGCCGCAGTTTACTTATGTTCCGGAACTTGGCTATTACGTTGCCACTGGTGTGCCATACGACATGATCTATGTTGGCAAAGATTATTATTATCACGCCAACGGCTACTGGTACCGTGCAAGCCGCTATGGTGAGCCATGGGCTTATGTAGCCGCTAATCACCTGCCGCCGCTAATGGTCCGGCACAGCTTCATTGAATACCGCTCGCGTCATGAGAGAGATTTCCGCCGCCCGGAAGTCCGACATGAAGAGAGAAGGGAAGAGCGAAGGGAAGAGCGAAGAGATGAGAGACATGATGAATTCAGAAGGTGAGACAGCTACCGCGGTTCTTGGGGAAGATAGGGACAAAACAGACGCACACAACTTATTGTCATAAATTGGTGACATTTTTGGGACGGAGCAACGAACTGCTTGCAGGATCGTATTAAAACTATGTTAAATAACAGATGGATAGACGACCATTCAAATGCTGTATAACAAGCCGGTATCATTCCCGAATCGGCTCAAAATTGACCATTCGGGGTTTTAGTCAGAAACACCCTAAACGGAATACACCCTAACCCAATCCACAAAATCCATAATTGTTCCATATTCGCTCCACATTTGTATGGCATCCTCTAAATCACACCGGAATCGTGGTCGGATTGGATCGGAATACGCACCCATTATCTATAAAGTAATTTTCCAAGCTGTCGATATAGTCAGTGAACGCTGAAAGCGCATCCCGATTATTTCCGGGAAAATCCAGAAAGGAGCATCACCATGGCAATCTCAGACATCTCACTTACCGCAGGCATGAGAAACAACCTTCTTGCCCTCCAGCAAACAGCAGCACAAGTTACTACAACCCAGAGCCGCTTGAGCAGCGGCAAAAAAGTAAATTCGGCACTTGACAACCCGACCAACTTCTTTGCAGCCCAAAATGCAAACAACCGTGCCAGCGACCTTAATGACAGGAAAGACGGCATGTCCGAAGCTGTTCAGACCATCAAGGCTGCCGACAACGGTATTTCTGCAATTACTTCTCTGATCCAGTCGGCCAAAGGTCTTGCCAGCGCAGCTGCATCTACTACTGATACATCTTCGTCATTGGCTTACGAAAGCCAGTTCCTGCAGATCACCAGTCAGATCACAACTCTTGCCAGTGACTCAGGCTACCGTGGCACGAACCTGCTGACCGCTGCTACCCTGACTATCGAATTTGCTCCAACAATCGGTACAAACCTCAACGTGACCGGTACTTCAACTGATGCCGTTTCTCTTGGCGTAACTTCTACCGTTGGCTGGGATACTGCCGGAAATGCCACTCAAGCCATGGCAAACATGGAGAATGCTCTCGTAACTTTGCGTAACCAGTCTTCAGCCCTGGCAAGTAACCTGTCTATTATCACCACTCGCCAGGACTTCACCACCAGCATGATCAACACGCTCCAGACCGGTGCGGATAACCTGACCCTGGCCGATATGAACGAGGAAGGGGCGAATATGTTGGCCCTGCAGACCCGTCAGTCTCTAGGCACCACCGCCCTCAGCCTCTCGTCGCAGGCAGCGCAATCGGTTCTCAAACTCTTCTAGCAGTAATTGAAAGTTGGTTCGTCTCAGTAATCAGTAAGTAACTTTGTTCTTTAACAATTGAAAAGCATGAGTTCCATCAGGTAGTTATGGAAGCGCGACCAACCATTCAATCTGAAAGAGGAACCCATGCTTATTAAACAGCTTATCCGCGAGACGCTCGAGTTGCAAGGATTTCGCATCGAATCAGTTGAAAAGAAGGATTCCGAACTACTCGTCACCATCCAGGCTGACCTCCGTTACCATCCTCGCTGTGGTGTATGCGGAACACCCGGTGATTATCGCGATACCTTGTCAGAACGTCGCTTTCGCCATGTACCGATTTGGGGTATCGATGTGAATCTGGCATACACTCCGTGTCGTGTCAGCTGCTCAGAGTGTGGCGGCATCCATGTTGAACTGATGCCCTGGGCTGCAGGCAAGAAACGACTCACCAGAGCACTTGCTGTCACCATTGCTACCTGGGCACGACAACTGACCTGGCAGCAGGTTGCCAGGCAGTTTGGTTGCTCCTGGGGTACCGTAGCAACAGCGGTTGCTTATGTGGTTGCCTTTGGGTTAGCTCACCGTGATTTGTCGGGAATAACCCATATCGGTATTGATGAGATCTCTCGGCAAAAAGGTCATGTCTATCTCACGAATGTATATGACCTTAAAACTGGAACACTCATCTGGAGCGGAGAAGGTCGCTCAATTGAAAGCCTTGAGGCCTTCTTCAGTTTCTTCGGTCCAGAGAGGACCAAACAACTGCTAGGCATCTGTTGCGATATGTGGCCAGCCTTTATCAATGCTGTTAAGGCTAAGGCACCGCAGGCAACATTGGTCTTCGACAAGTTCCATATCGTCCGGAAACTCACTGAAGCTGTTGATACTGTGCGACGCCAAGAGATCACTGAAAAGGGCAAAGAGCATAAGAAACTGGTTGCCGGCAGTAGATACATCTGGCTCAAGAACCCTTGGAATCTCACTGATGGGCAGAAGGCTTCGTTGGATACCCTGGAGAAACTGAACCTGACCATCCATCGGGCCTATCTGCTCAAGGAATCCTTCAGGGATTTCTGGCAGTCACCGACAAAAGAAGACGCAGCCAAGTATCTTGAACAGTGGTACTCATGGGCCAATGAATCTGAAATCATACCGATGCAGGAGGTCGCCAAACTGATCAGGCGTCATGAGGATAACATCCTCACCTACTTCGATATGCCGATCTCAAACGGAATCGCAGAAGGCCTCAACAACAAGGCCAAAGTAATCAGTCACCGGGCCTACGGATTTAGAACCGCAAAGAACTATATACTCAATCTGTATCACTGCATGGCCGATCTAGCCATGCCAACAACTTTGCACTGTTATGTGTGAGGAACCTGAAAGTTTGGTATTACAACCTGAGCGGGGAGGGGGCAACCTCTTCCCGTTTGCGTATTTAAAAGCTTCTGGGGTGAATGACTATGTTATAGACAGGGTATGGTAGTTCATAGATAGGCTTACAACCACTTTAACTTAAATATCACAGGGGGTAAACTGACAAATGAATCCAAACAATCTATTGAATTTTTCGGGTGGACCAGGCGCGCTGCCGGAAAGTGTGTTGCTTCAAGCTCAGGAATCAATTATTTCGGTATCCGAAGTGGGCTTGTCTATTCTTGGCATAAGTCACCGTTCCGACTGGTTTGCCGCTGTCATTGCGGAGCTGGAAACAAATATTTGCAACCTGTTGGGGTTATCCAAAGAGTACCATGTATTGTTTTTACAAGGCGGGGGAACGCAACAATTTTCAATGGTACCAATGGCTCTTCTTCGAGGCAAAACATCCCCTGCTGAATACTTGCATACCGGCTATTGGAGCGGGAAGGCCATCCCTGAAGCAAGAAAGGAAGGCCCGGTTCGTGTCGTCTGGAACGGCGAGGACAACGGATTCCACCATCTGCCATCCGACGAGGAACTTTCCTTTTCTCCGGATGCGCCTTATATTCATTATGTTTCAAATGAAACAGTCGAAGGACTCCAGTTTCATAGGGTCTTGGGCCGAGATGATGTACCTCGTATTTGCGACATGTCCTCCGATTTCCTCTCCATGCCATGTGAAGCGGACCGGTTTTCCTTGATCTATGCTCATGCCCAGAAAAACATTGGTCCGGCAGGGGTGACGGTTGTAATAATTCGCGATGAGTTACTTAGAGATCTTCCAGACAATCTCCCCTCTTTTATGGATTATCGCATCCAAGCCGATGCCCATTCAAATTTCAACACCCCGCCTGTTTTTGCAATCTATGTCACCTTGCTCGTTACGCGCTGGCTGATCAATGATATTGGCGGCTTGTCGCGCATGCATGAGATAAATCGTAGCAAAGCCGAGCTCATATATGGTCTCCTGGACAGGAGCGATGCTTTTTACCGCGGCAGGGCTGAATCACGAGACCGTTCAATGATGAATGTTGCGTTCAATCTGGCTACCCCGGAAATGGACTCACAATTTCTCAAAGAAGCGGTTGCTGCTGGACTTTTTGGTCTTTCAGGCCATCGCACCATAGGCGGCATTCGAGCATCCATTTACGATGCGGTAACGTTTCCGGCAGTCGAAAAACTGGTTGATTTCATGGAGGATTACAAGAGCCGGCATACTGTCGGACCTCACGCCTCAAGAGCATATTACCGGCATAGTACAGCTCAGTAATTTCCGGTCTCTCATGGTTCATCTCTTTCGAAACCACGGCCTTCCCCTGGTTTCTGGACAACCCATGAGCTTGGAGCTATTGGATACGCTCCTGCGAGTGGTCCTACCGCAGCCCATAGGCTGGCCTGCCTGCATATTTTAAGCCGGCTGCAGTTCTCAGGGTTTCGCGTAAACCATCCTGTTTTACTTCGAGCCGGCCGCCTTTTAGGGAACAAAACACGAAACGTAAATCTACGCACGCTAAGCAGATAAAGCCTTACCAGTAGCTTCTTAGAAGCATGTCGTCCCGTTTAAAGGACCCTATAAATGGACCGCCATTTTGCCACAAAAAGATGCGGGTACCAGAGCTGTTTTGTAAATAGGGTTCAATTGGGACATATTTCAGCGGTATTTTATCGTGTTTGGCAAGCGTACGTTGATGCCCAAACGAACAAAGCTGCTTAGCGTGCGTAGATTTGCGTTTCGTGTTTTGTCCCCTAGAACGTATTTCATTGTTTATCTCCTCATTAACATGATTATACGACCCGATTACCCTGGGTGGCACTTGATGCCAGCCGGTTCAGCATTGCGTTGAAGGCATCTTTGATTTTGGCAATGAAAGGATTTTTGTAGGCAAAAAGTACGTCTACTTCATCATGAACCAGCATTGCAGCGTTGGTTTCGAACACCACGATTCTTCCGTCTCGATCCAGCGCACAATCGATGCCCCCATAATCAAGCCCCATTGCCGCAGCCACTTCAAACAGTACAGCCTGTTGTGACTCGTTAAAAACGCTGTGCGGATGAGAGAGGAAAAATCCTTCTTCCTCTCTCATCCACGCCTGATTAGCCATGTCGGTGCGGAAGTGGTGAACCTTCCATTGATCATATATTGCTAGGTGGTATGGCAAGAGCTTTCCATCAATACTGATCAGCCGGTATTTACGAAAAAAACCATCTGCCGAACGGTAATCCAGATACTCTATCAGGTAATAGTCGGCGGCTGGACGCTTTGATACGAAATCAGCAATGGCGTCCATATCATTGAACATTTCGAAGTCGTCGCCTCCGTGAGTGCCCACAATGCGAATCAACAACGGCAGCGTGAAACAATGAATACTTCTGTTCGCGGCGGCCTCTGCCAGTGCGGCGCCGGTGATGCGCACCGTCTTCGGAATGCGGCACATGGGCATGCCGGAAAGACGTTGAGCGACGGTTTCACGGTCAGTTTTGATGATCAGCCGGGGGTGGTTAACCACGGGAAGCCCAAGATTCTCCACCAGGTCCAATGCAAAAGGCAAAATATCTTTACAGTGATCTGCATCGGCTATCAAATTGATTACCACATCGGCGTTTGCCCGTATCAGATCGATATGGTGCGGTGAATCCGGCAATACACAATAGAAATGGCAATCATAAGGTGCTTTGCGCACCAGATAGTTGTTAACCGGGGTGCAGCCGCCCCCGGGAGCATCCAGAAGAACCACCGAAAAATCGGCTTTTTTCTTGAGGGTCTTCCATGTGATCAGCGGACTTGTTTCCTGGGCGTGGCGAAACAGTGCCATGGATTTGGCCCTCTGGCCGATGCTCAGCATTATTGATCCCAGTAAATGATATGCGGTGATATTGTTTGGGTTTATTGAGATAGCCTGTTGCAGACAGGCTATTGCTTCGTCATTCCTGCCACCGATGGTGTGCAACAGCACACCCATATGGTAGAAAGCATGGTCGGAGCCCGGATTTATTTCGAGCGCACGACAGTAACTTGACAGCGATTCAATAAATTTGCCCAAATCTTTCAGTGTTATCCCTAGATTAAGGTGTGCTTCGAAATTTTCCGGATTCAACTCCAGTGCACAACGGTAACTGGCTTCAGATTCATTCAGGCGGCCAAAATAACGAAGAGTGTTCCCGAGACTGTTGTGCAGTATCGCCTCACTGGGATTGATTCTCAATGATAACTGGAGGTTGACCAATGCCTCTACAAGCCGCCCCTGTTCAATAAGGAGCGAAGACAGATTGCTGCATGCTTCGGCGAAAAGCGGATTCAGCTTCAATGCCCGGCGGTAGTTACTTTCCGCTTCTTCCACGCATCCGGTACAGTACAGCGCAAAACCAAGGTCGTTGAACGCATCCGAGTCGCTTGGCGAAAGCGCTCCCACATGATTCAGCACATCCACGGCTTGAGTCCATTTTTCCAATTTTATAAGAGCCTTGCTCAAAATTTTCCATCCTAATGCCTGTTCAGGATGTTGCGTTACAACCGTAAGAGCTTTGCTCTCCATTTTTTCCCACTGCTGATCACGTATGTGTGTGGCTATTTCATCCAAAGTGGTGGCGGATGGTAGTGAGCCCTCCGGGCAAATTGCGCGATCGCACTCATAATGTGGTGGTAAATTTATATTATCTGGATTCATACAATGTCCCCCTGTGTCAGGATAGTTGTCGCCTCCCTCCCGGTATTTTGTGTTAATCTCGGGGCGTAAACAAAGGGAGCATTATGACTCATTATTCAGAAGAATTCCGAGCAAGCGTAGCGGCCAAGTTGTTACCTCCAAACAATGCCAGGATTGCCTACATTGTGAAAGGAACCGGTGTTCCTAAAGATACTCTCTATGATTGGCGTGCGAGATATCGTAACAAACAGGGTATTTCCCCGCCATCTTGTAAGTCATCAAACCAATACAGCGCCGAGGACAAGGTAGCTGTAATTATTGAAACTGCAACACTTAACGGAAACCGAGCTTAGTGAATACTGCCGGTGCAGAGGGCTCTATACGGAGTCGCATGGGTTTGAATCTTGATGTGGCGTGTGATCGGTACACTCGTCATCGAAATCAGATCGAGGTTAGTAGCCGATCCCTGCACATCCCTGATCGCTGCGAAGAACACCCACTGGCGCAAGCCCTCGCGGCGAAAGTACCGTCGCCGTTTCCATTGTGCCGATTTCTCGGGGTGCCGACGACTGATCCAGGCGATCAGCGCCAGAAATATCTGGCGGTCCACATAGGCAAAGGTCTTCTTTGACACCACGTGACGGTAATAGTTGAGCGTGTGGATTTACCATTGGTATTAAACCCCACTTACGCCGATGACATCTGACAGGTTGACAGAAGCCGAACCAATCGTCAATGTCGGGTTCGTGCCGGAATATGACACTCCGGTAACTGTTCCTGAAGTATACGTAGTGGACGGAACGACTGTACCGTCCGCCGTGG
>CAIYDX010000116.1 GCA_903925005.1 uncultured Geobacteraceae bacterium
AACTCCAGATTGCAGCAGGTGCATGGCGGTCGTGTGCCGGAATGTATGTGGTGTAATCGTTCTGGTAAGTAGTGACGGACATGTTGTTGCCGCTGCTGCCACCCGTTGGGCAATCATATAACGGAGACCATAACGAGAAAGGCGTTCGCCTCTGGCATTTATAAAGAGCGGTACATTGTCGGAGAATCGTATATTCCGGTCTTCGACTGTTGACTTAATTGTTTGTATCGTCTCTTCCCATAGTGGGCAGGTTCGCTCACGCTGCCCTTTCCCATGAATCAGCACATAATGAGGGCGGCTGAAGCGGATATGGTTGACGTTGAGATCCACGATTTCCTGTGCCCGTGCTCCGCTGTTATAGAGTAGGCGCAACAGAGCATCATCCCGCCGACCTGATGTTTTTTGGACATCGATATGTCTAAAAATATGCAGCACCTCTTCCTTTTCCAGGTACCCCAATACATGCCTAGCGTGACGCTTGAACGGTACGGCAAGAACGGACTGACAGTGGGCGATGAAACGGGGATCGGTAGAGGCGAGATACCTAAAGAATGCATGGATAGCCGCCAGTCTGACGTTGCGGGTACCGGTGCCATTTTTTCGACCCAGTCCAAGATGCTCCATGAATTTCCGGACAAGTTGCGCGGTAATATCCTCCACTACGAGATCGGTGCACAGTTTGTGGCACTGCTTGACAGCAAATTGCAGCAGAAGTTTCAGGGTATCCCGGTAGGACAATACCGTATTTGGACTCAATCCCCGCTGTGAAACCAGATGATCTTCAAAAAAGTGACGTATGGGCAGACTGAATCTCAGCTTTATAAATGATGTAAAGGGTATTATTTTAACGGCAGGATAATTGAGGAACAGGGCAGGAGCCCCCTCAAATAGCTTGCCGGCTCCACGAGAGTTCTCCTGCCCCTCTACCTATGGGGGTAGGAGAATATGCTATCAAAACTTCTTCAGACAGCCAACCTTTTTCACCTCCTTTTTTTCATCGATTCAGAACTTGCCGCCATCAAACGTTCAGCTGGTTGTCCCTATTGCGGTGGCCGTCTTCATCAGTCGAACTACATGCGCCAACCCCGTGGCGGTCCAGTCGGGCTGCCGGAGGAGTATTACCTTCGGTGGAGTTTGTGCTGCGGTCGTGAAGGTTGTCGCCGCAGAAGTATGCCGGAGTCATGTTTGTTTATGGGTCGGCGAGTGTACTGGCGTTGTGTTGTGCTGATAGCAACAACTCTTGTTCAGCACAGGTCTGAGAGTCAGAGCATTGGCCAGCTTTCCAGGCTGATCGGCATATCGAGAAAAACCATTATGCGCTGGTTTGATTATTTCACAGATTTATTTGGGAGCAGTTTTGAATGGCTGCGGATTCGTGGCTTTTTGCCGGCTACTGTTTCCAATGACAGTCTTCCCGCAAATTTTCTGGAGTATTGCCTTATGCAGTCCCAGGATGCTCTGAGCGGTTTGTCTATGTGCTGCCGTCTGTTGGGTAGAGGCGGGTAATAAAAATCACGATATATGCGGGGTGATATTAGTCGGTCTGAGGCACGCAGAAGATGGGAACTGGCTGAATAATCAGCGATTGTGTTATGGGGTGGCATTCCATTTTTAATAAAGGAGCCATCTGATGTCAGATCAATCGAGAAAATTAAGGAACTGGGCGCATCTTCGCTTTTCCATTGTCGGCCCTCTACTCGCACAGCCTCCAGAGCGGGGTGAACTTACCCAGGAAATTGAGCGTCTGTCACAGCAAAGTTATCCTCATCCAACCCGTCACGGAGAGATGATCAGCTTCGCAGTATCGACGGTAGAGCGCTGGTACTATGCGGCATTGGGAAATAGCGACCCTATAGCCGCGCTCAGCCGCAAAGTGCGTACCGATGCCGGTATACGCAAGGCTATCGGCGAAAAACAGCAAGAAATCCTTAAAACGCAATACGGGAACTATCCCAACTGGAGCGTAAAGCTGCATAGCGACAACCTTGCAGCATTTCTGAAAGAGCACACGGAGTTAGGTGATGTGCCGTCATACGATTCCGTACGGCGTCTGATGCGCACCAAAGGATGGCACAAGAGACGAAAACCGAAGACCGAGGGACAGCAGCGTGCGGTCGAACGACTCGAATCACGTGAAGTGCGTAGTTATGAATCACAATTTATCCACAGCTTGTGGCATCTTGATTTCCATGAGTGCAGCAGAAAGGTCTTGGATTCAAAGGGACAATGGTACAAACCGAAAGCACTGTGCGTCCTCGATGACCGCTCCCGTCTTTGCTGCCACATTCAGTGGTATCAGGGGGAGAGTGCCGAAGAGCTCATTCACGGACTTATTCAAGCATTCCAGAAGCGCGGATTGCCAAGATCCCTCATGACCGACAACGGCAGCGCAATGAAAGCTGGCGAGACCGGGAACGGGCTCCTGGGTCTCGGGATCGTCCATAGCAAAACATTGCCGTACAGCCCATATGTCAATGGCAAACAAGAATCTTTTTGGGGAAAAGTCGAAGGCCGACTAATCGCCATGCTTTCAAACTTAAAACATCTCACCCTCGAAAGTCTCAATAACTTTACCCAGGCATGGGCCGAAATTGAATATAACCGGTCCGTTCATGCCGAAATTAAAGTATCGCCAATTGATCGACTCCTCAGCGAAAAGACAGTTGGTCGAACCTGCCCTGACACTACCGTTTTGCGTCGTGTGTTCACGATTGAAGCCACCAGAAGACAACGTAGAAGTGATGGCACTATATCGGTTGATGGCATCCGATTTGAAGTACCTTCCCGGATGCGTCACTTTGAGAAGCTTACCGTCCGGTATCGTTCCTGGGATCTCAGTCAGGTCTATCTGGTTGACCCGAAAGAGGGACAGGTCATCGCAGAAATATATCCCATGGACAAGATAAAAAACTCACGAGGTTCACGGCGTCAACTTAACCCTGAACCCGACACCGTCGAATGTGCCGCATCCGACAAACAGGATGCCATCCCGCCACTTCTGCGAAACATCCTCGCAACATATGCCGCCACCGGTCTCCCCCCAGCATATATCCCCAAAAGTGACCAAAAGGAGCATGACGATGTCTGACAAAAGACTGTTGGCCCTCTACGGACTCAAATGGAATCCGTTTCATTCCAATATTCCGGCGGATGTCATTTGGAATCCACCACAGCTCGGATCATTTCCCTTCAGATTGGAGAATCTTGTCATGGATGGCGGATTCGCCATGATCAGCGGAGAACCTGGACTCGGGAAATCAAAAATACTCCACCTTATGGCCCAGCAGCTCGCTAAACTGCAGGATGTTGTCGTTGGGATCATGGAACGGCCACAGAGCACCATCAACGACTTCTACCGTGAGATGAGCGCACTCTTCGGGGTCAATCTCTCACCTGCAAATCGTTATGGGGGATTCAAAGCCCTCCGGGAACGATGGCATGATCATATCCGTACCACGCTCTTCAGACCCGTCCTCCTCATCGATGAAGCCCAGGAAATGGCCACTCCAGTGCTAAATGAAATTAGACTGTTATCAAGCACAAATTTTGATTCACAGGCCATTCTCACCACTGTGCTCTGCGGAGATGACCGACTACCGGAAAGATTCCGTACTGCACCACTGGCATCTCTGGGTACACGCCTCCGACTGCGGCTACCACTCGAACCGCTTCACAAGGATCATATCCTCGAATACATACGGCATGCACTGGAACAGGCTGGTGGGAAGCATCTCATGACAGAATCTCTCATGGAAACGCTCGCCGAGCATTGCTGTGGAAACTTGAGGATGCTCAACCAGATGGCCGCAGAGCTCCTTGCCGTCGCAGCTGAAAAACAATTGCCCAGAATGGATGAAGGACTCTATCTCGAAATATTCTCACGTCAGCCGCAAACCAGAAAGCAGATCAGAAAAGGATGATCATAAGACGCGCGGAACAACATGAACGATTCTCACAGAAAGGAGAAAACAATGAACTTCTATGAAGACGAAGCGCTGGAGCAAAAACTGGAGGAATTGAGCGATCAACTGGGGTATCTGGTGCTCGACCTTCTCGTGGTAAGCCTGAAAAAAGTGGTACGGGAACAAGGTATCTATAGCGAGATTATGGATGCGAAATTAGACCGTGATCCGTTCTAAATCTTCAAAGGGACATCACCAACTGAAAATTGTTTGATCCCGTTAACGTTCAACGTGAGGTGGGTACAAGAAGTGCTCACCTTTCTTTTTAACCCGATACAAAACATCAGGCAGCATGCTGACTAAAACATCAAAAAGCGAGCTTACACTCACAGACCAATGTTAATGTTCTTCGGCATTGTGTCCTCCCTTACGTCGCTTCAAAAATGGAATAGCGAAGTGATTTTTGAACCGCGTACTCGTCTTCTCAAGAAGTTCTGCCGTGGCATGGAGATAAATCTCAGTGCCGCTGAGAGCAGTGTGGCCGAGATACGTTGCCAATAGCGGTAACTTGGCGTTGATGTTTTCTCCTTGTTGATACCACTGAGCCAATCGACTTACGGCAAAGGTATGGCGAAAGTCATGTATGCGTGGTCCCCGTTCCCCCTTAGGACCGCGAAGCCCGACGTTTCTAATAATTTCCAGAAAGATTGAACAAATCCGTCCCGGCCTGTATGCCCGTCCGGAGGGACTTATAAAGACAGGTGCAGTCGGAATGGTGGGGACTTTTGCCACCTCCCTTTGGTGTAAAAAATCCGCAAGATGTTGAGCTGTAGATGGCGACAGGGGTACATATCGGGATTTCATGAACTTGGTTTCCCGAATCGTTAATAACTCACCTTGGATGTCTACATCTGCCAACGTCAACTTCATCGCTTCCCCAATACGGAGTCCGGTGCTGTAAAGCAGGCCGATGACCGTAGAGATAAGAAATGGGCGTAAACTGCCATCTGGCCCGATCTTTCTGGCAGCATCCAGAATCAAGCAAACCTCCTGCTGAGAATAGATATAAGGAGCTGGACGGTTTCTACGAGGAAGGAAGCTCTGGTGAATAACACATGTTCGCGGATCGAAATGGCTCAGATACATACAGAACAGTCGCAATATGGACATACGGTTGAGTCTGGTTCCAGTACTCAGATGTTCCATGGATTTGAACCAGCGATCAGCAATTTCAGCTGTAATCTGACATCCTGGTTTAAGTTCTCCCATCAGAAAACGATCAAGGCCGGTGAGTATTTTATGATCACTGTCACCCTTGCGTCCAAGAGCAACGCGCATCTCCCAAAAATCCTGGAGCCTTGATGCTACGGGACTACGGAAAGCACAAGTTGCCATGTTTCACCTCTCTTTCGGCCAAGGCATGACCACTTGACGAAGCATCTTGAGGTCTGCCTTGGCATAGATAAAGGTGGTGTTCAGGCAGCGGTGCCCTAACACATCGGCAATTGCTTTCATAGGTGAATCTTGTGCCAATGCCCGAATGGCCCAGGAATGGCGCAAGGTGTTCGACCCACTCTTGGGCTTTTTGACCCCCGCTATTTTCATGTACTTGCGAACGGTCATTGATACATCCATGGTATTGAGAGGGAAATAGGGGGCTTTTACACCAAGGAATATTTCTCGGAACTGAGTTTCGGGGCGGTGGTGAAGATAAGCGACGATTGCTTCACCCACAGCTTCCAAGAGTGGAAGCACGACTTCTTTGCCTCCCTTTCGAGCACGTATCAAAATAGTGGACCGGGGCCAGTCAATATCCTGCAAAAGCAATTCGACTACGCTCATGCCCCGGATTCCGTAGGCCATCATTAGCAGCATGATGGCGGTATCCCTTGCACCGACAGCAGTTCCTTTGGGAATTATATTGAGGATACGTTGTAAGTCGGAATCTTCCATCCCCTTGGGCAGTGATGCCAGACGATAGGCAGGGGTGGAGGGGATCACTCCGGAAAAATCCTTGGTGACATATCCCTGGCGAGCACAGAATCGGAGAAGCCCACGGAGGTATCCCGCTAAATTCCGCAGATTCACCGGACTTTCCTTGATGTGCTGCTTGACATATGTCTCGACATCTTCGGCTTTCAGTGTTTTCATACCCTGGCGTGTAGCTCTTTCTCCCAGACCATCGAGAAACCGACACAACACAATTCGATTATTCTGAATCGTATTCTCCTTAAGTTGGCGGTCTTCACGTAAATATTGCAGGAATGGATCGAGTACCCAACGGTACAAGGTCGGTATTGGTTTGGGATCGACCGGTCTAATTGCTCCCACGTCAACTAGGTACGACAACAAGTGTTTCAGGTGGCCCCACACCGCTCCTCTCCCAACATAATGTCTGCTTGTCGTTCTGAAATCTGCAAGATAGGCATCAATAAATGCTTCAAAATGTGCAGGAGCGATCTCTTTACTGCGAGTGATCCCCTGATCGACAAGAAAACTGTTAAAAAGACAACAGTGGCCAAGAACTGGCCTAGCTAAATCTTTCGAATACCCCCTCTCTTTCATACGTGCCGCAAGTCCGTCAAAATATGGACCTAATGGTCCTCGCCGAAAATCCACCAATGTCCGTCGTTCTTTGTACCAGTACTCAAGCATAGTCTTTCTCCTTTCTCCCTGAATAAATGCATCTAAGAGAAGGATACCGGGCTCAGAATTATGTGGAGAGAAAATACGACAACACATTGGTAAACGGTGAAGGATACCTATCGGAAAGGCGGAACTTCACATTACTTGCAACTTCACATTACGTAATCATCCCACCGGCGATCCAGCCCCCAGCAGCGAGGATATCGCCATCACGCGCCGCCTGAAAGAGGCCGGTGAGATCATGGGGATCAAGGTGCTGGATCATATCATCGTTGGTGACGGGGAATTCTTGAGTTTTGTGGAACGGGGTCTATTGTAGTCCGGGGAGATTCACGATGACCGTATGGTTCATGTATATCGCCCTCGGGGCGTTCGCAGGAGTTCTGGCCGGCTTGCTCGGTGTCGGCGGCGGGTTGATAATCGTACCGGTGCTCACGTTCATTTTTACCGCTCGACATCTGCCGGAAGCGCACATTCTTCATCTGGCTCTGGGCACATCCCTGGCCTGCATCATGTTTACCTCGGTCTCCAGCCTGCGGGCCCATCATGCGCGAGGCGCCGTTGACTGGGCCGTGGTGCGGCGCATCACCGCCGGCATCATGGTCGGCACCTTTGGCGGGTCATGGGTTGCAGCCCAGCTTTCAACCCGCTTCCTCAAAGGTTTTTTCGTCTTTTTTCTCTTTTATGTCGCTATCCAGATGCTGCTCAATATCAAACCGAAACCGCATCGCCAGCTCCCCGGTCAAACGGCGATGTTCGGGGTCGGCGGAGTGATCGGCGGCGTTTCCAGCCTGGTCGGCATCGGCGGCGGCAGTATGTCGGTCCCTTTTCTTATCTGGTGCAACGTTGCCATGCACCGGGCTATCGGCACATCTGCGGCAATCGGTTTTCCAATCGCCTTGGCCGGAGCGGCCGGCTACCTGGTCAACGGCCTGTCGGTCACGCTGCCACCCTACAGCCTCGGCTTCGTCTATCTCCCCGCGCTGGTCGGCATCTCCGCCGCCAGTGTCGTCACCGCCCCGCTTGGCGCAAAGCTGGCGCACAGCCTGCCGATTGACAAATTGAAAAAGATATTCGCCCTGCTGCTGATCGTGATGGGGGCCAAAATGCTGCTGAGCCTGTTTTGATGGATTGCATGAAATTTCCATTGGCAATTCGCTTGTACCAACAATATGACTATGCTAGTATGGTCATATTAGAGATGGAGGTAACTTATGCCGCAAGCCGTTTCAAAATCCCAGTTCAAACCGCACTCTCTGGAGTATTTCCGTAAAATTGAGCAGAGTGGTGAGGAGCTGGTTATAACCGATCATGGCCGTCCGGTTCTCAAGGTTATTCGTTATGTGCCGGATCCGGAAGAATGTTTTATAGGACTGCGCAATACCGTGCTGCAGTATGATAATCCTCTTGAGCCAGTTGGGGAGGATTGTTGGGAGGCGCTTAAATGATAGTGCTTGATACCCACACCCTGCTTTGGTGGGTAAATGACCCGACAACCCTGAGCAAACCGGCGAAACAGACGATTGATGCCGCAGTGGAGTCAAGGTCGGTATATGTATCCAGTATCACTGCCTGGGAAATAGCTTTGCTCGTAGAGCGCGGTCGTCTGCGGCTGGCTCTGGATGTCCGCGACTGGCTCTGCCGTTGTGAAGCGTTGCCGTTTCTCACATTTGTTCCGATAAACAACGCCATTGCCGTTGAATCCGTGCGCTTGCCGGACTTCCCTCACGCCGACCCGGCCGACCGTATTATTACAGCTACCGCTTTGTCACTCGGCGCAGCACTGGTGACAAAGGACGATAAACTGCAAAATTATCCCCACGTAAAGACCATTTGGTAACAAAAGGGCAGGTAATCGTAATGGACAGCACTGAACCTCAAATCCGCTGTACCTGGGCAGGCAATGACCCGCTCTATCAAGCCTACCACGATAGAGAATGGGGTGTTCCGCTCCATGACGACCGGCTCCTGTTCGAGTTCCTGATCCTGGAAGGTGCTCAGGCCGGACTCTCATGGATAACTATCCTGCGCAAGCGAGACGCTTATCGCACCGCCTTTGCCGGCTTCGACCCTGAGACGGTGGCCCGCTTCGATACAGCAAAGGTAGCGGAACTACTGACCAACGCAGGCATAGTCCGCAACCGCCTGAAGGTGGCATCGGCCATAACCAATGCCGCCGCTTTTCTCCGGGTACAGGATGAATTCGGTTCATTCGACGCTTATCAATGGCGTTTTGTGGACGGCGCGCCGCTGCAGAACGCCTGGAAAAATCATCAGGAAATTCCCGCCAGCACACCGGTTTCCGAAGCGATGAGCCGCGACCTCAAGAAACGCGGCTTCCGCTTTGTCGGAGGCACTATCTGCTACGCCTATATGCAGGCGGTCGGCATGGTGAATGATCACACGGTCGATTGCTTCCGATGGCGGGAACTGGGTGGTCACGGATAACGACAATAGTTAAAGCACGTGAAATTCACACTATCGTTAGTTAATTGTGAGTATATGGAATGATCAATTTAAAGCATTCGGACGCGGATAAAATCTGATTTTTACGGATTTAAATGACCTGACCTGAAGTGCCAACCCAAAATGTTGTATAGTAAATGCCCTTGTTTTAATCCGTTTTATCTGCGTTAATCCGTGTCCAATAGCCGTTTATTGGTTTACCTGCCGGCCTTGCGCCTAGCGGTGATACTCTCGCCGCCAATCCCCCAGTTATCTGTATCCACCTCTTCAATAACCACCACCGTTGTCGCAGGGTTCTTCCCCAGCACATCTACCAGCAGCTGGGTGGCCCCTTTGATCAGGGCCGTCTTCTGTTCCACCGTCGCACCCTCGCGGGTAATCTTGATATTGACATAGGGCATCTTAACAAACCTCCATAGTTTTATCCGCCGCGCGTTCCGCCGCCGCGACACAGTCGTTCAGGCCGATGCCGCGATAGGAGTTGCCGGTCAGGATCAGCCCTGGATGAGCCTTAAGTGACTCATCCAGCGTTTGAAGACGTTTCCCATGCCCGACGGTATACTGCGGGATGGCCTGCGGATGACGGAATACCCTGACAAATTCCGGCGCGGCGTCTATACCCATCGTCAAACTCAGATCCTGCCTGACCCGGGCCACAACTTCATCATCACATAGTTTGACATATTCCGGAAAAGAGGCCCCACCCATCATGCTGCGGAGCAGCACTTTTCCCTCCGGAGCCCGATTATCGAACATGCTCGAATCCCACAGGGTGCCGAGCGTGTTACGCCCCTCCTTTTTCGGGATCAGATAGCCGAAACCATCCAGAGAGCACCTGATCCGCTCGCGGCTGTAGCCGAAACAGATTACCGTCATGCTGGCGTAGGGGATCTGCCGCAATGTCCCGGCGATGCCGCCATCGAGACCGGCCAGCATCTCCGCCGCCGCAAACGCCGGTGAAGCAATTATAGCACAATCGGCCTCATATTCGGCGCCGTCACTGCACTTCACAAGGTAGGAGCCGGCTTCACCCTTAGCCACCGAAGTGACGGCAATGCCAGGTTTGACGATCTCCCCCAGCGATGTCGCCAGGGCATCTGAGAGATACTGAATCCCATCGCGGAACGACGTCAACACCCCACCCGGTCCGGCGGCACTGGAGACGACCTTTCCGGCCGCCTGATCCTGTTTTTTCTTCTTGCCCAGCATGATCATCGCCCGGATCAACCCGCCATATTCCCGCTCCAGTTCGGCAATACGCGGGAAACAGGAGATCAGTGACATCGTTTCGGGATCGCCGGCGAAGATGCCGGATACCATCGGTGCAATCAGTTTATCGAGCGCTTCCCTGCCTAAACGTCTTCGGCCAAAGTCGGCCAGCGTTTCATCCACCCCAGCGGGTGCTCGCGAAATAAACGGGGTCGGCTCCAGTGCCAGGCGCAGCTTGCCCGGCCACGAAATCAGGCCGCTTTTCAGGAATGCGGGCCCGCCGTCCGGCAGCTGGTGCAGCTTGCCGCCGGAAAAGATGAAGCGCTTGCGGGCGTTGTCGTTGCTCCGGTGCAGGTTGCTCTCCACACCAATAGCCCGGCAGAGGTCGAGCGTCTGCGGCTTGCTGTCAAGAAACCCGTTCGGACCCCATTCGCAGGTATAGCCGTCGGCCTTGATGCTCCGGATCTTTCCCCCCGGCCGCTCTTCCTTCTCCAGCAGCGTGATTTGCAGCTCTTTTCCGGCGGCCCGAGCCTTGGCGCGAAGCAGCCAGGCGGTTGCCAGACCGGAAATGCCGCCGCCGATGATAATTATTTTCTTCATGGGTATTCCCCCAAGTCTGATGGTGTAAAGCACTTTGATAGTACGTGTGGCGACCTGCCCTGTCAAGCCATACACCTCTACCATACACTTCTACTTTGTTGACAGGCTAACAGTTAGTGCTTACATTGTGATCAAACAATGAAGGATGGAGAATATAATGGCACAGGTTGATTATTACAAGGCACTCGGAATCGAAAAAGGGGCCTCGGCAGATGATATCAAGAAGGCGTTCCGTAAGCTGGCGGTAAAGTATCACCCCGACCGTAACCCGAATGATAAGAGTGCTGAGGATAAATTCAAAGAGATCAACGAAGCCTACGCGGTGCTTTCCGACCCGGAGAAGAAACAGCAGTACGACACCTTCGGTTCCAGCGGCTTCCATAAACAGTATAGCCAGGAAGATATTTTCCGTGGTTTCGACTTCGGCAATGCCTATAAAGACATGGGAGGGGGCGTTGGCGGGGGCGGCGCGGAGGATATTTTTTCACGCCTGTTCGGCGGCTCATTTGGGCGCGGGGGAGGGCGGGGCGGTTTTCGTTCAGCTCCGCAAAGAGGAGCGGATCACGAAATGGAGCTTACCGTCAGCTTTCGTGATGCGGCACAGGGCGCTGAAAAACAGATCGCATTCCGCAGAAATGGCGAGAGGGAAGAGCTTAAGGTAAAAATCCCGGCTGGTGTGGATAACGGCAGCAAAATTCGCATTACCGGCAAAGGCGCTCAGGGAGAGGGAGGCGGCGCCACCGGCGATCTGTTCCTGATTATCCATGTAATGCCCGATCCGGTCTTCATCCGCGAGGGGGGCGATCTGTTTGTTGAACGCTCTATTCCGTTCAGCGCCGCCTGCCTCGGTATTTCTCTCGACGTACCGACGCTGGAGGGGGACAAACGAATCAAAGTACCGGCCGGAATGCAGCCCGGCACCAAGATCAGACTGAAGGGGTGCGGCATCAAATCGCTCGGTTCAAATGCCAAAGGCGATCTGTATGTAAAGATCGGAGTACACATTCCGGAGACGCTGAACGGTGAGCAGAAAAAACTGGTGGAGGCGCTTGCGGAGAAGGGGCTGTAGTAATAGAGATCAGGACAAATAAATCGAAGGCAACTCACACGGAGGCACAAAGGCACTGAGAAAACCAAGATTACATATTTGAAATTTTTGGAGTAAACCAAAAATAATTATTTTGACTTTCTCTGTGCCTCCGTGCCTTTGTGAGAAATTGGTTTGTTTTTCTGCGGCTATATTGCTTTTACCATCAACACCACCGCGTGAGCCGCGATGCCTTCACCGGAGCCGCTGAAACCAAGACCTTCCTCGGTCGTAGCCTTGACATTAACCTGGCCGATATCGGCATTCAGCACTCTGGCAATATTTTCCCGCATCGTCTGAATGTGCGGCGACATCTTCGGCATCTGGGCAATGATGGTCGCATCCAGGTTGCCCAACCGGTAACCGCGCTGGGCGGCCAAGCCCATGACATGAGCCAACAGCTTCAGACTGTCGGCACCTTTATAGGCCGGATCGGTGTCGGGGAAGTGTTTGCCGATATCACCTTCGCCGATGGCTCCAAGAATGCCGTCGGCAATCGCGTGCAGCAGCACGTCGGCATCGGAATGCCCCAGCAGCCCCTTTTCCCATGGGATATCCACCCCGCCCATGATCAGCTTTCTATCCGTCACCAGACGGTGAACGTCGTAGCCGTGCCCTATGCGCATGGTTATACCTCTGCCTTTAAATCCCGCGCCATCAGCTCTATCACCGCCTGCCGGGCCGGTTTGTCATCGTGCAAAATCTGGTAGGTCTTCTCCACGATAGGCATTTCAACGCCAAGGCGACGGGAGAGCTGGTAGACCGATTCGGCGCTTTTGACCCCTTCGGCCACCATGCGCATCTCGGCCAGGATATCCGTCAGCTTCATCCCCTGACCAAGCTTGAAACCGACCGTACGATTACGGGAGAGATCGCCGGTGCAGGTCAGCACCAGATCGCCCATGCCGGCAAGGCCGGCAAAGGTGGCGGCCTGTGCCCCCATCGCCTGCCCCAAGCGATTCATTTCGGCCAGACCTCGTGTAATCAGGGCCGCCCGGGCATTGTAGCCGAAGCCGAGTCCGTCGCAGATTCCGGCGGCAATGGCGATGACATTCTTGACCGCACCACCCAGTTCAACGCCGGTAACATCACCATTGGTATAGACCCGCAGACAGGGACAGCTGAAGGCGGCCTGAACACGCTGCGCTGCGGCAATGTTGCGGGAGGCGGCCACGATCAGCGAGGGGAGCTCCTGGGCGACTTCGCGAGCGAAGGTCGGGCCGGAGAGCGCCACATAGCGGGCCAGCGCGGCATCGCCAAGCAGTTCTCCGCAAATCTGGGACACCGTCTGAAGCGTTTCCAGTTCAATCCCCTTGGAAGCGTTGGCAATAATTGCCTCGGGTGCAAGATGCGGGGCAAGCTGCTTGAACACGCCGCGCATAACCTGCACCGGCGTCACCAGCAGCACGATGCTGCGCCCGCTGACCGCCTCTTCCAGATCCCCCGTACATGCCAGAGCCGGGTGCAGGTTGATGCCGGGAAGGTAGAGCGAGTTGGTGTGGCTGGAATTAATCTCCGCTACCAGTTCCGGTTCGTAAGCCCAGAGCACAGT
This sequence comes from uncultured Geobacteraceae bacterium, assembly GCA_903925005.1. Classification (GTDB taxonomy): domain Bacteria; phylum Desulfobacterota; class Desulfuromonadia; order Geobacterales; family Pseudopelobacteraceae; genus JACRCG01. Next base: position 13,463 of record CAIYDX010000116.1, read on the forward strand.
GTCGTTACCGTTGGCCGCCAGCCGCCCGGCCAGAGCCGTTCCCCAGCTGCCGCCGCCGATAACGGCGATCCGCTCGATATCAGTCGTCGCGCTGATCGTCCTGTTAGTCGTCGCACTAGTCATCGTAGTCATCGTCATCAAACCCTTCCTCCAGGCGCGGATCATACCCCTCGGCCAGCGTTTGCCGGGCAGCGTCCACACTGTCCAGCAGAAGACGCCGGACAAACGGATGGCGGCAATCGGGCAAAAAGCCTCCTACGAGACTCAACGCCGTGGCCAGTGTCTTTTGAACAACGGTTTCGTCGCCTTCGATCTGCTGCAGGTAATCGGCGGTCAACAACAACCGTTTGATGATATCGGCGCGGCGCGGCACTATCAGTTCGTCGCAGCAGCGGGAAATCTCGTTTTCCAAAGCCTCCGACGTCACGGAGTCAGGCCCGCCATCCTTTTCCAGCGCCGTGAAGCGATCGGCGGCATCATACAGCGCCGTCTCGGTTAACAGCCACCCCTCAAGCCCCGGCTCATCGAGCAGATCATTGCTGGTGGCAACAAAGCCCGGAATCTTGTCAACGATATCTTCCAGATGTTTCAATTTGAAGCGGGGAATGTAGGCTTCCGGTTTCAGGGAATCCGGACGGAAAAGGCGCATATCGACGTAGAAATCGGGGGGAAGGTAATACCCCCCCTCGCGACTTAAGTGGAGCGCGTCACGAAGCGCAGCCAGCGCATAGTCCGGCTCAACCGGCGTCAACATCTCGCCGCCGGCAACATCTTTCAGGATATGGCCGTACTCTTTTTCATCCTTCATGCGATAGCTGATCGCGTTCAGCATGCCATCGCTCTCGCCGGTCAGGATCAGCATCGCGGCAAAGGCCCGATCATCAAGCTGCCAAGAGAACCATAGGGTACGTGAACCGTAGAAATCAACCGGTCCGGCATAGACTTCAAAGAAGGGGAGCGGCCGCATGAAGGAGTGCGGCAATTCCAGAGGTTCATGGATTCCGGTGAACGAGAGCCGCCGGATACTGCGCCGGATCATGACCGCCTGATCCCCCTCGTGCCGAGCCTCGGCACGTTTCAGAACATCAAGGGCATAGCCGTTTTTTGTTCGCCCCAGGGTACGTATCGCTCCCCGGACGATCTCCTCTTTCTCGAAAGAGAGCAGAATTTCAAGCAGCGCCACCGCTTCAGCGGAACTGTTGTCGGCAAGACGCTGCATCATCCGCTCACGGAACTCATCCGCCACATCCAGAAAACTGTCGATGAACCGAACCAGCCCGCGTTCGCCATCGCCGAGACAATCGTCAACAAATCCATCCAGCGTTGGCGAGCCATAGCCGGTCATAGCTGCAAATGGGGGTGAGGTAACGTCGATGCCGCTGTCGTGCAGTACATCCAGAAGGGCCAGCTTGCCGTCCTCCTCCAGATCTTTGCGTTGCAGGGTGATCTGGATCAGCTGATCCATCCAGGCGGAAGCGTCGAAAAAATCAAGCATGCAGGTATAGCGGTAGATGGTGGTGCCGTTCTGTTCACGCCAGAGCTTGCGCACCAGCGGCGAGAGCGCCCTTTTGCCGGACTTCTGCAGCCGGCGGCCGATGCGCTCCATCTGCTCACCGGTCAGGTCATCCCGCTTCAGAAAATCCAGCAGGCGGGTGATGCGGCGACGTTCTCGCAGGGTTTTATCTATTTTGAGGGGCAGCGTCATCTATGCTTCCGTTTCTTCAGTCCCTTCAATCCCATCATCCCCTTCTTCTTCATCCTTCTCGGCCAGACGGGCGACGGCCACAACCTTCTCGTTTTCTTCGGTGTTCATCAGCGTGACACCCTGGGTATTGCGGCCGATGACCGAGAATCCGGAAACCGGCACCCGCAGGATCTTGCCCTGGTCGGTGATTACCATCAGATCGTGGTCGTCCGCGACCTGCATGACATTGACAACGGAGCCGTTCCGCTCGGTGGTCTTGATCGTGATGATTCCTTTGCCGCCGCGCGACTGGTCACGGTATTCGTCCAGGTCGGTCCGCTTGCCGAAGCCGTTTTCACAGACGGTGAAAATCGTCGAGCCGACCGCCGTATTGTCAACTATCTCCATGCCGATCACCCGGTCGTCCTTGGCAAGGTTCATGCCGCGCACCCCTCTGGTGACTCGTCCCATCGGGCGTACATCCTCTTCGTTGAAGCGGATCGCCTTACCGCCGCGCGATGCGAGGAAAATATCCTTGCTGCCGTCGGTCAGCGCTACCGAGATCAACTTGTCGCCGTCATCCAGATTAACGGCGATAATGCCGCCGCTCCTGACGTTGGAGTAATCGACCAGTGGGGTTTTTTTGACGACGCCGCTCTGGGTAGCCATGAAGAGATAGGTGTTCTCGCTGAACTCCTTGACCGGCAGGATCGTGGTAATCATTTCACCGGCCGAGACGTTGACCAGGTTGACAACCGCCTTCCCTTTGGTTGTGCGGCTCCCCTCCGGAATTTCGTAGACCTTGAGCCAGTACATCCGGCCGGCGTCGGTAAAGCAGAGCAGGTAGTCCTTGGTCGAAGCGATGAAGAGCTGCTCAACGAAATCCTCCTCTTTGGTCTTCATGCCGGTTTTGCCCTTGCCGCCGCGACGCTGCGAGCGGTACAGGTCAACGGCGCTCCGTTTGATGTAACCGGTATGCGAAATGGTGACGACCATCTCTTCGTCCTCGATCGTATCCTCCCGCGAAATATCGGCACTCTTGTCGGCGATCTCGGAGCGGCGTTTGTCGCCGAAACGGTCCCGAATTTCGGTCAGTTCGGCAACGATGATCTTGAGGATCTCGGTGTCGGACGCCAGGATCTCCTTCAGGCGGGCAATCAGCTTCATGATCTCTTCATACTCGGCGATGATCTTGTCGCGCTCAAGGCCGGTCAGACGCTGCAGACGCATCTCCAGGATAGCCTGCGCCTGGATCTCGGAGAGCTGCACCAAATTTTCGAAACCGGCCGGGCGAGGCAGGTTAAGGCGCGCCAGGAATTCCGGATCGGCAAACTTCCCTTCCATCAGCCCCTGTTTTGCTTCTGGAGGAGTTTTGGACTCGCGGATCATTTCGATCACGGCATCCAGCCAGTCCAGCGCGATCTTGAGGCCTTCCAGGATATGGGCCCGGGCCAGCGCCTTCTTAAGCTCGAAGTTGGTGCGGCGGGTCACGACCTCGCAGCGATGTTCGACGAAACAGTCCATCATCTCCCGCAGAGTCAGTACGCGCGGGCGATTATGGACAATGGCCAGCATGATGATACCGAAGGAGACCTGCAACTGGGACTGCTTGTAGAGCTGGTTAAGCAGCACCTCGGCATTTTCGTCCCGCTTGACTTCGATAACGATCCGCATCCCCTGACGGTCGGACTCGTCGCGAATCTCGGTAATCCCTTCGACCTTCTTCTCCTTGACCAGCTCGGCGATTTTCTCGATCAGGCGGGCTTTGTTGACCTGGTAGGGGAGTTCGGTGACGATGATCGCCTGACGTTCGGAACGCTTTGATGCCTCCACATGGGCCTTGGCGCGAATCTGGATGATGCCGCGACCGGTGCTGTACGCATCCCTGATACCCTGACGGCCATAGATGGTGGCGCCGGTCGGGAAGTCAGGTCCCGGGATCATTTCCAATAACTCTTCGAAACCGATCTCCGGATTCTGGATCACTGAGATGATGCCGTTAATTATCTCACCCAGGTTGTGAGGTGGAATGTTGGTCGCCATGCCGACCGCAATACCGGTCGAGCCGTTGATCAGCAGGTTGGGGAACTTGGAGGGGAGCACCGTCGGCTCCATCATCTCCTCGTTGTAGTTGGCGACCATGTTGACGGTCTCTTTGTCCAGGTCTGCCAGCAGTTCGTGGGAAAGGTGGCGCAGCCGGATCTCGGTATAACGCATCGCAGCAGGGCGGTCACCGTCCACAGAACCGAAGTTACCCTGGCCATCCACCAGCATGTAGCGAAGCGAAAAATCCTGGGCCATACGCACGATGGTGTCGTAAGCAGCCGTGTCGCCATGGGGGTGGTATTTACCGATAACATCACCGACCACACGGGCCGATTTTTTGTAAGGTTTGTTATAGTCGTTGCCCATGTCGTACATCGCGTACAGACAGCGCCGATGAACCGGTTTGAGGCCGTCGCGCACATCAGGCAGCGCACGGCCGATGATGACCGACATCGCGTAGTCCATGTAGGAACGCTTCATCTCATCTTCAATGTTCACCGATATCTTGTTGACAGGGATTTCTGTTGGGATCTGCATTGGTACCTCGTGTTCAGTTATTCATCACCACGGCGATGAGAACGTAAAATTATTATATGGGTGACCTCAATTATGTTTCATTGAGTTTGCCCCGTTTTCAACAGGGTAAATTCAGATGTTTCCTGCTCATGAACTTATGGAATAGACACAGGATTTACAGAAAGGTTGCCCCGGAGAAACAGACGGCACTTTACCACAAATTCTTCGACAAGAGAACCCTATTTATAACATGGCGGAATTTATCGTTTGTAGTGGCACCTTCATACCGTCACGGACGGCAATCGGGTTACGGGAGAAGATGCGACAGCAGTCCGAGCAGAGCATTTGGCCAGAGTCCGGGGAGAACAATCGCCGCCGATGCAATAATCAGAACGGCATACTCGGGATAATTGGGGCCGGTACCGTCAAGGCGGCCGGGATGCTTGAAATAGATGCTGACAACCACTCTCAGGTAGTAAAAGACCGAGACGGCGGCCAACAGGATGCCGATTACTGCCAATGCGGTTTCTCCCGAACGGAGTGCCGCGGCAAAGATCAGAAACTTGCCGGTAAATCCGGCTGTAGGCGGGATGCCGGCCAGAGCAAACAGGGAGAGCGCCAGTACCCCGGAGGCAAAGGGGTATCTTGAGCCCGCTCCGCGATAGTCGTCCAGAGTTTCGCCGCAGCCGTTACTCTCCAGTACGGCGACAGCGCCAAAGGCGGCAAAGCTCATCACGCCGTAGGCAAGCGCATAGTAAGCAGCGGCCCGATACCCCCCACCCTTGCCGGAGATCAGCGCGATCACGATATACCCCATCTGGGCGATGGAAGAGTAGGCTAACAGCCGCCTGACACGGTTTTGCAGCAGGGCGGCCAAATTGCCGACCAGCAGGGAGATGACCGCCAGGCCCCAGAGCGGTATGCGCAGTTGAGCAGGGCCCACCGCTTGAGGGAGCAGGAGCAGCAGGAGCAGAATCGTAGCCCCTTTGGAGCCGCCGGAGAGAAAGGCGGTGACCGGCGCCGGTGCCCCCTGGTAGACATCCGGGGTCCAGAGATGGGCCGGAGCAAGCGACAGCTTGAAAGCGATACCGGCCAGCAGACAGCCCCAGCCGGCCAAGGCGATCGGGTTCGGTCTGTCCCCAGTCAAAGTAAGCTGTACCGCTTCGTGGATGGAGAGCGTCCCGGAAGCAGAGTATATCAGCGCAATGCCGAAAGCCAGGAAGGCGGCGCTAAGCGCCCCTGGAAGCAGGTATTTCAGTCCGGTTTCTCCGGACGTATCTCGCTTCAGATCGATTGCCACCAGAATGTAGAAACCGAAACTCATCGCCTCAAGCCCCAAGAACAGCGTCAGCAGATTGGTGGCCGACGCCAGGGCGAGCATGCCGAAGGCGGCAAAGAGAATGGTAGCCGGATACTCTTCGCCGCTGATAGCGAATTTACGGTTATAGCCCCCGGATAGGCAGAGTACCCCGGCAGCCAGCAGGGCAAAGAAAGCGCCGAAAAGACGCGGCAAGCCGCCGGCTGATATACCGAGGGTTGGAGCCGTCACTGCCGGTGGGGTCTGGAGCAGCCAACATGCCGCTCCCAAAGAAACCGTCACCCCGATGATCATCGCAGCACTGTTGTTGCGCGTAACCGCTCCGGTCAGCAGCGCGGCAAGCGCACCGACCGCCAGCAGCATCAGCGGCATGGCTATGAAGATATCCGCAGCGGTCACGGCGCACCTCCCGTCAACAGTGCCACCGGCATCTTCAATATCTCCAGCAGCGGCGCGGGGTGGACTCCTATGTATATGTCTCCCAAAGCCAGGCAGACTAAAATTGACAGTTCACGCAGGTTGATATCCGCCATCGGGAGAGGCCGACGCTCCTCCTGGAAGAGAACCTCCTGTATCAGCCGGACCGTATAGACCAGCGGCAGGATCACGCCGATAAAGGCCAGAATGGTCCCGACAGGCGCGAACTTGAACGAACCGGTCAGAATCAGGAATTCTCCCACGAAGTTATTCAGCCCCGGCAAACCGGCCGAAGCCATCGCAAACAGCAGAAAGAAGGCCGAAAAGAGCGGAATCTTGCTCCAGAGCCCCCCGTAATCCTCAATCTGGCGGGTATGGGCCCGCTCGTCCAGCATCCCGACCAGAGCAAACAGCGCCGTGGTGGTCAGGCCATGGTTGACCATCTGCAGGAGTGCGCCGGAAAGAGCCACCGGTGTCCAGACCGCGATACCCAGCGCGACAAACCCCATATGGCCGACACTGGAGTAGGCAACCAACCGCTTCATGTCCTTCTGGGCAAAGGCGATCCAGGAGGCATAGATAATTCCAGCCACAGCCAGCGTAATTACCAGCGGGGTCAAGGTACGGGCCGCCTCTGGGAAAAGCGGATAGCCGAACCGGATCAGCCCGTAGGCGCCGGTCTTGAGCAGCAGACCCGCCAGGATCACGCTCCCCGCGGTCGGGGCGTCGGTATGGGCGTCGGGGAGCCAGGTATGCAGCGGCACGATCGGAAACTTGACCGCAAAGGCGAGCAGGAAGGCGGTATAAAGCCAAAGCCCCGCCGCCGGCGAGAAGGTGGTGCCGGTCAGTGCGGCCAGGCCGAAACTGTAGCTGCCGCTCTGGCTGCCATGAATCAGGTAGATGCCGATGATGGCCAGCAACATCAGGAGCGAACCGACCAGGGTATAGAGAAAAAATTTGATTGCCGAGTAGGTGTTCCGGCCATGCCCCCAAATGCCGATCAGGAAAAACATCGGGATCAGCATCAGCTCCCAGAAGAGGTAAAAGAGGAACAGGTCGAGGGAGAGAAAGACCCCCATGATTCCGGACTCCATCGCCAGCAGGAGCAGATAGTGCATCGCGACGCGCTCGGTTATCGAACGCCAGGAGACCAGCATCGCAATGACCGTCACCAGCGCGGTCAAGATCACCAGCAGCAGACTGATGCCGTCCATACCCACGGTATAACGGATGCCAAGAGTCTCGATCCAGGGAATATCCTCGAAAAGGAAAAACCCCTTCGGAGCGGCTGTAGAAGAAAGATTGTCCTGGCATAACAGGGCGCCGCAGCAAAGCAGCGTTTCAACAAGACCGATGGCAAGGGCGATGATCCTGGCCAACCGCTCCCGTTCTCTCAGAAAGAGGAGTAGAAACGCGCCGGCCAGCGGCAAAAACAGCAGCAGTGTCAGGAGCGCGGTCTGATTCATACGACCACCCATGCCAGCCAGACGATGAGTAACGCCGCGCCTGCGGCCATGCTCAGAAGAGAGAGAGAGACGCGCCCCTGCCCCCATCCCCCCAGCCATTGCCCGCTTCTTCCCAGCAGGGTCGCCGCAAGGTCCAGGGAGTCATCGAGGCACCCTTCATCGACCCGCTGCCAAAGGACGGAAGCAAGCCATACGTAGGGGCGGACAAACAGCAGGTTATAAAGCGCGTCCACCCGCCACCCTTCCAGCAAAAAGGCGTGAATCCCTGTGGCCGGTTGCGCAGCTTCCGCCAGCCGGTGCGGACGACGTACCCCGCCATAGCGCAACCAGGCGACAACCAGACCCGCCAGTGAGACGGCGGCAGCCACCCCCTGCAGCAACAGTTCGGTTGCCTGCGACAGCGTCTGTTCATGACTACCCGGTTGTGAGAGAAAAGAGTGCAGCAGCCCATCCCCCAGGTATTCGGGTAGATTGAGCAGCCCGCCACCGATCCCCAGCAGCGCCAGTGGAACCAGCGGCCACTCCATGATGCGGGGCAACGGTTTTACCTCCCCCTTTGAAAAAGGCACCCTCTGGGGCATAAAGGGATTGAGGGGGATTTGCTCTCCACCAAAAACAATCAACAGCATGCGCATGGTATAAACAGCGGTAATAAAAGCGGTGATCACCCCCACGACATACAGGCCGTCGTAGAGCGCGCCCCCCTTGAGCCAGACCGCCCCCAGAATGCCGTCCTTGCTGAAGAAACCGCCGGTCAGCGGCACGCCCGCCAGACAAAGCGCGCCGGCCAGAAAGGGCCAAAAAGTCCCCGGCAGACTGCGACGGAGTCCCCCCATCCGGAATATGTCCTGTTCATGATGCATGGCGGTAATGACGCACCCCGCCCCAAGGAACAGCAGCGCCTTGAAGAAGGCGTGCACGATCAGATGGAAGGTCGCGGCGGTGATGGCTCCGGCTCCAACCCCCAGCATCATGAAACCGATCTGGCTGATCGTCGAAAAGGCGAGAATCCGCTTCAGGTCGCGCTGAGCCAATGCGCAGGTAGCACCGTAGAAAGCGGTGAGCGCTCCGGTGACGGCGATGGCGGCGGTAACAAGCGGCGAAGAACCGATCAGCGGAAACATCCGCATCAACAGGTACACCCCGGCGGTGACCATCGTAGCGGCATGGATCTGTGCCGAAACCGGTGTTGGACCGGCCATCGCGTCCGGCAACCAGACCATCAGCGGCACCTGGGCCGACTTGCCCATTGCCGCCAGCAGCAACAACAGCCCCAAGGCGGTGATAATTCCTACCGGCATCAGGAAGCCCATCTGGTTCAGTTGCGAAATCGATACGGTACCGAACAGCCGAAACATCCAGACCATCGCTATTCCCAGGCCGATGTCTCCGATGCGGGTGACGATGAAGGCCTTGCGCCCGGCGGTGGCGTTGTTCGGATCCTTGTACCAGAAACCGATCAGGGCATAGGAACAGAAACCGACCCCTTCCCACCCCAGATAGAGGAGCGGCAGGTTTTCGGCCAGCACCAGCGTCAGCATCGCCGCGACAAACAGGTTGAGCATGACGAAGAAACGAACGAAGGAGGGATCGTCCCGCATATAGCCGACGGCGTAGATATGGATCAGGCCGCAGACAAAGGTAATCATCAGGCAGAGTGAAAGGGAAAGGGGATCAAGATAGAGAGAAAGCGGCGCCTTGAAATCGAAAACCGCCAGCCACGAGGCGACCTCCACCGTGGTCGGGGCACTGTAGACAGCAGCAGCGGCCAGCGTGGCGGCAAAGCTCCCCCAGATGGCTGTGCAGGCCATGAATTCGCTGCCCCGGCGGGAGAGGAGCCTCCCCCCCAACAGCGCATTGGCGATCCCTCCCAGCAGCGGGAACACGATTATCAGTTCAAGGTATGTTTTCATTGCCGTCCTGCAACTCCCTAAATTCATCCACATCAACAGTATTCCTGCGGCGGTGCAGATACACCACCAGCGCCAGCGCTAACGAGACTTCGGCTGAAGTCATCGCCATGATCATCAGCGCAAACACCTGCCCGTCCGCCATCCCCCAGTAGTTTGATCCTCCGACAAAAACCAGCATGGCGGCGTTGAGCATGATCTCGATCCCGATCAGCAGCATGATCACGTTGCTGCGCCAGACGAGCGTACAGACCAGCCCCAGGCTGAACAGGATGGCCGCCAGTATCAGCACATGCGTCAAGGGGACAATCATGGTTTGCGCCTCCTGCCGAGGTACAGAGCCCCTACCACCGCGAAAAGCAGCTGCATCGAAATGATCTCGACGGCAACGCCGTATTTTTGGAACAGCGTCACGGCAAACTCCCTGACAGTGACCACCCTGGCTGTGGAGGAAACATCAACATGGCCGGTCGCAACGGTCCCGATGGCTGCCAGAATGACGCCGCCAAGGAGGCAGGGGAGCAGCCACCGCCGCAGAGCGGGACGCACGGCTTCTTCCGGGCGGCCAAGATCGAGCATCATGATCACGAACATGAACAGCACCATAACCGCGCCGGCGTAGATAATCACCTCAAACATCGCGATCAGCGGCGCGGCCAGCAGAAAGAAGATCACCGCCAGGCTGAAGAACGAGGTCACCAGCTGGACGATGGCATGCACCGGATGCTTTTCGGTAATGGCCAGCAGCGTGGCGATTACGGTTACAGCGGCCAGTATGTAGAAAAGTGCCTGTTCCATATCAGGGCATCAACCCCCGTACATCCACCGGCCTGTTTTCCTCAACCCCGGTTCCGCGAGGCTGGGTTATGCCGATACCGGCCAGACGGTAGAAATTGTAATCCGGCGACTTGCCGCAGCCGTCGATCAACAGATCTTCCTTTTCGTAGAGCAGATCCATGATATCACGCTTGCACATCTCAAAATCGGGAGTCATCTGAATGGCCAGGGTCGGGCAGGCCTCGGCGCAGAGGCCGCAGAAGATGCAGCGCGAAAAATTAATTCTGAACCATTCCGCATAACGCCGGCCATTGGCCTCCTCCGCCGGCTGCATCGAGATGCAGTCCACCGGGCAGGCCGCCGAGCAGAGCTGGCAAGCCACGCAGCGCTCGCCGCCGTCCGGATCGCGGGTCAACACGATGCGGGCCCGGTAGCGGGGATACGGCTGACGCTTCTCCTCCGGATACTGGATCGTGACCGGTCTCCGGAAGATATGCTTCCAGGTGGTCCACATCCCGATCAGAAGCGCGTATATGTCGGATAAAATCTTCATTTACTTAGCACCAAAAACCACCCGGTCGCCAGGATGTTCAGCAGGGCCAGCGGCGTCAACACTTTCCAGCCGAAATGCATCAACTGATCGTAGCGTAATCTCGGAAGCGTACCGCGCATCCAGATAAAGAGAAAGGCAAAGGCCAACACCTTGCCGGCAAACCAGACTACGGGCGGAAACCACGGCCCATGCCACCCCCCCAGAAAAAACGTCGCAGCCAGCCCCCCCAGCACGATGATATTGATGTACTCCCCCACAAAGAAGAGTCCGAAGCGCATGCCGGAGTATTCGGTGTGAAAACCGGCCACCAGTTCCCCCTCCGCCTCAGGGAGATCGAAGGGGATGCGCTTGCACTCGGCGGCGATGCTGATCAGGAAGATCACGAACGCCAGCGGTTGATAGACGATAAACCAGCATCCCGACTGGGCGTTGACGATATCCGAAAGCCGGAAAGAGCGGGCCAGCATCACCACCGGCACCAATGAGAGTCCCATGGATAGTTCGTAGGAGATCAGCTGGGCCAGCCCGCGAATGCTCCCCAGCAGGGCATATTTGGAATTCGAGGCCCAGCCCCCCAGCGCTACGCCATAAACAGCAATGGCGGAGAGCGCCATGAACAGCAACAGTCCAACGTTCAGGTCGGCCACCTGCAACGATACCGCATGGCCGAAGAGCGTCAATGGCGCGCCGAAAGGAATCACGGCAAAGATCATGATGGCCGGAATGGCCGCCATGGCGGGGGCCAGATAAAAGAGCCATTTGTCCGCGCCGGCAGGGCGGAAATCTTCCTTGGTCAACAGTTTGATCAGATCGGCCAGCGGCTGCAACAACCCGAAGGGGCCGACCCGATTAGGCCCTTTGCGATCCTGGATCCAGGCCAGTACCTTCCGTTCGGCAAACACCAGATAGGCCGCCAGGGTCAGAATCACAAAGAAGACCAGCGCGATCTTGGCCAGCATCAAGGCTATGTCAATCGGATCACAGATCATGGATCAAGACCCCTTCGCTTTCCGCATCAAGCTTCCGCAACTGTTCCCATTGGCCGGAAAGCGGCTCGGCAATCTGCTCGCCACCCAACCCCTCAATGATTCCGGCCACCACCTGCCAGGCCGGCCGCGCTTCGCCTCCCGGCGGAACGGTGCGATGACAATGGGGCGGATGGCCTGCCGGATCAAGCCCCTTGATCGGAATCCCAGGGTTCATTACTTTTTTGAAACGCTGGGCCCGCCCTTCGTGATTGATATAGGTGCCGTCCATCTCCACCCAGGCCGTGGTCGGAATAACGACCTGCGCAGCCTGAACAGCGGCGGTCATACGCCAGTCCAGCGCCGCCACAAACGGAATCCCCTCCAGTAACCGTTCCGGAATATCGGCTTCAACGGCAATGATCCCCTTGATGACTCCGTCAGCCAACGCTTCTTCCAGGCTGATCGCGCCGTGCTCACGCGACAGGAGCGCTGCGGCAAAGCTGTTGGCGGCAGGGAAGAGGCAGGCCAGCCGCAGGTTATTATTATGTCCCCCCTCCCTTGACGGGAGGACCCTCTGGGGCTTAAAGGGGTTAGGGGGTGGGTGAAGCTGCAACATGCTGGTGTCATGCCGACCTCCCCCCCACCCTAACCCTCCCCCGCAAGGGGGGAAGGAACTTAATAGTTCTCCTGCATGAGGCCCGGCAGTGCCGCATATAATCACCGGATTCGCAGCCTCGGCCAGCGGCACGGCATCCAGTCCGGCGACCGGGATGAACTCGCACGGCAAATCGATTCCGCCGCCGACAACATACACCCTGGCGCCGTTTCTCCAGGCCTGACGGACCGCCAGGGCCATCATCGGCGCCTCCTGCAGAGGATCACAGTCGAGTATTACGATACAGTCGGCCTCCCTGACATCCCGCTGCGAAGCGCTGCTCCCTGATGAAAGGAGCTCGTGGAGTAAACGTGTCCGCCCCTCATCCTCCTGACCGGAGAAGTAGCAGAGTACTCCGGCGACAGACAGGGCCAGCAGCGGCAGAAGCGCGGCCGCTTCCAACGCCAGTTGCGCGGAACCGACCACGGCGATGCTGCCGGGGCCGTAGAGCTCCGCCACTTCACCAAGCCGCAGCAACAGAGTTTCCAGCGCCTCGTCACGGCTCGTTTCTCTGCCATCCACCTTTGGAGTACGTGGACGCTGCGGATCGTTTACCGCACTGTTTGAGAAACGTCCCCGGTCGCAGAGGAACCAACCGCTTACCGCATCATTAGTGCGAGCAACCGTTTTGAGCAGTTCCCGGTAGCGCGCTACCGGAGTCGTGTTACACCCCAGCGAGCAGTGGGGACAGATGGAGGGGGCCATGTCGTAGTCCCAGTACCGGGCGCGAAAACGGGCGGTCTTGTCGGTGAATACCCCGGTCGGACAGATGTCCACCAAGTTGCCGGAGAAAGGAGATTCCAGTTGCCCATCGTTGAAGCGACCGAAGTAGACCCGCCCGGCGCTCCCCATCACGCCGAAGTCGGTGCCACCGGCATACTCCTGATAAAAGCGGACGCAGCGGTAACACTGGATGCAGCGGTTCATTTCATGTTCAATATACGGCCCCAGATCCTGGTTGCTGTGGGTCCGCTTTTTGCCGTTGTAGCGCCGGATACCATGCCCGCCGGCAATCGTATAGTCCTGGAGCTGGCATTCCCCCCCCTCGTCGCAGACAGGGCAATCGTGGGGGTGGTTGATCATCAGCCATTCGATGACCAGGCGCCGCATCGCCACCGCTTCGGAATCGGTGGTTGATACCACCATACCGTCCTGGGCCGGCAGCATGCAGGACATCTGGATCCCCTTTACCGGACCGTCCAGCATTTTGACGGCGCAGACCCGGCAGGCGCCAGCCTTTCCGAGCGCCGGATGCCAGCAGAAATGCGGGATCGGTATATCCACGGACCGGGCCGCTTCCAGCACGGTTGTCCCTTCGGGCACTTCTACAGTTATGTCATCTATGATCAGTTTCGGCATGGACACTTCCCGGTAACAATATGCTCCCTGATCTCATCCTCGAAGTGCATGAGCAGCCCCTCCACCGGCCCCATGGCTCCTGGCGCCAGAGCGCAGAAGGCATAATTCAGGTACTGGACATGCTCTCGCAGGATAGCGATATGTTCTTCACTCCCTCTGCCGGACTCGATGCATTCCAGCAGATGGACCACGAAGGGGAGTCCTTCACGGCACGGGGTACACCAACCGCACGATTCCCGGGCGTAAAAGCGCACCAGATTCAGGGTCGCCGCCACCATGCATGTGGATTGGTCGAAGACAACGATGCCGCCGGTCCCGAGCCGCGAACCGGCCTTGGCTACCGGATCGAAATCCATCGGCAGATCCCGGTGCGCGGCGGTCAGGTAGTGGGTTGACGCCCCCCCCGGCAGGCAGGCCTTGAAGCTGCTCCCCGGCCGCATGCCGCCGCAAGGGCCGTCGATGATCTCCCCCAGCTTCATCCCGAGCGGCAGTTCAAAACAGGCCGGGTTGACCACATGACCGCTAACGCAAAACAGCTTCATCCCCGACGCCTCGGACGTTGCAGCCGTCCCCTTGAACCATTCCGGGCCGTTCGCAATGATATACGGGACATTGGCAAGACTCTCGACATTGTTGACCACGGTCGGGCCGCCCCACAGCCCCTTGACCGCCGGAAAGGGGGGCTTGGCGCGCGGGTTGGCCCGTTTCCCTTCCAGAGCGTTGATCAGGGCGGTCTCCTCGCCGCAGATATAACGCCCGGCCGAGACATGCACATTGATATCGCAGGAAAAACCGCTCCCCTGAATATCTTCCCCCAGCAGCCCGGTAGCCGTGGCCTCGGCGATGGCGCGGCGCAGGTTGGCGGCGGCCTGTTCATAGCCCCGGCGAATGAAGATGAAGGAGTGACGGACGCCGATGGCATAGCAGGCCAAAGCCATCCCTTCCACAAGAGAGTAGGGATTGGCCTCCAGCAGCACCCGGTCCTTGTAGGTGCCCGGCTCCATCTCGTCGCAGTTGCAGATCAGCCAGCGCGGTCCCGGCAGGTTTCGCGGCACGAAGGACCACTTCTTCCCGGTCGGAAAACCGGCCCCGCCGCGTCCCCGCATTCCTGAATCTATCACCGCCTGCTGCACTTCGTCGGGCGACATGGAGGAGAGCGCCTTTTTCAATGCGACAAAGCCCCCGTCATCCTGATATTCGGCAAAGGTGACAGAGCGGCCCGGTCGGTTATGTTTGAAGAGGATCTGTTCCATTCAACTGTCCCGGCGCTCTTTGTTCAGTATTTCAACAGCACTCTCAACAGTCACCCCGCCATAAATAGTATCGCCGATCATCATCGTCGGCGCCTGGCCGCAGTTGCCCAGACAGCAGCAGGGGAGCAGAGTAAATTCGCCATCCGGGGTCGTCCCGCCCACTCCGATACCGAGCAGTCCGACAATATGCTCCAGCAGACTTTCGCCCCCCATGGCCCAGCAAGAGATGGAGTCGCAGACATGGATCACTCGCCGCCCGACCGGTCTGCGATAAATCATCTCGTAAAAGGTCGCCAGCTCCTCCACCTGCAGCGGCGAAAGCCCCAGCAGTTCACCCGCCTCACTGACCGCCTCGTCAGTCAGCCAGCCGTAGTGAGCCTGGAGCGCCTTCATCACATCGACAGCCGCCTCGCGGTTGGTGATGGCGAAGGCGATACGGTTTTGGAGGTCAGTTTTAAGTTCTGATGGGATCATGATGCTTACCTGTCTAAATCCGCTAAGACAAAATCTATCGACCCTAATATCGCCAGGAAATCCCCCAGCAGCCAGCCGCGGCTCATGACCGGCAGTGCCTGGATATGGGGGAAACTGGGGGTTTTGATCCGCACCCGATAGGGGATGTTCAAGCCATCCGAAACAACAAAATAGCCGTTTTCCCCTTTCGGGGCCTCGATGGCGCTGTAGTTCTCCCCCTTCGGCGCGGACATGCCGCGGGTGCTGTTGACGAAGTGATGAATCAACGATTCGATGTCATGCAGGGCATCTTGCTTCTGCGGCAGCACATAGCGGTAGTCGTCGGTCATCCAGCGTCCGGCTGGCATATTATCGAGACATTGCCGGACGATGCGGAGCGACTGGTGGATCTCCTCCATGCGCACCTGGTACCGCGCCCAGCAGTCGCCACCTTCAGCGGTCGGTATATCGAAGTCGAACCGGTCGTAGCCGGAATACGGCATCTTCCTCCGCAGATCCCACTCCATGCCGCACGCCCGCAGATTCGGGCCGGACAGCCCCCATTCCATCGCGTCCTCCAGGGTGATCGCGCCGACCCCTTTCAACCTTGCGATAAAGATCGGGTTCCTGTCCAGCAGGGTATGGTACTCCTTCAACCGAGCCGGCATCCAGGCGAGAAAATCCCGCACCGGCTGTTCCCAGCCCTCCGGCAGGTCTTCGGCCACGCCGCCGATGCGGAACCAGGCCGGATGCATCCTGCCTCCGGTGATCATTTCGACGATGTCGAAGATCTTTTCCCGATCGGTAAAGGTGTAGAAAACCGGCGTCATCGCGCCGATATCGGCGGTAAAGGTGCCGAGCCAGACCAGATGATTGGCGATTCGGAACAGTTCGGCCAGCATGACGCGAATCACCTCGGCCCGCTCCGGCACCATGATACCGCAGAGCCGTTCGACCGAATGGCAGTAGGCCAGGTTGTTCTGCACCCCGGAGAGATAGTCGATACGGTCGGTATAGGGGATGAACTGGTTCCACTGCTGGCGTTCGGCGATCTTTTCCGCCCCGCGATGGTGATAACCGATATCGCTCTCCATATCGACGATCTCTTCACCATCCAGCTTCAGCATGCAGCGGATGATGCCGTGAGTGCCGGGATGCTGCGGCCCCAGATTGAGGATGAGGCTGTCCGGATCGTTAGTGTTGAAGAACTGCTCCGCCGGCAGCGACTGGAAGCGGCGGGCATCGTCAAGGGTGTAGGGGGGCATCTCGGTGGCCCGGAAAGGGTGCGACTTGCGCAGCGGATGCCCCTCCCAGTCATGCGGCATCAGAATGCGCCGCAGGTTGGGATGACCGCTGAAGCGGAGCCCGTACATGTCGTAGACCTCGCGTTCGTACCAGTCGGCATTGGCAAAAACTCGGCTCACACTGGGGAGCGGGGTGGCATCGTCCGGCAACTCGGTCTTGATGCGGATGTGGCCGGGGATGTCGAAGTTGAGCAGGTGGTAATTGACACTGAACGCCTTGAACTGTTCCGGGGCACGGCGGCAGGATTCATCGACGCAGGCGATATCCTCCAGGCGCCTGAACGGGGCGGTGGTGCGGCTTTTCAGGCTGCGCAGCACATCGGGGAGCAGTTCCGGCCGGACCCGATAGGTGAGCATGTCGGTGGCGGCCTCATCGCGCCGGACGCTGTCACCGAAACGCTCCTCCAGCTCGCCATTCATTCCGAAGTCGGGATAGGCATGTTTCGGTGCCGGTGGGCGCCACATCTCGTCGCTGCGCGGCAGCCATTCGCGGGGATGGCCGACCGAAACGCCACGGATGGCGGTTCCCTCCACTCCGGGCCCACGGGTGTCGCACGTTTTGGAGACCCCCTCCAACAGCAGCGGTACGGTAGTTCCCTGGCTGCCGCCGGCAAGATGCAGCACCGGCCGGGCCGGGCGTTCCCCGCTTCTTATCTTTTCCTGCAGCAGCATCAACCCTTGCAGAAAGGCCTCGGGACGTGGTGGACAGCCGGGGATATAGACATCCACCGGCAGGAACTGGTTGACCCCCTGGACAACGCTGTAGACATCGTACATGCCGCCGGAGTTGGAACAACTTCCCATGGAGACCACCCAGCGCGGCTCGGCCATCTGCTCGTACAGGCGCAGGATATTAGGGGCCATCTTGCGAAAAGGGGTACCGGCAATCACCATAAGGTCCGCTTCGCGCGGGGTGCCGCGCAAGACTTCAGCGCCGAATCGGGAGACATCGTAACGCGAGGTGAACGAAGTCATCATCTCGACGAAACAGCAGGAGAGCCCGAAAAACATCGGCCAGAGCGAGTTCGCCCGCCCCCAGTTGATCAGGTCGTCCAGATTTGTCAGCAGAATATTGTCAGGAATTTCCTGATTCATCCGTTACCCCGCACAACATTTTCAGAAACGCAAAGTTTTTGCAAGTCGAGGAAGAGCGCGGAGACGTAGCATAGCTACGTCGCACAAGCTATTCCGAAGGGTGACGCAGAGATTGCGAAAAATCTGCGTTTCGTCCTGCTGTTGGTCCCCATTCCAGCCCTCCCTTAAGCCACAGCCAAGCCAGGCCAAGCAGAAGAGCGACGATGAAAAAAGTGATATGGAGCAGACCGGCCAAACCCAACTGATCCCAAGCCGTAGCCCAGGTGAAGATGAAGGCGGTTTCCACATCAAAAACTATAAAAAATATGGCAATCAGGTAAAAGGGGACAGAGAGGGGACGGCGCGCGGCTCCGGAAGGGATCACGCCCGATTCGTAGGGAAGCTCCTTGTTGCGGTTGGTACTTTTTGCGCCGAGCCACCAGGCGGCAAGCAGCAGACCGCCAATAATTACGACGGTCGCAACGGTATAGACGATAAGCGGATAAAGTTCAGTGAATTGCTGCATAGCAGGTAGCTCTCATTGTCGCCGTCTCCTTGCACACTTTATCAAGTGCCCCCACCTTATCCCAGCAATACTCTGCTGTCAACGAGCCATATTCGGCAAGAATACTTTCCAGAAGATAACTGTATTTCGAGGTTCAGTTGCTTTTGCCGGAATCCAGCATCTTTCGAACTGAACTCAAAAGTATCTCCGTCTTTATGGGCTTGGAGAGAAAGGTCACGTTCCCGATTGGGAGTGTCTTCTCTTCGATTATTTCAGCAGCGTACCCGCTCATAAAAATGGCCGGAATATACACATTCAGCTTATGAATTTCCTCGTATAGCTCGATTCCGTTCATCTTGGGCATGATGACATCGGTTATCAAAAGTTGGATTGCTTCCCGATTGTCTTTGAATGTAGAGAGAGCGGCTTTGCCATTATCTGCGACAAGCACCCTGTAGCCTAAATCATTCAGATGCAACTCCGTAATTTTCCGAACATCGGCATCATCATCCACCAGCAATATGGTTTCATCCCCTTTGGGAATGGTTTTGTAACTCAGTTCAGGCTGTTCTCTCTGCAGTGGCTGATCCAGAAGCGGCAGATAAATCCGGAATGTTGTTCCGAGTCCTTTCTCGCTGTACACATTGATTTTTCCCGAGTGCTTTGTGATGATACCGTGAACTATGTGTCCTTGTCAAACAGTTTCATAACTCTAATTCCCGACACTGAAAGACACAGAAGAATCTCAGTCCGCTTTCAGGTTGTTTGACTCAATCTGCCCATCAGAA
>CAIYDX010000117.1 GCA_903925005.1 uncultured Geobacteraceae bacterium
ATCTATGAGGAACACGCCAGCGGTAAGAGTGCGGAACGGACCGAGTTGCTGAACTGTCTGAAAGCGCTACGTACGGGTGATGTTCTGGTTGTATGGCGTCTGGACCGGCTTGGCCGGAATCTGCCGGATCTGGTGCGGATACGCTCCGCCAATGTGATGAACTCACCGGAATTATATTCATAGATGCTGCTGTCCGAGTCATTGGCAAGGGCAACGGTCAATACCTCGCCACTACCGGCATTTACAGTTGCCTGTGGACGCACCAGACCGCTGGCGTATTCCTGTTTGAACTTGCGGGCAGAGTCTCGGGGTAGCGTTAATGTGCCGTTCATGGCAAATTTGATTGTCTGAGTACGATTAGTGATAGTAACCGGAAAAGCCCGTTTATCAGGATTGTACTGACCAATCTCCAGAGCCAACGTCTCGGCACCAATGCTGTATTCCTTATCCCCAAGCTGTTTCAGGCTTGCTCGCAAATCAGCAGTTTGTGCCTGCTGTTCTCTGCCAAGGCGCTGTTCCAGATCACGCACCTCTTCTCCAAGTTTTCGCTCCAATTCCGCTATGCGGTCACTGTAAGCTGACAGTTGCTTAGCAATTTTAGCCTTGTATTCCGCTTCAGTGTCAAATTCATCTCTTTCAGGTGGTGCCTGCTTCTGTTTCGATGCCTGACGTACTGTAGCTATTTCGGCTTTATAGCGAGTGGCGATGCGAACTTTTCCATCTGCCAACTCACGGCTAAAAACAGCCTCTATCCCTTCTATCTCAGCATTCAATCGCTTAATTTCTGCAACGGCCGCCGCCAGTGATCCGGTAGCAACTGATGGTGAAGCCTGCTTCTTTTTTGCCAGTTCAGCCTTAAGCGCTGTCAACCGCTGTTCTTCAACTTTTTGCGCGGCAGTCATCTCCTGTTCACGCTGTTTTTGCTCGGACTCGAACTTTGTCCGCTCGGCTGCCATCTCCTCCTGCCTCTTGGCCTCATCGGCAAGTTGCTGCTGGCGGAGTTGTTCGGCCTTCAGCCGGGCTTCGGCTGCCATACGCTTCTGCACGGCTTCACGCTGCTGCTGTTCAGTTTGATATTTACGACCTTCGGCTTCCTGATCTTCCAAACGCTTTAATTCCGCTTCCATTCTTGCTACTTCAGCTTTGTTGTCCTGCACTTTCTGCTCGATGTTGGGGATAAAGACGAAGTCACCGCTACCGTATAACGCACCGAAGCCAGGTGTCTGTTCATGGCCTCTTGCTCGGGCATCCTGATAAACCCTCTCCTTCAGTATGGCTTGGATTTCATTTGCAGTGATGTAATCGCCTGTAGCTTCCAAGACCTCAATCAGGCGGCCTGTGAATACGCTGTGACCGTTACGCCCGCCATCAAGTGCTTCTTGGCCTTTGCTGCCGGCTGTCAGCACCTGACGAACCCGTTCCTTGGTAATGTCCTTGAGGTAGGCAAGATTGCGGGTGACTTTAGTATCCACACTACGGGTTGTTAGGAGACCGCTATAGCAGGCATCGAATGCATAGAAGATGTGTTTGGCGGGGATAGCTTTGGAGATGTCGTCTTTTAGTTGGCTCATGGAAATATTGCCGTAGATACCATTACCGTTGCCATCATACGGGATCAGATACCCAAGGTCACCATCATCGGATTTCTTTTGATTGCCGTGGCCGGCCCAGAAAACAAACAGAGCATCATCTTTGCCAACTGTATCAGGAAGCTCTGAGGTCAGGAGACGCATGATGTTATCGCGAGTTGCATCTTTGTTGTAGAGAGTAAAAATACGGTCAAATCGGTAATGTTTCTTGAGAGTGGCCTCGATCCCTTTGGCGTCATTGACCGCGTTAGCAAGTTGACGATCAGCGGGTAGGTTCTGGTAGTTGTCGATACCGATGACCACGGCATAGCTCTTATTATAGAGCTTGACCTCGCCTGTCTGATTAGTGACTGGGTCTTTGGCTATAATCGTCAGTCCGCGGGTTTCAGCAGCGTAGAGAGTTGCTGCTGAAAGAAAAATTAGTACCAGAAATAGAGATCGAAGCATTTAAACCTCGTTGCGGTTAAATATTTAGTGTAAAGATTTTTAGCTCGCGGGTTCCGCTCCGCCTGACCTCCGCTGCTCGGCTCTGCCCGGCCTGCGAGGCTGGCTCACTGGACTGGGGAGACAAGGCGGAAGCCGAGATTATTGAAGCGATGGTCGGGCGAATGGTAGAAACGATTAGTTGCTCGTACATCCTCAATATTGTTGTACCAACAGCCTCCACGAAACACATGTTTGGATCCAGATGATGGCCCCTGTGGGTCCTGCTGACGGAAACTTGGATAGGTCCCATACCTGTCACTTACCCATTGCCATACATTGCCGCTCATGTCATAGATGCCAAGACCGTTCGGTTGTTTCTGCCCTACAGGATGAGGCTGCGACCCACTGTTGCTTGAATACCAGGCTATCTCATTAACATTGTCACTGCCGCTGTATTTTTCATGCTTACCGCCGGTCCGTGCCGCGTACTCCCATTCCGCCTCCGTCGGGAGGCGGAAATTGCTACCCAACTGGCTATTCAGCTTGCTGATGAATTCCTGAACATCATTCCAACTCACCTGTTCTACCGGACAGTCATCACCGCAACTGGTGAAATTCGATGGGTTGTTACCCATAACTTGCAGCCACTGCCGTTGTGTTACGTCATATTTGCTAATTGCAAAATCTTTGACACATACATCATGCACGGGTCTTTCGTCATTACTACCATCCCCAAAAGTGTCGCCCATCTGGAAACAACCACCGGGAACACGGACAAAGTTGTCGACAATCCTTTTCCTTTGCCTCTCACTTTCCTCCTCCTTTTCCTTTTCCCGCCGCTTACGGATCGCTCCGGATATAAATTCACCATCTACATATTCCATCAAATAATTATCTGCATCACTCTTCACACCGTCATTTAACATAGCAACCCGTATCGGCACACTGCTGCTGGTTTTCATGTAAGCTTCAACGCGCACCAGGCCATTCTGATACTGCTGTTTGAATAACTTGGCTGCATCACGCGGTAGTGCCAGTTTACCATCAATTGAGAGCTTTACCGCTGGTGACGAACTGGTGATGCTTACTGGAAATATCCCGTTATCCGGATCATACATTCCTATTGTCAATTTCAATGATTGCGGTGAAATCGGATACTCTTTAGCGGCTATGGTAGTAATGCGTTCACGAAATGGCTTTACAGCTTCTTCACGTGCTGTTTTGAGTCGTTGTTCGATTGTACTTATTTCATCTCTATGTTCGGCCTCAGCTTTTGCGTTACCTTTGTCATATAATTCTTTTTCTGTTCTTTGGGCATTGGCCCCTATGGCCCTTGCATCGTCCAGCCGTTTATTATAGTCCTCTTCGGCTTTGGCAACCCTGCTTTCATATTCGCCCTTGGTTTCAAATTCATCCCGTGGCGGAATGCTCGGCTTAGTAACTGAAATAACTACCGCTGGTTGGTTTTTAAGCTCCAACAACCGCTTATCATATTCTTGTTTGTACCTTTCTATTTTCTCTGCCAGTCGGCGATTAGCGGCTTCCTTCTGACGCGCCAAGTCTGCATCAAATTCACGGTTTATATCAGCAATTGCTGTATCAGCCTTGCGAATATCTTCTATAGCGGCCTCTATACTTGTATTTGCTACAAACACTTCCAGGGCTTTCTTACGCTTTTCATCACCAAGCCGCCTTAGCTCAGCATTCTTCTTTTCTTCTTCAGCTTTTTGCTTCTGTTGTTCTGCGTCAAGCTTTGCAAACTCTTTTGACTTATTGACTTCATTCTCTTGCAGTTTTGCCTGTTGACGACGGGCTTCTTCAAGTATCCGGTGACGCTCAGCTTCACGAACATTTAAATCAGCAGCGCTTTGCTCGTCTCGACGTAGCTGTTCTTCCCGTTCTTGTTGCTTTGCATCTTCGATTTTTTTCAATGCCTGTTTCTTTCTAAGATCCAGCTCAGCATTCTGCAGTTTTTTCTCATCACCAGCCTTGAGAGCAGCTGCTATAGCTGCCTCGTCGGCCTGTATCTGCTTATTGAGCTTTTCGTTAGATAGCCGCTTTTGCTCGATATCAAGACGATCTTTATCTATCTTGGCTTGCTGCTCAGCAAGTTTGTAGTCGCTTGAAGGAACAAAGACAAAGTCCCCCTGACTGTTGTACAATTTACGAAATTGTGGTGTCTGTTTGTGATCAGCCTTAAGAGCATCAGATATGACGTTTCTGGTGATAATGCCCTGAATTTCGTTAGCAGTAATGAAATCACCGGCTGCTTCCAGTGCTTCAATTAGGCGATAAGTGAAAACTGAGTGTCCATTGATCCCGTCCAGTACTTGCTCACCTTTGCTACCGGCAGTAAATATTTCACGGACGTCTTCTTTGGCAAGAACCTGCAATGCTTTTAGGTCACGTTGTGTCTGTTTCGGTATGTCCCGTGTATCGGCCATTAAACCGCCATAGCATGAGTCCATGACATAGAGGACATGACGAGCTTTCAGTGACTTTGATATGCTTTCCTTCAATACCTGCATGGAGATGTTTTTAGAGTGCTTCTTTGACGAACCGTCGTAAGGGATTAACTCGCCGATCTCACCAAACCGGTTATTTTCTTGCTGCGTACCATGCCCCGCCCAAAACACGAACACAGCATCATCCTCACCTACCCTATCGGCCAGCTCATCCTGGAACAATTCAAGGATGTTCTTTTGCGTTGCCTTGCTGTCGTAGAGTTCCCGGTAATCATCGAATTTGTAGCGTTCTTCCAATACTTTTTTAACACTGCGTGCGTCGTTAACAGCATTTCTGAGGGTTGGAATATCGGCTTCCTGGTAGCGATCTATCCCGATGAAAACAGCCCACGCTTTGTTATAGAGCTTCACTTCGCCGGTGGCTTGACCAGTGACCGGGTCCTTTGCGATAATACTCAGCCCTCTGGTTTCTGCGGCAAAGGCAGAGGTTTGAAAGGATGAAGTTAAACAACTGGCACAAATAACAGTAGCGATTAAAATGCTCAGTGAGCGGGTGTACATATAAACCCTCCGGAAGACGTCATAACATGACCAGTTTGTCAGATGAAGTTGCTTCATTTAGCTGTTGTTACCTCAGCCGCTGCTTCTGCAAACTCGGCTGTAGATGGGGAATATATTGACCCGCTACCCTTGGAGGTTAACTTAATTCCGCGAGTGCCGATTGCCACATCCTGAGGCTTCGATTTAATTTCATACACGCTGCCTGTAGCTGAGGTCTCGATATCACCAAGAGGTGAAGTGGAGGCGTATACGGTTACTCCTTCGCTGCCGAAAGGTGGCGATACCTGCAGGTCATACCGATCACCGTTGCCGGGTAGTTCGTAAACGACACCGCCATTGAAGTAATTGTCGTTGCGATAGGGATTTGGGAGTAGTTGCACCATCTTGCCATCAGCGTCTTTGTAGACCACCCGGCCATAGAAAGGCTTGTTGGCCTTGAGATATACCTTGACCAACTGCCCCTGATTATATTCCTTCTTATCTGTCCAGATTTTTACGTTCAGCGGCGCAGCCGGATCATCAGCAATGGCAACTTGGCTCTTCTTCGCATTTGCAGATAGCACCTTTTCATCAGGGATAACCTCAAATTTGAGTTTCACCCGGTAACAGTCGCCCAGGTTCTGCTCCTTGTACCATTCCTTTAGCATCTCCTGGAGCACTTTGACCTGTGCGCTGGCATAGGCCGAAAGAAGATCTTTCTCCAACATTGAGTCTTTAATGTGGGTTTCAGACTGGAGATAAGTGGAAGCAGCTTCCGTAGCGTTGCGTTTAGCATGAGCCATGGCGGCAGTTTCGGTTACCTTGCGTGATTTGTCATCACCCATACATGCATAACCTTCACCTTCAGTAATAATTGACTGCCCGGCGTGAAGTCTACCTGTGGTCAGAACAATCAAAGCAAATGTAATCAGTATTTTCCGCATTACTTCTCCTTATGACTCATGTATGGCATCAGTCTGCAAGAATAAATCTGTTACCTTTGTGACTGGATCAGGCTTCGGCCGTCACTTGACTACTAATATTTCCATGGTAAAAGGGATATATCTTCATAAATATATCTCACTTCTGTAGAGGAGGATGTATGACCACTTTAGTCGAATTGGCAGCAAATATTGTTACAGCAAACGTTGCCGGGTCTGGCTTGCCTGCCGACGAGCTGGTAGCAGAAATCAACAAAGTCTTTGTTGCGCTGAAAACATTGGAACTTACTGGCGCACCTGAGTTTACTAACAGGCATTCACCAGCTGAGGAACCAATGATCTTGTCATTTTCCAGTCCTATCTATTCTCAGATGGATATAACTGAAATGCCTCCCTTTGAAGAAGAATTACAGAGACAGTTTAAAAAAGCACGCAAAGGACCAGCACCTGCACCAGCATCAAAACCAGAAGCAAAAGTTCAAAAGGCAACGACTAAGCACGCAAAACCCGCTGAAGTTCCTCCCAAAAAATTGGCGGGGAAAGAAGCTGCACCTACAACAGTAACGAAAATGAAAAGAGCAAAAGTAAAGGCCTAACGCTTTCAGCCAAATACGAGGCACTATTCAGATAGTGAATATGTAAACCTCGTAGCGGTTAGTTGTGAAGATTAATGACTTTGAACGTACTGTGTTGCACTACGTTGGTACCCTCCGCTGCCGGACTCATCCTGAGTAACTGAGTCACTGGACTGAGGCCGCAAGGCGGAAACCAACGATGCCGCGAGCGCTGGGCGGATTACAAATACGGTACGTTGCCTGCAAATGCACTGGATCGTTTCCCCATCCGCCGCCACGAAGCACGCGGAATGAGCCCGATAGTGGTCCCTGAGGGTTGTTGCCGCTGCTTGGGTAGTCGCTGCCGTACCTGTCGCTTACTTGGCTGGAGAGACAAGGCGAAAGCCACAGGTAGTCATCTGCTAACTGCCGTGACGGTAAGCAACTCACACGCCCTTGGCACTGCTGAACCAACCGCCGCCACGAGACGGGAGCCAAATAATTACTAATTTGTCGAACGAACCGCCAAAACATAATTTCCGTAAATCTTAAAACTGGTACCCATTTTACCATCACTCATATTAACGATATATGAAATATCACTTTTGTAGTCACTGGACGACCAATATGCATAGGCCTGGACGTTATTGAAACCATTGGAGTTAAGCCATTTTGAAGGGCGGTCCCCACCGCGTTTAGCAATGGACTCCAGTTCATATTGTGTTGGTAATCGCCAATCACTATAGCCTCCATAGTTACAGCTATTAACCCAGCTCATGGCATCACTAAAACGCATCTCCTTGCCAGCAATATTCCCATTACGCAGCCACATCAAGCTGGTTTGCGGGTCAGTGTATACCAGACGATCTCGCTCCGCTGCTACTGCCGCTGCGGCTGCTTCGTTTCTACGTTTACGCTCTGCAACATTTAAAAACTCTCCATCTGCATATTCCATTGGGGAATTATCTGCATCAATCTGTACGCCGTCATTCAACATAGCTACCCTTACCGGCACACTGTTACCGGTTTTCATGTACGCTTCAACTCGCAATAGGCCATTCTGATACTGTTGTTTAAACTGTTTTGCTTTGTCACGAGGAATAGAAAGTGTTCCTTCCACTGAAAGTTTGACCGATGGTGATGTGCTGCCGATAGAAACGGGAAATTTCCCGTCTTCAGGATTATACATGCCAATTGTAAGTTTCAGTACTTGAGGAGGTACTGGATACTCCTTGGCAGCGATAGTAGCAATGCGATCGCGGAATGGGCTGATGGCTTCTTCACGAGTGACAGTTATTTTATGGTCTATAGCAGTAACTTCGATGTAATATTTTGCCTCGGCCAGTTTCAGCCCTTTTTCATACATCTCATTTTCAGCGCGCAGTGCACTACTGCCAACTGATTGTGCCTCTGCCAAGCGTTTATTGTAGTCATCTTCGATCTTTTTCACTTTGGCCTGATACTCAGCTTTGGTTTCAAACTCCTCATCACGGGACGGTATTAGCGGTTTAATGACCGCTACAGACGGCTGACTCTTTAGCTCCAGCATTCGCTTATCGTATTCTGTGCTGAGACGCGCTTTTTTTTCAGCCAACCGACGGTCAGCAGCAGCTTTTTGGCGGGCAAGTTCGGCATCAAAGTCATTGTTGATACCGGAAATCTGTTCATCAGTTTTTCTTATTTGTTCAACTGCCGCCTCAATGCTTAATGCTGTTGACGCAGCTTCTAAAGCCTTTTTCCGTTTTGCCTCACCTTGTCGGCGTAACTCAGCATTTTGACGCTCTTCCTCGGCCTTCTGTAACTGCTGTTCCTTTTCAAGCTTTGCAAGCTCAGTGGCGCGGTGCGACTCAGCCTCTTGCAACTTCAGTTGCTGGCGCCTTGCCTCTTCCTGAATGCGCACACGCTCTATATCGCGCTGTTTCAGCTCGGCGGCTTCCTGTTCTGCACGATGTAATTGACGTTCACTCTCTTGCTGTTTAGCTTCTTCCAGTTTTAGCAATCCCTGTTTGCGTTTCAACTCCAGTTCTGCAGTTTGACGCTTTGAGTCATCGCCCGCTTTTACAGCTTCGGCAATCAGAGCTTCATCATCTGCCATTTGCTTTTTAATGCGTTCATTATCCTGCCTGGTCTGGTCTGATTGCTTGCGAATATTGTCAATCTCAGCTTGTTTTTCAGCCAGCTGGTATTCTTTTGATGGCACAAATACGAAGTCGCCTTGACCATAGAGCTTGCCATACTGTGGAGTTTGTTTATGGTCATATTTGAGAGCATCAGACGCTACATTACGAGTAATGATAGCCTGAATTTCGTTAGCAGTGATAAAGTCACCAGCGGCTTCCAGTGCCTCTATCAGGCGATAGGTAAAGACGGAATGACCGTTAGCGCCATCAAGTACTTGTTCACCTTTGCTCCCTGCGGTCAGCACCTGCCGGACGTCGTCCTTGGCGATCTGCTGAAGAGCTTTTAGAGTACGCTGCGTATCCTGGTTGACTGCCCGTTTATCGGCCATCAATCCGCCATAGCAGGCATCCATGACGTAGAACACATGTCGGGCTTTAAGTGATTTTGAGATGTTGGTCTTCAGGGTTTCCATAGAGATATTGCGGGAGTGTTTCTTCAATGAACCATCATATGGGATCAGTTCGCCAATCTCACCAAAGCGATTGTTATCCTGCTGTGTGCCGTGTCCGGCCCAAAAAACAAATACCGCATCATCCTCAGCGACCTTATCAGCTAATTCATCCTGAAATAGCTCCAGAATACTCTTCTGGGTTGCCTTGTCGTCGTAAAGTTCTCGGTAGTCATCAAACTTGAAACGCTGCTCCAAAACCTGTTTAACACCAAGAGCGTCGTTTACCGCGTTTTTCAGGCGGGGGATTGCAGCCTCTTGATAATGGTCGATACCGATGAATACAGCCCAGGCTTTGTTGTAAAGCTTAACTTCCCCGGTAGGTTGACCTGTTGCAGGGTCTTTAGCAATGATCGCTAAGCCGCGTGTTTCAGCAGCAAAAAGAGTTGGCGTGGAAATGAGAATGAGAACGAATATTAATGGTAGGTAGCGAAGCATGAAAACCTCGTCAGTTAGTTAATAGGCGACTAAGGTCGTAAACATACGCTATAGGCTTTTAATAATCAATACGTTATCCCCATGAATATGCTTTAAATATTGACCTAACCTGCCTAAACCGCTACATTCTTCACCCACATACTCCAGAACAGGACTTAAAATGAACATACTCGTAATTGAAGATGATAAAAAGATTGCCACGCTTATTAAGAAATCCCTGGAAACCGATGACAGCGGCTACAAGGTCACTCTCTCTCCCAATGGCACCGATGGTCTGGCATTGGCAAATAGCGGCGCATATGGCCTGATCATCCTTGATCGAGGCCTGCCAAAGATGGATGGCATAGCTGTTCTGCAGACACTACGCGAAGCTGGTAACCGGGTTCCAGTTCTGATGCTGACGGCAAAAACAGAAGTTGAAGACATTGTAGCTGGCCTCGACGCCGGCGCCGACGATTACCTTATGAAGCCTTTTGAGTTTGCGGAACTAATAGCAAGAGTACGGGCACTTATCAGGCGTTCCAAGCAAGACCGTGGTGCAGAGATCCGCTATGCGGATGTGCGGATTGATCCTGTTAATCACAAAGTGTGGCGTGCAAATACAGAGATCATCCTGCCAGAAGCCGAATACCGAATGTTGGCCTATTTAGTACGCAACGCTGAAAAAGTTTTGTATCGCGAGGATATTGTTGAAAACTGTTGGAATAGCCCCCTTGGCATATTTTCAAATATTGTCGACGTCTACATCAATTTTCTACGGAAGAAGGTTGATGTACCGTTCTCTACGAAGCTCATTCATACAGTCCACCGCCAGGGATACATTTTTGAAGAGAGGTAGTAAGCGACATGAACCTGACTGATCGACATTTTGAAATACTCGCTCTGATCGACACTCAGATGTTGAGGTTTGAACGAGCGGGTGCGGGTGAAGTGGCGACAATAGCGGGGATAGCTGATTTGATCCCTGACTATCACTATCTCATAAATAATACTGATCGCCGTGGAATGGATGCGTTATGCCTGCTATCTGATGCTTTTTACCGCTTCAGAAAAATGATGCGCTCATTATCATTAGGCATCGTGTTATAATATATTAATGTTCCACGACTTATTCTACAGCCACAGGGACAATTGTAGGAAGGCCGATGAATAAATGACCTTTCTATCTTACCAAGGGGGCAAGTTGAAAAATATTTTCCAAGACATACCAAAGCAACTAATAATCTTGGGGTTCGTAGGTTTTGGATCAATTGCCATTACCTGTCTTGTATACTTCTTTAATTTTCACGGTAATTTACTCGACGAACAAGAAAAATGGGGAACATTTGGGGATTTTATAGGCGGGACTACAAGTCCTTTACTTGGTTTCTTGACTTTCATAGGGGTTCTCTGGACAATCCAAATAAGCCGTAAACAAACAGAGCTGATGAAAATTGAAGCGGAAAAAAATGAAATTAAACAAAAAAAAGATGACGTGTATAAATTAATAGAGACAATTTATAATGATATTACTAATAAACTGAGTACTACAGAAATTGAACTGATTACTGAGCCTATTTCAGTACTACACGGAAGTTTCTCAAAACAAGTATCAATAAAAACATTCATTTGTTCACCTGCTTCAGTAAAAATATATATGGACTTGCCATCAAAATATAAAGATCTCATTCGGACTGAACTCTCTGAACTCTCTATATTAGTTAATGGACTTAAGAAATATTGCTTAATGTATGAAAATTACGAGGGCAGCGACAACATAACATATTTTTTTAAAATCCATTTTTTTTATCTCATTCAGTTTTTGTATGATGCAAAAGAATTAAATGATGAGGATTATAATTACTTTCACAATGGCGTAAAAACAATCTCAAGTGAAAATACTATTTTATCCAATCGAGTTGATGTAGAGGCAGGTTTATGTTTAGAGTAGAAGATAAAAAGGTTGATGCACCGTTCAAATCACAGCTCATTCACACCGTCCGTGGACAAGGCAATATTTTCGAAGAGAGGAAATAAGAATGGTTAAGGCAGATATTGTATCAAATGTTCAGGATCGAGCACGAATGTTGAACCGAGAGGCTTCAGCAATTGTAGAGTCGATATTTAAAATTATGAAGGATACTCTGGAGGCTGGCGAAGACGTGAAGATTAGCGGGTTCGGGACGTTTAAGTTGAAGAAAAAGGTGGATCGTCAGGGGCGCAATCCAGTGACCGGGGAGCCAATGACTATAGTGGCCCGGAGGGTACTGAGCTTTAAGGCAAGTCAACTGCTGACTAAAGCGGTTAATGGTGGAATACAATTGAAGCGGATAGTTACCTGGATGATCCTGATGCTTGGCTTTTTATCTGTTCCTGCATTCGCCGCCAATTCGGCAACTCCTAACAGCAAAATTGATGAAGGCCAACTGCAGGGGTTACAAACAAAGATGTTGAATGACTCTCAGGTTATGGATCTGATATCAGCGCTACAGAATGATCCTGATATAATGGCTCTTATCAGTGATCCAGTATTTGTACAGGCAATCAACACGCGAAATGTTGATGTCCTCACCAGCGATCCACGTTTCACGAAACTTTTCAGCAATCCTCGTATAAAAGAAATTATTAAGCACGTCGAAAAGTAAGGTCCTCCAACTATGCCAACACTGAAACAGACAGCGATCGCAGCCCGCCTTGACAGTGAATTAAAGAGACTTGAAAGTTTAGGCGCAGATGAACTTGAAATATTGACCGAAATGGCCGAACTCATGCCGCTTTTTTATGAGCTACTGCATATGGGCGACAGTGCGATGGACGAACTTTGCGAACGCTTTCACGGTTTTTATAGGTACGCGAAGATTTTAGAGAGGCTTGCTGAAGGTATTCGTAGCGGTGAGGTTGAAGTTCCAAAAGGCGACATCCCTGGAAACAAAAATGATAATATACGTACCCTGCTCCCCCGGATGATCATCAACAGAGCGTTTGTAGAGAACTTCCTGGATGAAGCGGCACCCTGCTTTGCCATGGGTGTATTGGAACAGCGGAAAAAGCAGTGTGCTTTCTTGGCACTACGTTTGGAAGAGTTTATTTCAGATGATGTATCCAGTTTGGGTTTTAATTTCGGGCACTCGGTGTTCGGAAACAAGGACTTCGAAGTCCTCCACTTTGCCTTCTCTTTCTATGGTTACAAAACTTATAATGCCCTGATCAACCCTTCGAATATGATTATTAAGACGGCCTTAAAGTTAATGGTGGAAGCAAAGGAGTATTTCTTTTTTGCCATAAATCCAGATAATTCGGTTGTCGCTTTTAACACTGACATTAAAGAGGATTTTGGCATTACAGGAATTTGGCGACATGATGACCGGATCTGGCGTTCGACAACAACTCAGAAACAGTATGAAAAAGCTGTAGTTGAATTCACGGAAGATCCTGATCCGCCAGGTACGATGTTGGAGTGGGTTTGCTTCGATAACCCTGATTACCTTGATTTAACCGGTGAAGTGATCGAAATGACGCCCTCCTAATATAACCGGGAGAAATACTACTTCCCCTCATACTCATCAGAATGTGCCTTATGCTCTTCGTAGTTGCGAATATACAGGTCAACCAACACCTTGTTTGCCTTAATAATCAGCAGGTTTTCAGCATTAGCCTCTTCGGCGGCTTTGGTGAAGTTAAATGATCCAGTGATCAGAGTTGCCTTATCAATGATA
>CAIYDX010000118.1 GCA_903925005.1 uncultured Geobacteraceae bacterium
GCAGAAACTACCATCTTAAACTAAAAGCATTATTGTCTTGACCAAAGGGTCCACTAAAGCCATATGGTACCGAATACGCGATGTCAGGAAGTATTTTCAGATCAGCGCTTGAATTAGTAAATGAGCGATTACATTTCGATAAGACCCATTTTGTGCATGAGCCGCAAGCAATCGGAGCGCTGCAATCGGCGGGTTACCTCAGTGATAATTACAAATTAAAAGGTAATTTTATATTTTTATCTATCCAGCCAAATCCTGACTTAAAGTTTAATGAAGCTGATTCACGTAATCTTTTACGATTCATACATTTAAGCATAGAAGTGTCAGCTTATATAGATAACAATAATAATGAAAGAGATCTGCTACTAACGATTCTTACTAAGCTCGATGCTTTAAAAACCACTATGGAGATTGATTTATATACAAGTTCAGTCGGCAGTACGACAAGCCCCTACACCAGGATTTTCTTCTATCAAGAAAAATATCTACGCATGCATCAAAGCCTACACATTTATGCTTTTGATAATTTCAAACTTAGCATCTGTCCCGATTACAGCAGCCATCTGATGAAATATAAATATATCGAGATTCCTGATATCAACATGGGGCAGAGTATAGAACTTGTTGGACACTCAAAAAGCTTACTTTCAAAAATTACAGGCTTTTTTATGGCTCCTGTTTATAACGACTCTAAATAAACACTGGGCAGAACCATCATAGTTATCTGTGCTTAACTCATTATATCAAAGATTATCTTTTTATAGCTTTTATGTGCTATTATGGTTTTTATTGAATTGGAGGATGAATCCGTGGAAATAAAACACAATGAAACGACGGGGATCGCCACAGGCGCTGTTACAACACCGAAGCTAAAGGGCAGGCCAAAAACAAAGCCAGAAAGCCGACAGACCAGCATGCATCTACCTTTAGCCCTACTAGAGAGGTTAGAGTTGGAAGCCGAAAATTTTGAAGGAGGCAATAAATCACGAATGCTCGTAAAAATTCTTGAAAAGTACTTTTTAGAGAAAGATTGCCAATAATGGTTATCGCCAACACTGACAACGCCAGAGCTGTTGAAGCAATCAAGTGATATCACTCTATCGATAATCTACGCTTTCTGTATGAAAAAAGCATGAAGGATCTGCCGTAGGTTAAGTTCAAAAGTTCAATCACCAAAGAGCTCTGAGAAGTAAATGACAGGGCCGATGGCGGTTAAAGCCCACACTCAAGAACTTGTTTCCAAATGTTTGGGGTAGCCAAGTGTATGATCAAATTGGCCCGTGCAGAAAGTGTCCAACACGTGAAGATCTGAAAGAGGTGAAATATGAGTTCTAAACCATGTTGGTTTGTTGGGGCTGCGTACGGTGGGACAGATGACCAGTTGTCGAGATTCCTGGATGATGGGATTTGGGAAAACAAAAACCAAGATAAATATCTTGACCTCGTTAAGTCAATCCAACCAGGTGACCGTATTGCGATCAAATCTACATATACCCGGAAACATGATTTGCCTTTTGACAGTCGAGGACAAACAGTTTCAGTTATGGCAATCAAGGCAATAGGAGTAGTTACTGATAATCAGGGAGGTGGCGGCCGGATAAGTGTTGACTGGACAAAGGTCGATCCACCACGGGAATGGTACTTCTTCACCTACCAGAAAACCGTATGGCGAGTAGTGCCTGGGGATTGGACCACAGACGCACTTATCGATTTCACCTTCAGTAATAAACAACAGGATTTAGACCGCTTTCGTAATGCCCCGTTTTGGAAAGAACGTTTCGGCGATACTCCTACCGGCAAACACAGGTTTCAATGGACGCAATTCTACGAAACCATTGCATCGAAGCTGTTGGCATACAAAGACAATAGATCAGTGTTGGTTACCGCGATTCATGACATTGCGACCAGAGTAAACGGCCTTTCGATTCTCCAGGACCAGTTTGCAGATAATACTTCGGGGCCATTCAGAGATATTTGCCCTTTTACCACTATTGGTCTTTTTAACCGAGGAATTACAGATGCAAATAGAAAAAATATTGCAAGAGAACTGGCAGATTTCTTGGGCGTTGAAGAGGCAGTCCCTGAAACATTTGAAGGAATCCCGGTACTGAATAATCAGAAATCATGGTTTTTTTGTTATGAAAAAGACCGTTTAGATGACGATATCGATGCATTATGGCGAATATTTGCTTGTGCAATCCAATTTGCTGAATCAGATGAATTTGAAGCTCGATCATCATTTATTGATGCATACGACGATGCAACCCAACGGGTTGGTGTTGGATGGAATTTAACAATGGGGCTCTATTGGATACGTCCCTGGTCATTCACAACGCTCGATAGTCAGTCTCGCCTCTATTTAGATAAAAAGCTTAAAATAGAAATTGGGCAGAACGGTCCCAAGGATAGATGTAATGCATCTGATTATTTAAGTCTCATTGATATACTTGAAACTCGTTTTAAAGAAGAAGCCTTTCCCGTTCACTCATTTCCCGAATTGTCAATAGCTGCATGGTTGTATAAAGGTGATGCTGCTCCGACAAATCAACCAAGCCAATCAAAGGGATGGTTAGCAACTGTCAGAGATGACATAAAAGATTATTGTCAAAAAACAGGATCTAATCTTTTTTCTTTTAAAGATATGAAACAATACCTTCCAGAATTGAAAAACGCATTCCCAAATAGCAGCACTCATGAAAATTCCCTTTCATTTTACTTACAAAAACTACGCGATGAAGGATTTATAAAGTTTGTTGACAACAAAGGGAATTATGAACTGATTTGGACGGTATCTGGTGCCGGATATCATCAGGAAGCGACAACAATCGATGTTGACTTAGACGCAGAAATTATTGCTGCACCGATTATCCCATATTCTATTGATGACATTATGAATGAAGGATGTTTTCTGGAACGCGAGCATTTAGAAAAGATGCTTGAGAGACTCCGTACTAAAAAGAATATTATCCTGCAAGGACCTCCAGGAACTGGTAAAACTTGGCTGGCAAAACGACTCGCTTATGCGTTAATGGGGCAGCGCAGTGACAGTAAAGTAAGACCAGTTCAGTTCCACCCCAATCTATCATATGAGGATTTTGTTCGTGGATTGCGGCCTAACAGTGATGGCAGGCTGTCTCTTGAAGATGGACCTTTTATGGAAATGGTCAATGCAGCTTCTAAAGAAACAGCTATCCACGTTATTGTTATTGAAGAAATTAACAGGGGTAATCCTGCTCAAATCCTCGGTGAGATGTTGACACTATTGGAAGTTGACAAACGAACCCCGAATGAGGCTCTTGAATTGTGCTATCGTCGCTTCGAGGGTGAACGGATTTATATTCCCGACAATCTCTATGTCATTGGGACAATGAATATTGCTGACCGCTCGCTTGCTCTTGTCGATCTTGCTTTAAGGCGGCGATTTGCATTCATAGATTTAGAACCCAGTTTAGGTCAAGTATGGATCAATTGGGTCCGCAACCAATGTGGGATTGAGATTGATGTTCTCAAAGAGATTGAAAAGCGAGTTCTGTCATTAAATGAAGAAATTAGTGCTGACACAAGTCTGGGCCGTCAGTTTCGCATCGGTCACAGTTACGTGACGCCACCTTTTGGGATTCGTATTGAAGATGGCCGAGAATGGTTTAAACAGGTTGTCGAGACCGAGATAGGACCTCTGCTGAATGAATATTGGTTTGACGCACTGGACAAAGCTCGCAAAGCCAGCCAGCGACTAACGGAAGGTTTTTGATTATGAATCTGTCCTCATCATCAACAAATCTTGATGATCAACTGACGGTTAATCGAATTGGCCGAATTCCTGTCCGGAATCTGTGGTTACTAATGCTTTATGCATCAGAACTCTTTCGACATTTAGACCGAGACAAAATTGATGTTGAAAATAACCCTGATGATATCCCAGATCTAATCGCAGAGTTTCTGGCACGGGTAGTTGAACGTCGGTTAATGCGGAACTTGAGTTTTGGTTATAAATCACGCTCGGCTGAACTCGGGCGAGTTAGGGGGCGAATAGATCTTCTGAGGACGGAACGTCGCCAGTTGCTCGCCCGTGGCAGGGTTGCCTGTCGCTTTGAAGAGTTAACTGTTAATACTCCTCGTAACTGTTTTGTTCGGGCAGCACTTGAATCAATTGCAAAAATTGTTAAGCGTGGTGAATTAGCCCGTCGTTGTCTATCTCAAGCAAGTACACTCAAGAGAATTGGGGTAACAGGTGAAAAGCCCAGCCGTTCAGAAATAAGCTCAGATAGATTTGGGCACCATGATATTGATGATAAACTTATGATCACGGTTGCAAAGCTTGCTTTTGACTTAGCACTGCCAACGGAATCAAGTGGGAGAAGTTTGTTATCGCTCCCAGACCGGGAAATTACTTGGATCAGGCGCCTCTATGAAAAAGCTATCGCTGGTTTTTATGATGTGGTGTTATCTCCGTCTGGATGGAAAATTGACGGAGGGAAAACTCTTGATTGGATGATTAACGGAAAAACATCCGGCATAGACAAAATTCTTCCGTCCATGCGCACAGATGTTGTTCTTAACCACTCAAATACCGGGCGGCGCATTGTAATTGATACTAAATTCAATACTATTGTGACTCGCGGATGGTACAGGGAAGAAACTTTACGTAGTGGCTATATTTACCAAATATACGCATATCTCCAATCTCAGGTTGGAAATGGGGATTCAATTGCTGATTGTGCATCTGGCCTTTTACTGCACCCATCAATCGGTGAGACGGTCGATGAGACTGTAATTATTCAGGGGCATGCAATTAGATTTGCAACTGTTGATCTTGGAGCTTCAGCTGGTGAGATTCGTGCTCAATTGTTACGGATGGTTGAGCCTTTAGTATGATGTTGAAACCCACATCCTTGGGTGTCGGATATTTACAATTACTTGTTTAAAAGGGCAATCTGTGAGCAACGATATTGAGCGACAATTCGATGCGGCAATGATGAACATTTACCATCGTGCCTGGGAAGAGGCCAAGTATAAGGCGACGCGATTCCATCAGATGCTATGCGATCATGGTGGACTTGAAACCGCTCAAATTCTCTTGCACAGCAATTATGTTTCAGAGGGTTATACCGCATTATGGGAAAGAAAGCGACTTGATCTAACCGTAGAAGCATTGGTTCTGCAAAATCAATGGGGTGAATTGTTCTCTGAGACAGACAGGGAAATTGCCCGAAAGCGGCTCAGTCAATATGGTTGGTCAGAATGCTGATTAATTGATATTTGCTGTAAATCCTACCCCTTCAGAAGAGCGGCTTTGTTTTATAGTTTTCATTATTTAATTTATCCTCTTTTACTACCATTTTAACTAAATCTTCAAATCCACAATAGTATGAGTTATCTTTATTATCATTTCTGAGGTTTTCTACATAAGCCTTGATTTCATCATGTTTCCATGCTTTCAAAATATAATGACCGAACATTGTATATAGATCATATTCATCAACAACTTTCTTTTCTTTAAACATAGACATTAATTCAAAATATCCCAAATAATCGTCAAGCTGATATTCAGTAAATTCACCATCGCTTGATAACAATAACGGTCTTTGTTCTTCAATAATAGGTATTAGCGATTTTGTTAGTGCGTTATCAAAAAACTCCCTGTTAAAAGTTAAAATGAACTCTGCATTTGATTGTTTGCTATTATGGTATAGCTGTTTTGTATTAATTTTAATCTGCTTATTCAGTGACCTTAGTTGCTTATACGCTACAACAACTAATACTGCTGTTGATATAAAAATACCTATGCTAATTATATTAACTGCATAGCAAGAGTATTTGGTTCTTCCGCAGAATCCGTGGGTAGATTTCAGAAAATATGGAGTCTAAACAGCTACCCGGTTAACGAATAAAGAGCATCCCGTCTTCAAATCCGGCATTATGGGTTTCGACCAAGAAAACCACTGCTGTAAAAGGAGA
>CAIYDX010000119.1 GCA_903925005.1 uncultured Geobacteraceae bacterium
CCTGAGCAACCTGTTCAACTCCGGCATCAAGAAGGTCTATATCCTGACACAATACCGCGCCTATTCACTGAACAAGCATATCCGCGAATCATGGGGGAAGTGGACCGGCCTGGGGGAGTTCTATGTGGCGATCTCTCCCGAAACCAGCAGCGAAAGCGAAGAGTGGTTCAAAGGTACCGCCGACGCAATCCTACAGTACCTGCGGTTTGTCGAATCCTCGGACGCCGATTACGTAGCGATCTTTGGCGGCGACCATATTTACAAAATGGACATCACCCAGATGATTAACTCACACCGCATGAACCGGGCCGACATAACCATTGCCGCCCTGGAGGTCCCGGCAGAAGAGGCCAGCCGCTTCGGCGTATTTTCTGTCGACGACGATGCGCGAGTGATGGCGTTTACCGAGAAACCGGATATCCCTGAACCGATACCGGGACGGGATACCTGCCTCGCCTCCATGGGGAATTACATTTTTTCAACAAAGAAGCTGATCGATGTGCTGCTGGAGGGTAAAAAACACCATGAAGATCTGGATTTCGGCAAGCATGTCATTCCGATGATGCTGGAGAGCAATGACAGGGTCTTCGCCTACAACTTCAACGACAATCTGATTCCCGGCATGAAGACCGGCGAGAGAGGGTATTGGAAGGATGTCGGCACGATTGATTCCTACTACGAAGCGAACATGGATCTGATCAATGTTTCTCCGCAGCTGAATCTGTACAATTACAAGTGGCCGATTTTGACGAACCAGGGGAATTTGCCCCCCGCCAAAACCGTATTCGACGTCAGCGATCGGCGGGGCGTAAATATCGATTCATACGTCTGCGCCGGCTGCATTACCAGCGGCAGCACAGTCAGGCGCTCCATCCTCGGCCCGCTCTGCAAGATCAACAGCTACAGCCTGGTTGAAGATTCCATTCTGTTTGAAAATGTCACGGTCGGACGGCATGTCAAGATCAGACGGACTATCATCGACAAGGGGGTCGTGGTTGCGGATGGCTCTACGATTGGCTACGACAGGGAGTCGGACCTGCGTAACGGCTACACGATCACCGAATCCGGCATTGTTGTGGTGCCACGTAAGGACAAGTAATTTCCCAACCGGCGCCTCACACCGTCAAAGCGGCGTGAGGCGCCGGTCAGATATATTTTGAGCCAATAATCCAGTTATTGTAACTACGTTAAAATCCCGCCCAAGCATTCCAGCAGCCGTTTATTTTCCACACCGCTCCGCACCGCAACCCGGAAAAATTGCCCTGTCAGCCCCATAAAACTGGCGCAATCGCGGATCAAAATCTGGCAGGGGAGCAGGCGCTCTTTAAGTTCACGGGCAGTCATCCCCTCCTTAATCTCTACCAACAGATAATTGGCGGCGGAGGGATACGGCTTGAGCTGTGAAAACCGTGCCAGGCCATCAAAAAGCGTATTCCGTTCACTCCGAATAGACTCAAGAGTTTCCCGATTATGCCGGAGATCCTGAAGCGCTGCCGCTCCGGCAGCCAACGCCACGGTATTGACACTCCAGGGCCCCCCCATTGCGTCGAGGCGTTCGGCCAGGACGGCATTACTGATGGCATAGCCGAGACGGAGGCCGGGGATACCGAAGAATTTTGTCATCGAGCGGAGTACAACGGCATTGTCGTTCTGCACAATCATCTGTTTGGCCGATGCTCCCTCGCAGAAATCCATGAACGCTTCATCCAGGACAAGAAATGTGCCCGAGGAGCGGCAAAGACTGCAGATCTGTTCTATCACCAGATGAGAATACAGCATGCCGTTCGGATTGCCCGGATTGCAAATAAAAAGCAGATCGACTCCAGCCAGTGCTTGCTCCAATTTGTCCATATCAATGGCAAAATTGTTTTCCGGCGTCAGGACAAAGTGCTGCGCTTCCCAATGGTGCTGATCGAGCGACCGGACGTATTCGCTGAACGATGGGGAGATAATCAGCGCTTTTTTACCCGGCAACAGAGCCGGCAGGTTATAAATCAGTTCGGTAGAGCCGTTGGCAATTGTAAAATGCGCAGGGAAGAGGGCGTGGTGTTTCGAAAGCGCCTGTTTCAACTCATTATGGCTGGTATCCGGATAATGAATCAAGCTGTCGATGGAGCGGATCATCGCTTCACGCACCAGCGGCGACATGCCGAGCGGATTGATGCTGGCGGAAAAATCGATAATCTGATCAGGCGTGATTCCAAGAGATCGGGCAACGGTGAAGACATTTCCGCCATGATCATATGAATGGGACATGGAATCCTCGCAGACAGTAGGCTGCGGCAATACAGACTGCAGCCATCAGCAGGGTTGAGATGTACATAAGTTTGATCATGGTGCGATAGGCCCGTTCGTCAAGCGGCCGCAACGGGTCGCCGATATACTCTTTCCATGACGAAGCGCCGCCGTAACTGGCAGCCCCCCCCAGACGCACGCTTAAAGCGCCCGCGGCAGCCGCTTCCGGATGTCCGCTGTTTGGGGAGGGGTGGTTCAGGCGATCACGGCACGTTATCCGCGCGGCGGCGGCAGCTGAACAGCCGGCAAGCGGAGCGGCAATTATCAGCAAGAGAGCGGAGAGACGGGCTGGAATGTAGTTCAGCAGGTCATCCATATGGGCCGATGCCCATCCGATCCGGAGATAGCGCGAGTTTTTGTAACCGACCATCGAGTCCAGGGTGCTGACCGCCTTGAAGGCAATAGCGGCGACCGGTCCGCCTATCGTCAGCCAGAAGAGCGGCGCTATAACACCGTCGGAACTGTTTTCGGCAACTGTTTCCACCAGCCCCCGCCAGATTTCCGACTCTTCGAGCTGATCGGTATCCCGGCCGACAATATAGGAGAGATAGCGCCGAGCCATGGGGAGGTCGCCTGACTGCAGCGCAGCGGCGACCCGGTCGGACTCTTTATGCAGGGAACGGGCTGCCAGACAGGTTGCAGAGATGAGTATGGAAGCGATCCAGCCTGCCAGCGGCAGCCAGGCTGTTAGTGCGTGCAGCAGAATCCAGGTTATTCCGGCTGAGCTGGCAACAACCAGCAACAACAGCAGCACGCCCGCCAGACGTTCGTTCAGCCAGCCGCGGCGCAATCCCCGCTCCAGAAGATTGATCAATCGCCCGATAGCGACCACCGGATGCGGCAGCCACCTTGGATCTCCGATTACCAGATCAAGCAGCAGCGCCAGAAAGATAACTGACGGATCAGGGAGTATCACTGCCCAAACCGCAAATTGCCAGTATTCGTGGCATATCGAGATGCTTTTCAAACTGCTCCGCCAATTGATCGAACGGATCATCCTGAAACCGGCCTTCTGTGCCGTTCATAAGCGGCAGCCCCTTCTCGGCACGGATACCGTTCAGGTAGATTTCGCGAAAAAGACTGTTTTCGAAGAGGCCATGCAGATAGGTCCCAAAGATCCTGCCATCGTTCGATACCGCTCCGTCTTCTATCGCAACCGCTGCATCGCCGCGCCGGAAGATGCGGGAAAATGGCCGTGTCCCCTTTTCAAGAGTCGTCACTCCCATATGAATTTCGTAGCCGGTCACGACACCGCTACATTCGGGAGCAACCATCCGTCCGGCTTCATCCAGATATGTCAGCGCCTGATGTGTCTCTTTCTCCGGCAAAAGTACCGTTGTGGAAGGGAGCAGATCCAGCCCTCGCGCCTCTTTGACAGCCGATTCGATGCCGTCCGGATCGAGCAGCACGGTTCCCAGCATTTGAAAACCGCCGCAGATCCCGACGATATGGCCTTTAAAGTCCCGTATTCCATCGAAAAGGCCGCGCTCTTTCAGGAAGCAGAGATCGGCTATGGTTGATTTGCTGCCCGGAAGTATCAGAATATCCAGATTCGGAAGCTGTTCGGGCATTTCAACATAGCTGAGTTCCACATCCGTTTCGTTCTGAAGCGGGTCGAAGTCGGTAAAGTTGGAGATTCTCGGAAGCCTGACGACACCGATCTTAATTTTATTAACACCGGCCATGACACCAACGTTTTTGGATCTTTTGCCGAGGGCGACACTGTCTTCGTCCGGCAGGTTAATATCTTTAAACCAGGGGAGGACTCCCAGCACCGGCACGCCGGTACGCTGCTCGATAAAATCGATGCCGGGCTTCAGGATATCGGCATCGCCACGGAATTTATTTATGATTACCCCTTTAATGCAAGCGCGCTCCTCCGGTTCAAGCAGATCAATCGTGCCAACAATTTGGGC
The DNA here is from genome assembly GCA_903925005.1 of uncultured Geobacteraceae bacterium. Classification (GTDB taxonomy): domain Bacteria; phylum Desulfobacterota; class Desulfuromonadia; order Geobacterales; family Pseudopelobacteraceae; genus JACRCG01. The sequence goes on from CAIYDX010000119.1 coordinate 4,212, forward strand.
AAAAACACCACCACGGTCGATATCTGCCACCAAAATTACCGGGCATTGCGCCATCGAAGCAATCTTGAGGTTGGCGATATCCTTCTCTTTCAAGTTGATTTCCGAGATGCTCCCCGCACCTTCAATGACGATGAACTCGTATGCCTCACGAAGGCGCTCGAAACTCTCCCGGATTTTGTCAAAAGCGGTCGGCTTAAAAGCATCATACTCCGAAACGGACATATTACCGACCGGCCGCCCCTGTACGACAATCTGGCTGCCGGTATCGGAATTCGGCTTGAGCAAAACCGGATTCATATCGGTGTGCGGATGTATATTGCAAGCCTGAGCCTGTACCGCCTGGGCGCGGCCCAGTTCGCCCCCCTCGGGGGTAACAAAAGAATTAAGCGACATATTCTGGGATTTAAAGGGGGCCACAGACATGCCGCGCCTGACAAGATAGCGACAAAGGCCTGCAGTTATAATAGATTTTCCAACATCGGAGGCGGTGCCGCAAAACATGACCGCTCCAGGCCGCAAAAGCGGTTCCAGCTCGGATACCGGTTCTGCTTCTGCTGTTACTCTGCCATATTTGCCGACATAGCCACGCGGAGTTACAATGCGCCCTTCAGCATCTATATAACTGCTGGCGTTCCCTACCAGCACGATACTGGTCATATCGATCTCATGGTCCAGCAGCTGTCCGAGAGTTGTCACGACGACAGCTTGCCCGTCGCGGCAGGCATTGCGGACAATCCCGGCCGGAGTATCGTGAGGGCGGTGCGTCAGGATAATCCTTTGAGCTTCCTCTATCTGAGTCCGGCGGGTTTTGCTGCGCGGGTTGTAGATGGCAATAACAAAATCTGCCCTAGCTGACGCATCCAACCTGGTTTTGATCAGATCCCACGGAGTCAGCAGATCCGATAGTGAAATCACGGCGAAATCGTGCATCAGCGGAGCGCCAAGATGCGCCGCCGCGGCTTGGACGGCCGAAATGCCCGGTATTATCCGAACGTCAATACGGGAAATGTCCGGATTTTGTCTGGCATCCGCCTCTATCAGCTCCAGCACCAGACCGGCCATGCCGTATATTCCGGAATCGCCTCCTGAAACCAGCGCGACCGATTCTCCGGCACGCGCCAGCCTGATCGCCTCCTGGCAGCGCTGCACCTCCTGCATCATACCGGTCGAGATAACCTGTTTACCCTCCAGCAGGGGGCGCACCAGTTCGACATAATTACCATAGCCAACGATGACATCGGAGGCCGCGATCGCCTCTCTGGCGGCATCGGTCAGATGAGAGGGGGCACCGGGTCCGGTGCCGACAATATAGAGTGGAGCCATGAATGCCTCAAAGTGGGGATAGTTGAATATTTTCAGCCGGTGTATGAAGCGTACAGGCTTTTCACACGCACGAGATAATCGCGTGTTTCACGTGGCAGGTGATCCGGACGTTTGTCAACATTGCCCGGTCCCCAGTTGTAGGCCGCCAGGGCAGAATCGACATTACCGCCGTACCGTTGAAGCATGTCCTTCAGAAAGCGGGTACCGCCCATGACATTCTGTTCAGGATCAAATGAATCGTTGACTCCAAGCGAGCGAGCGGTAGCCGGCATCAACTGCATCAGACCGCGTGCTCCGGCATGTGATACCGCCTGAGGATTGAAGTTGCTCTCGGCCTTGATGACAGCTTTTATCAGCCCGGCATCGACCCCATACTTCCGGGATGCCTTGGAAATAATCGGATCAAGCCAGCTCGAATCGGAAGAGGAGTGAGGCGTTTGTACTACTGATGTAGAAACCTCTGTGGGCATTTCATCGGCGAAATCCTGCAGCTGGGACGGAGAAGATGCCGGAGCGGGAGACGACTGTTGTTGTTCTCCCCCTCCGGCAAGATTGGCGCGATAGGCCTGGATAAGCGCGTTTGCTGAAGACAACTGAGCAGCCCCGGAAGATGATGCGATGCCCGAGGCGGAATCGCCTGCCAGAGAGATTGAACTCTGCAGCATCTGCAGGGTGAGCGTTTCCGCCAACTCTCTGGCTTTTCCACTGGCGCTCGAAGCGGGGAGATCTCCGATGCCGAGAGCTTTGTCGAGCCGTTCCGCAAAACCGTTCTCCTGCTGCGAAATACGGCTGTCAGACTTTTGTCGAAGCGGGGCCAGCGACCCCAGCAATGAAAGCTTATCTACCGTTATCGACATCTTGTTTAATCCTCGCCGAAAGCCAGGTTCTTTTTCTTCAGTTTTTCAATCAGAGTCGTACGCTTCAGATTAAGCAGCAGGGCAGCCTCCTTTTTGTTTCCCCCGGAACGGGAAAGAGCCTGCATTATAAGATTATTTTCAAACTCATCCACGGCAGAGTTGAGACAGATGCCACCATCGGGGAGCAAATTGTCTGCCGACAGACCGGGCGATTGCACAGACACGAATTGCGCTGTTTTTCCCGAAAGATATTTTTCAGGCAGATCATCCGGAACGATAAGGCCGCTCCCTTTCAAAATAACGAGTCTCTCAACCAGATTTTCAAGTTCCCTGACATTTCCCGGCCACTCATAGTTGCAGAGTATTCCGAGGGCTTCGCGTGACAATCCCTTTACAGCATGGCGCTTATCAGCGTTGAAACGCGTCAGGAATGTATGAATCATCAGCGGAATATCTTCTCGCCGTTCACGCAGAGGAGGAATGGTGATCGGAATTACCGACAAACGATAATACAAATCTTCGCGAAAATCACGGCTGATCACCAGCTCTTCGAGATTTTTATTGGTTGCGGCAACGATGCGGACATCGACTCTTTGCGATTTTGATGCTCCAACCGGTTCAAATTCCCTGTTTTGCAGAACCCGCAACAGTTTTACCTGCAAATTTGCCTTCATGTCACCGATTTCGTCAAGAAACAACGTACCCTTGTCAGCCATCTCAAAACGGCCGGCACGGTTTGCATAAGCTCCGGTAAACGACCCCTTAACATGGCCGAACAGCTCACTTTCCAGCAGGTCATCCGGAATAGCCGCGCAGTTCACCGGCACAAAGTTTTTTGCATGCCGGTCACTTAATTGATGTATGGCTCTCGCTGCAAGTTCCTTGCCGGTACCCGATTCACCTTGGATCAGGACGGTTGCATTTGAGGCCGCCACTTTGGTAATCATTTCGAACAGTGCCTGCATCGGCGCGCTTGTGCCGATCATGGTTGTCGAGAGGAGCTGATGTTGAGCCGAGTCACCGACCGAGCGGTCGTACATCTTCATCGACTGGTACTCTCGTGCCCGCATGACGAGGCTTTCCAGTTCATCAAGATTGAGCGGTTTCGGAAGTGTAAAAACCGTTTCGTCGGCAGTTTTATTAAGTTCGAAAGCGCTTGTGTCGCCGTATCCGATCAACACCAGCAGCGGATTAAGCAGGGAACTGCGCTCCAGAAAATCCGGAGCTACCGACTGTAAATACGCCAAATCCGCGATGACGATATCGACATTGTTTTTCTGAAGTGTGTCAAAAAAAGAGTTGCCGGGTTCTGCAGCGGTGATACTATAACCTTGATATGTCAAAAAAGCCGACACCAGGTCGCGAGTTTTCACATCATTGTCAGCTATGAAAATAGTGCCGTTTCCGTGCATAACTGGCCGCCCCCCCTAAAGTATGTAACTATAAAAGACGTATCGCATACATCGCCACAAATGTCAATAAAATGACTTAAATTCGGTTATACCGAAGTAAATAACCGTTGTTAACATGGCAGCACATTTTTTGACGTTTTTTTTGCATGTTGCTTGATATAGATTGATATGCATGATAGATTGACAAAACGTGCCTTAGTGTAGTTGTATTTACAGCACGTTGAACTTCCATTCCTGTTCGAGGAGATCGATAATGCAGAATGCGCTGGTGCCGGTAAAGGCTGATAACACTCTTGATGAACTTATCCAGCTGGTTAGCTTCAACCTCGATGAGGAAGAGTATGGAGTGGATGTGCTCAAGGTTCGCGAAATCATCCGCATGCCGATTGTCACCCGCGTCCCGAACACCCCGCACTATGTAGAGGGGGTTATCAATCTGCGCGGCAAGGTCGTTCCGATAATCTCGATGAGGAAGAAATTTGGTCTTAATGATTCAGAAAACGATAAGCAGACCAGAATCATGGTTATGGATATGGACGGGGAACTTATGGGTTTTATCGTTGATGCCGTCTCGGAAGTCATAAGAATCTCCGGAAGCGAGATCCAACCATCCCCCGCGATGGTGGCCGGCGGCATTGACCAGGAATGTATTGCCGGAGTTATTAACCAGGCCGAGCGGCTACTTGTTTTACTTAATCTGGAGAAGATGTTTTCCCGTGACGAAAAGAATCTGTTCACCGGGATGTAATAAAAACCTTTCTCCACCCAAATTCACCAGGAGTCGTTCACCATGCCACCAATTGATTGCGAAGATCAGGAACTACTGGACGGTTTTCTCTCCGAGACAACCGAGTTACTTGAAAAACTTGACGATGACCTCATTGCGCTGGAGAAGGCGACCGATGATATGGATCTGATGAACCGGATTTTCCGGTCGATTCACACAATCAAAGGCGCCTCAAGTTTCCTGGGGTTTGATCTGCTGGTCAAGGTTGCCCATAAAACCGAAGATGTTCTTAACCGGCTCCGTAAGGGTGAGTTGATTGTAACTTCCGAAATCATGGATGTTATCCTTGAGGCGACTGATCTCGTCAAACTCCTGGTAAGCGACATAAAGGCCGGTGACATTCAGGAGCGAGAAACGGAAGGAACCATCAACAAACTGCTGCCGTTCCTGCTCGAAAACGCCAGAGCCTTGCAGTCTCCGGAACAGCCTGAAGCCGCTGTTGAAACTGCCGCTGTTGAAGCTCCCACGGCCGAGGTTGCTGCCGCTCCATCTTCTTCGGCAGAAACAGATATACCGGCATCTCCTGCTGCACCGGAAACAGTCGCTGATTCACCCCCCACTCCTCCGGCCGCACAGGTGCCTGTTCCAAAACCGACCGCTGTTGCCGCTCCTAAAAAAGCGCCTGCGCCCCCTAAACCGGCCGATAGTAAGGGTGGTGATGACCTCTCCGACAATTCGACCGTCAGAGTCGATGTAAAACGTCTGGACGATCTGATGAATCAGGTTGGAGAGCTTGTTCTTGAACGCAACCGTATGATTCAGATCAATCAGGATCTGCAGCAGAACGATACAAATCGGGCCGACTTTAATGAGGAATTTGGCAAACTCACCAAGCGAATGAGTTTTGTCACCTCCGAATTACAGATGCAGGTTCTTAAAATGCGAATGATTCCGGTTGAGAAGGTCTTCAAAAAATTCCCCCGTATCGTTCGCAGCATGTCCCGTGATTTGGGTAAAGAGGTTGATCTCCAGATTGTCGGTGAAGAGACCGAGCTGGATCGATCCGTCGTCGACGAAATCGGCGATCCGTTGATCCACCTGATCCGCAATGCCATGGATCACGGGCTCGAAACTCCTGACGAGCGTCTGGCCGCCGGAAAACCTCGCGGTGGTACGCTCGTGCTGGCTGCCGTACACGAGGGCAACCAAATTATTATCAGTATCAAGGATGACGGCCGCGGCATCGATCCCGAGCGTGTCGGGCGCAAGGCGATCGAGAAAGGGCTTATTACTGAAGAACAGTTTGTAGCGATGGGTCCGCGGGAAGTATTCGACCTGTTGTTCCTGCCCGGATTCTCAACCAAGGAAAAAGTCACCGACCTTTCCGGGCGCGGCGTCGGCATGGACGTAGTCAAGACCAACATCAAAAAACTGAACGGCCTGATTGAAATCAAGAGTACCAAAGGGCTCGGTTCCGAATTCATTCTGAGGTTGCCGCTCACACTGGCAATTATCCAGTCACTGCAGGTTGAAGTTGAGGGTGAAATCTACTCAATCCCGCTTTCGTCAGTTCTGGAAACCCTTCGGGTCGATCAGCGCAAATTCCACCTGATCGGCGGCCAAGAGGTTTTGAAACTGCGCGATATTGTGCTGCCGCTGATTCGACTGCAGAAAGTTTTCAATGTCCAGCCACGCGGCGATTCGGATGATTTCTGCTACGTCGTAGTGGTCGGCGCCGCTGAAAAGAGAATGGGACTGGTCGTGACCCGCCTGGTTGGGCAACAGGAGGTAGCCATCAAGTCGCTCGGCAATTATCTGGCAAACATCCCAGGCATTGCCGGATCCACCATTCTGGGCGATGGGCGTGTAGCCCTGATCATCGATCCGGTCGCAATGTCAGAGGTATGCGAATAGGCAAGAGCACCAACTGCAGAAAATAAATCTGCAGCAAAGCATTTGAGGTAATAACGCCCAAGGAGCGAAACGTGGCTATCAGCGATAAAGATTTTGAACAACTTCGCGATTTTATTTATAACATCTGCGGAATGTATTTCCATACAACCAAGAAATATTTTTTGGAAAGTCGACTTACCCGCCGCATGGAAGCGACCGGTACTAAAACTTACCAGGACTATTACCTGCTGATCAAATCTCCGCGCGGTTCAGAAGAATTAAAATTTCTTATGGATGAGATCACCACCAACGAAACTTATTTTTTCCGCAACGTTCCCCAGCTTGCGGCTCTTGAGAACAAGCTGCTGCCGGAAATAGTCGAAACAAAAAACAAAATGGGATTCCGTAAACTGCGGATCTGGAGCGCTGCTTCATCTTCTGGAGAAGAAGCCTACACCATGGCGATGATTCTCCTTGAAAAGAGGGCTACCCTGCTTAAAGACTGGATCATTGAAATTGTCGGGACAGACATTAATGAAACAGTTATTGCCCAGGCCAAGGAAGGAATTTATAACGCCTACTCAGTCAGAAACATCCCGGATGTATACAAACGAAAATATATCCGGGAGGATAACGGCAAGTTTATTCTGTCTCCCGAAGTTAAGAAATTTGTTACTTTCAACAAACTGAATCTGTATGAAGATTCTAAAATGATTTTCATGAAGAGCTTTGATTTCATTTTCTGCGCCAATGTATTGATTTATTTTGACACCGCTTCAAAATCAAAAGTTGTCCAGCACTTTTATAACAACCTGCAGCCCTACGGTTACTTCTTTGTCGGCCAGTCGGAATCCCTGCACGGCGTCAACGACAAGTTCAAGACAGTTCACTTTCCCGGTGGTTTCGGCTACAAAAAATAGCCCGAGAGGTTTTATTGTATGGATAAGAATCAGATGATGGAGCGAGCTGAAATACTGGTGGGAGCCGTTGACGACCTTCCTACCATCCCGATTGTCGCAACCAAGATACTGCAACTGCTTGACGATCCCGATGTCAGCGTTGAAGAAATCGCCGACCTGATGCTGTCGGATCAGGTCATGACCGCGCGTGTCATGAAGCTGCTCAATTCTCCGGTCTACAAACCGGCGCAAGAGATTACATCCCTTAAGCGCGCACTGGTATACCTCGGATTACGATTACGGCATGTCCGTGAACTGGCACTGACAACATCGGTTATCAATGCTTTTGACGGCACATCGGGAGCAATGGAGCTGAATGCTTTTTGGGAACATTCCTTCGGAGTTGGTATGGTATCCAAAACCATCGCCGGCAAAGTCGGTTACCAGGATCTTGAAAAGGCATATATTGCCGGAATAATTCACGATCTTGGCGAGGTTTTTTTAAGCAACTTCATGCGTGAGCCTTTTTTAGAGGTACTGGAACATATAAAAACCCACCAGGTGACACTTGGTGATGCCGAAGCAGAACTGCTCGGCACAACCCACTGTGAAATTGGTCTTTGCATGGCGCGCAAATGGAATTTTCCCGATGCCTATTGCGATGTAATCGCCAACCACCACAACCCGGTTGAAGCCACCGTCGACCCGGTTCTCTGCGCCATCGTCAATTTGGCCGATCTGTTTTGTACGGTTCGTGGTTTGAACTACGGCGGTCGTGAATGGATCAGCTTCAATCTGAATGAAGAAGAAGCCTGGACAATCCTTAAAAAAGAATCGCCCGCATTGGCGCAGATGGATGTTGAGCGATTCTGTTATGAACTGGATGATGCCATACCTGATGTTGCAGCGCTGGTTTCCTCAATGTTCTCACCAGCCTGACTCTAATTGCCAGGATATTATTTCTAATTTACTTAGCCCTGGAAGACAGGATAAGTGCGTTAACAAACTTAATTTTCTGCCAAAACGCAGAAAATTCATTTCTAACTTACTAAAAGGCGACTCCCTGATGATAATGCCGCAGCAAACAAGAACCCGTATTCTGATCATTGACGATTCATCATTCATGCGGATGGCTATTCGTAGCGTCCTGTCGAAAGATCCCTCCTTTGACATTGTCGGGACGGCTGCCGACGGCATCGAAGGCGTTGAAAAAGCCATCGCCCTCAAACCGGACCTTATCACGATGGATATAGAAATGCCCCGTTTGGACGGCATTTCAGCCCTGAAACAGATAATGGCCAAAGCTCCGACCAAGGTCATCATGGTTTCAACACTAACCAATGAAGGCGCCAGGTCAACGTTTGAAGCACTTGATGCCGGCGCTATCGATTACATTCCAAAAAATGTTACCGACTCATCGGACGCCCAGAATATTTTCCGGCAGGAGTTGATGCGCAAGATCAAGGAAGCGGTTGCTTCGCGTATCCGCCGTCTGCCCAGCGCTGTTCCGACTTCCATACGTCCTTTGACTCCGACTTCTTCGGCACCGCAGCGTCCAACGTCGTCAAAATTTACCGGTAAAAAAATCCAGTATGTCGGCATCGGGGCATCGACCGGCGGCCCGGTGGCGCTGCAGGAAGTTCTCTCACGCATCCCGGTCAATTTCCCCTATGGTGTCATGGTCGGCATCCACATGCCGAAAGCGTTTACCGGGCCCTATGCGGACCGGCTCAATGCCAAATGCTCGATGACCATCCGCGAGGCGGTTGACGGTGACATCCTCAAGCCGGGACTGGCGCTGATCGCACCGGGTGGCATGCATACGACCCTGGTCAAACAGGGAACGAATATTGTCGTCCGGACTCAGCCTACCAGCTCATATCCCCAATATGTCTACATCCCCTCGGTTGACCTGATGATGTCAAGTATGGCCGAGGCGACCAATGGTTCAATGCTCGGGGTTATTCTGACCGGTATGGGTAATGACGGTTTTAAAGGGATGCAGCTTCTGAAACAGAAGGGGGGCGTTACGATTGCGCAGGACGAAGCGACCTCAACCATTTACGGCATGCCGAAAGCCTGTGTTGACGGAGGTGTGGCCGATGAAGTGCTGCCGCTAGGACAGATCGGTTTTGAGATATCGAAGTTTATGTAAGCCAGTGAAGTAATCATACGCTAAACGTCAAAGGGCGGCCAGCAAGTGGTCGCCCTTTGACGTTTAGCGGTCAGCATAAACAACCAGCCCAGACCCCGAAACCTCCACCCGGCAGTTAGAAAAACCCCGCCGTTTGAGACGAAACATGATGAGCGGAGCAACCAGAGAGTGGACGCCCGGCAGAATCAGCGGGAAATGGCTGTATGACATTCCCATTAGCGCGCACAGCGTCGCCTTGAAGTCTGCCTTCCCTTTTTTCTTACTCCGCTTGCTGTTCTTTCCGTCAGCCGACATGATCTAGCTGTGCTCGCTGGTTTCGTGGAACTCAAGCATCTTCCAGCTCTCGATGGTATTATCCAGACGCCACTGACTGCCGGCCATATAGGTCAGCTTTCCTTCGCCGTCGATATAGACGTGCATCGCCTCTTTTTTTTCAAAATCCTCGATAGGTTTCTTTTCGCCGGTCACCCAGCGGGCCGTTACATAACTGACCGGCTCAAAAGCGACTTTGACACTGTATTCATGCTCAAGACGGTGCATGACAACTTCGAACTGCAGCAGACCGACCGCGCCGATAACCCAGTCGGAACCCATCACCGGCTTGAACACCTGAGTGGCACCCTCTTCAGCGAGCTGTACCAATCCTTTTTCTAGAGCCTTCGACTTCATCGGATTGAGCAGGCGCACCTTGCGGAAGTGCTCCGGGGCAAAGCTGGGGATGCCGGTAAATTTGAGATCTTCACCCATCGTGAAGGTATCGCCGATCTTGATCGTGCCGTGATTATGGATGCCGATAATATCGCCCGGCCACGCTTCCTCGACGTTGGTGCGGTCCTGGGCCATGAATATCGTGGCGTTGGCGATTTGGACATCACGCCCCAGACGAACATGACGCACCTTCATGCCGCGAGTGAATTTGCCGGAACAGATCCGGAAGAACGCGATTCGGTCACGGTGAGCCGGGTCCATATTTGCCTGAATCTTGAAGGTGAATCCGCTGAACGGCTCTTCATAGGGAGATACAGTGCGGGTGGCGGCCTCTCGCGGCAGCGGGTGCGGCGCATACTGGATGAAAGCGTCCAGCAGCTGCTGCACGCCAAATGTGTTGATGGCGCTGCCGAAGAACACCGGCGTCTGACGCCCTTCCAGATACGCAGTCATATCGAACGGGTGAGCCGCACCCTCCAGCAGTTCTATATCGTTTCTCAACTCCGCAACCTGACTTCCCAGCAGTTCATCCAGCCGTAGATCGTCCAGGCCGGTAACCGTGAGGATTTCACCGGTGCCGTTATCAGCGTCGGCGTCAAAAAAGGTCAGCTCTTTGGTATAAAGATGATAGGTGCCGCGAAAGCGTTTGCCCATCCCGATCGGCCAGGTGATCGGCGCCGTCTGCATATGGAGATTTTTTTCAATATCATCCAGAAGATCGAACGGTTCCTGCCCTTCGCGATCAAGCTTGTTCATGAAGGTCATGATCGGGGTATGGCGCAGGCGACAGACCTCCAGCAGTTTTCGGGTCTGAGTCTCAACGCCCTTGACGGAGTCGATCACCATCAATACGGAGTCCACGGCGGTCAATACGCGGTAGGTATCTTCGGAAAAATCGTTGTGTCCGGGAGTATCGAGCAGATTGATTTCACACTCATCGTACGTAAACTTCATTACCGATGAGGTAACGGAAATGCCGCGCTGTTTTTCCAGGTCCATCCAGTCGGATGTGGCATGACGGGCGCTTTTGCGGGCGCGAACCTCGCCGGCCTGCTGAATGGCGCCGCCGAAAAGCAGCAGTTTCTCGGTTATGGTGGTTTTACCGGCATCCGGATGGCTGATAATTGCAAAGGTGCGGCGTTTTTCTACTTCTTTCTGGTTGTACAGTTCCACGGGGTGTAACTCCTTGTAAAATTATCCTTTGAATACCAACCGGTCAAGACACCATCTGCCGCCACCGGCGATCATCAGGTAGAGAGCCATGCCGAGCAGGGCGATATCGAACTCGATGCCATGTCCATGGCCGGCAACGCCGCTCATATTGAGAAAGAAACCGTTAACCCAGTGAACTTTATAGATGGCTACCACCATGACCGCCGAGATACCCGTCGCTGAGAGACGTGTCAGAAAGCCGGTCAGAATGCCGAAACCGCCGCCAAATTCGGCGATGATCGCCAACAGGGTAAATATCGGCGGAATCCCCATTTTCGCTTCAAAGAGTTTGAAAGTCTCAGTCAAGCCCTGGCCGCCAAAAAGGCCCAGGAGTTTCTGAGAACCATGAGCCATAAATATCACTCCGAGCGGAATACGGAGCATCAACGGAGCGATCATATCCGTCACGTCAAAATTTACTTTAGCCATGTGTGAACTCTCCGATCTCCGTATGTAGCGATCTTGCATTGCCGCCAAGCATTTAATTACAGTGGAAGTATCCGGCTACACAAGGGCGCCCGGCGACGAAATTATCGGACAAAACGAGAATGCGGTATGTTCCGACGGGGGGCTCTATGGAGGGAGTCGTCCAAATTTCCACACAATTCAATACATACTTGCAAAGATATTCGAGCAACATAACAGAGTCAATACCTGAAATCAATCAATCTCTCGAACGCATTTCTCTTTTGGAGCCTGCGGCGAATCGGCTTTCAATGTTTGGGCAAGAGTGGCGGTCAAGTGGCAATTGACGGTTTTTTTGAGGGTGTTAACAGAGATGGTCAGAAAAGTGGTTCGATTTCTTCTTTAGATGCATGAACCTAGACAAAACAGTTCATTACCGCAAAGACGCAAAGTTCGCTAAGAAAGCACGCTGTTAAGAAAATTCAGTGCCAACTTTTGGATGAGAAAATTTCAATAGCATCTTATTGCTTTTCTTTGCGTTCTTACCGTCTTTGCGGTTCAATGTCTTTTTGAAAAATATTTGCTTTCCGGATGATCATGCCAGCTTGAACTGTCCTACCAACTGATGAAGATTTTCGGCCAACCTCGCCAGACTGCTTGCGGCAGTGGCCGATTCTTTGGCTCCGTCGGCCGACTGTTGGGCAATATCGGTTACCCGCAGCATGGTTTTGCTTATCTCCGAGGAGGTAGCGGTCTGCTGCTCAGCCGCCGTGGCAATCTGACTGATCTGGAGTGTCGCGGAACCGATCTGATCAAGAATTTCCGTCAGGGATTGGCCCGATTTACCGGCCTCAACGGTCCCGCACTCCACCTCTTTGACACCATTATTCATGGTGGTCACCGCCTGCCTTGTTTCGTTCTGGATCGCCCGGATCATGTCGCCGACCTCTTTCGTAGCGGTGGTGGTCCGCTCGGCCAAGGCCCGAACCTCATCGGCCACCACTGCGAACCCGCGACCCTGTTCACCGGCCCTGGCCGCTTCGATGGCGGCATTAAGAGCCAACAGGTTGGTCTGATCGGCAATGTCCTGAATGGTTCCGATAATGGCGTTGATACTATCGGAGCGTTGCTCAAGCAGGGCTATCGCCTGGGCCGCACCGTTTACCCGAGCCGCAATCCGGTTCATGACCTGCACCGTATTATTGACCACCTTCGCCCCATCCTCGGCCGCTGCGTTGGCGCGCTGCGCCCCTTCGGCAGCCAGCTGGCAGTTCTGGGCGATGTCCCCGGAAGTGGCGGACATCTCTTCGGCTGCGGTCGATGCCGTCATGGCCTGGCCGGCGACCCTGTCCGCTCCGCTGGCGATCTGCTCGGCACTGCTGTTGAGACGGCCGGATGATGACGTCAATTCCGCAACATTCTGCGCGACCCCGCCGATTGTATGGACCAGCTTATCCAGAAAGAGGTTGAACCAGTGGGCGGCCTCGCCGAACTCATCTTTGGACCCCTCGTCAAGACGCTTGGTCAGGTCACCTTCACCCTGGGCTATATCCTTGAGCATTGCCACCAGGCGCTGAAGTGAGCTGGTAACGCGGGCAATGACGATGCACATGCCGATAATAGCCAGAGCGGCAACGATTAATGAAATCGTGAGAATCAAGAACGACATCCGCTTAACCATCGCGGTAACATTGGTCACCATGGTCTCCTGGCTGTTCGCCGTCTCCTTCAGCCGCTCCTCGCCCGCCTTAACCTCCTTGAAGGTCGTTTCCCGAACCTGAGCCATGGTCTTATTCACCAGAGACGTACTGTCGAGAATCTTCTTCTGGGTCGCGACGATCCGTTCGATGGCGACTTCCGCCCGCCTCTGCGCGCCAACGGCACTCTCGATGCTGCGTGTCAGCTTCTCCTGCTGAAACGGCAGAATTTCCTTGCGAGCAAGGGATATCTCACGCTTCAGACGCTCTATCAAGGTACTGATGTCATGTACCGATTTTTCATATGCCGCATCGGTGTCGCTCAACATCAGAATGCGGACTTTGGTTTCGAGCGACTTCATATCGGCGCTGGTAGCGGCAACCGTGTTGGTGACGATCGTTATCTTCTGCCTGGTCCCAAGAGCGGTATCGACCTCTCGCCGGTTCTTGTCGACGCGGTTCTCCATAATGTCGGTTACGGCCGCCAGCCTGAGGCTCTTGTCGGTCAGCGTATCAAGAATCTGCTTCTTGAGTGCCTGGAAGTGGGCCTCGTTTCCAGTGCCGGAGAGGAGTTCCATCTTAAGCGAAATCAAGCCGCCATTGGGGCGAATGAACTGGTCAAAAATGGCATTGGCCGAACTTTTCACCTCTTTGACTATCGGCTCATCGACAGCCGCCCCCTGAATACTGTTGTTGATATTCTTGATCTTCTGCTTGAGGGCCAGCACCTCCGCTTTGGATCTGGCCAGGTCCAGGCCGTTGAGGGTAACCTGAATTTCCCGGAGATCAAGCATTATGTCCTTGACCGTATTGGCCGAACCAAAGAGCTGCGCGGAAGATTTGACCGCCCCGGACACCCGGCTGCTGCCGGTCTCCACCAGTCCTCCCATTTCCTGTCTGATACCGTCCAGAGCCCTCTCCACCTGGGCAAATGAGCTGTCGGTGTCTTCCGCATCCTTCTTGAATAGAGCAATATTTTTAAGCCGTTCCTCCACCGCCTTCTGCACGGTCTCATGCAGATTGCGGTACAGCGCCGTATCGGTCTGGCTCCCCTTGCCGGCATTCAACCGGTCGATATCCTGCACTATGGTATCCATGGTCCGTTTATAGCCGTCAATGGCCGCGGAGAGCTGCCGAACCTCTTCGGTATCATTGGCCACACCCAGTCTCAACAAGTTTCCGGCCAGCCCCTCCACACTCTTTTGCAGCTCGGTGGTTTTGATCTGCAAGGGGGTGGAATGGGCCGTCAGCTGGGTAATGCTGGTCTTGATACCATGGATCGCATACAGACTTAAGGAGACTACCAGTGCAAGTCCACCGATCATTATAGTGGAACTTAAGAGGAGACGGGTTTTGATTCTCATAAAATTACCTTATGGCTATTATTTATAGATTCCGCAGCAGAAGATCAATTCGTCGGATTTTTCGCAATAGGTGGTTTTTGCTTCCGCTTCCTTGGTCTTCGGATTTTTGTATTTGTAATCGGTCCAGCCGTTTCCCTTGGCGGTGACCGTGGCAACGATCTCCTTGCGAAACAGTTTGCCGTCGGCGTCCGGAACATCCAACAGGTTCTGGCCGATAAGTTTGTTGTTCGGATGGGCCAGCATGGTCGCTTTCAGGTCATATACGAAGATGTATAACTCTCCCAGATTAAACTGTCCTTTAGGGTTGCTAAGCTCATCGAGCGCCTTCTCCATACCGTTTGCCCTATAGAACCCCACCGCCTTCTTTGCCAGGTCAACGGCCTTTCCAGAATTGTCGCCGGCCGCATAACCACTTCCGCATGTCATAAGAATCGCCAATGCCACTAATGCAAATAATCTATTCATGCTATCCCCCTATAGTTTTTTCCACCGACAAGGCAACTGATAGAATATTGTGAAATTCATATCAGCAAATAGAATACCAACTCTCATTAACAGCAGTAAGACACTGTAATAATGGATAGAATCATGTTTTTCAGACATGTGCGGGCGTATGAATGGATATAACACAGGTTGTAACAAACCGGGGCTGTAGCAAAAAATATTAATAGATATCGGCAGGATAGGCGAATATAATACAAGTTATGATCATAACCTTGGTTATACGCATTTGGCAGGGGGTAAAACGACGACTATTTGAGATCTAAATGTAGAGTTATGCACTATTTCAGAACATGACTCGCTAAGACTTTCTGCACTTCATAGATATTCAAATCTTTATTAAACTTCTTCTCAAACGGAATTGCGTCACTGCCGATCCATATCTTCAACTCGGCATTAAGATCGAAACTCTCACCGGTCTGAACACTGAATTTTGTGATCTTGCCGTACGGTATTGACAGATATTCTATCTGCCTGCCGGAAATACCCTGTATATCAACCAGAATCAGCCTCTTGTTGGTAAACAGGAGTGTATCTCTTGCAACGACAAATCCCGCTTCAATAATCTCGCCATCGACCAGCAACTGCTTAAAGTCAGAATGATATTTCTTGGTTTCTGAAGATCCGGCATTTTTCGCATCTGCGGAAAAGAGTCCCATACACAGCTCCCATAATTATCGGCTCATGCCCTCGCACCAGACCGCCTGGCCGGCGCAGCAAGAACAAAGGGGGCTACAGACTAACTGTACCCCCCTTCATTATACCAGCATTTTTTAACATGTAAATTGGTGGGCGGCACGAGATTCGAACTCGCGACCCCAGGCTTCGGAGGCCTGTACTCTATCCAGCTGAGCTAACCGCCCGTCAAGCAAACTGCTATAATCTATCAATTAGAGATGATTACACTATTTAGCCGACCAACTCAAGTCAAAAATCTGTCTTTTTACTGTTTGCTCTGTTATGATGCTCGTGAAGATTTTTATTAATAAAGCACATTCATTGCTGATACTCTGCTTGGTTTCAAGCCTGTTTGCTGTCAATTTCTTGTGTGCATACTACAAACTGAAAGCGCTATAAAATAATGCCGACCAAAATCAGAGTCATTGGGTTGACCGGCGGAATTGCCACCGGCAAAAGCTCGGTTGCCCGTTTTTTTTCGGAGCGGGGCATTCCGGTAATCGACGCCGACCAGCTCGCCCGCGATGTCGTCCTGCCGGGGAGCCCCGCGCTGGAACGGATAACTTCACTCTTCGGACAAGATGTACTTACGCACGACGGCGTGCTCGACCGCAAGCGCTTGGGTGCGCTTATATTTGCAGACCCAGAAAAACGTCGTCTGCTTGAAGAGATCCTCCACCCTGAAATCAGGAAGCTTTCCGAAGAACGCATTGCGCTGGCGGCTGCCGAAGGTCATCAGCGCCTGATTTACATGGCGCCGCTTCTGATTGAAGCCGGTGCGACCGACCGGGTTGATGATCTCTGGGTGGTGACGGTTTGTCCCGAAATCCAGCTGGAGCGGCTAATAAAGCGTGACGGCATAAGCCGTGAGCAGGCGGAACGTATGGTCGGCAGCCAGATGCCGCTCATTGAAAAAGAGCGCTACGGAAGTGTCGTCATTGACAACAGTGGCACCGAAGCTGAGACGCGGTTGGCATTGGAAACAGTCTGGGCAACAGAAACAGGGAGCAGCAATGAGTAAAGCGAATCATATTTTACGGCCCGGATCACTCCCGGCAAAACCGCCGGTAAGCAGACCGATCGAGAAGATCGCCATGCATGCATCCGGCACGAAACCCGCCTCAATTCTGAACTGCTTTGCCGCGGTGCCGCGCGGCGCCGAAGAGCTCGCCGCTGCTGAACTGACGGCTCTCGGAATCAACGATGCGAAGCCCGGCAAGGGGGGAGTGGCATTTCAAACCGATCAGGCAGGACTGTACCGAGCCAACCTCTGGATGCGCACAGCCAGCCGGGTACTAGTTCAGTTGGCGCTGTTCCCCTGTTCAAGCCCGACCGAACTGTATACCGGAGTTCATGCGCTGCCCTGGCAGGAGCTGATCACCCCCGACATGACGCTGGCGGTGGACTGCTCACTGCGTGATTCGGCACTGACGCACTCCGGTTTCGTAGCGCTCAAGACCAAGGATGCCGTTGTTGACCGTATCCGTGAATCATGCGGCAGCCGTCCGAATGTCGACACGGCCTCGCCGGATGTTCGTATCAATGTTCATCTCCATAAAAATGTCTGCACCATCAGCCTCGACAGTTCCGGCGATTCTCTCGACCGCCGCGGCTACCGGCTGGAGAGAAACGAAGCGCCGCTCCGGGAGACACTGGCTGCCGCCGTTGTCGCCCTGACAGGTTGGGATGGTTCCATACCGCTGGCGGACCCGATGTGCGGTTCAGGAACGATTCCGGTTGAGGCGGCGCTTGTTGCGGCACACATTCCGCCAGGCCTGCAGCGCGATTTCGGATTTCAGCGCTGGCTGGATTTCGATAACGCCCTCTGGAGCAGAATATGCGCGGAAGCTGAAGCCGGAATCCGCACGTTGCCGGTCGGATTGATAACCGGGTACGATCTCGATAGCAGAGCTCTGCTGCTGGCGGGGAGAAATGCCGCCAATGCGGGCCTGTCAGGACAGATCCATTTTTTTCACGCCGCTCTGCAGGAATTCCGGCCGGAGGGGGAAAAAGGGGTAGTTATCCTTAATCCCCCTTACGGCAAGCGACTTGGAGAAGAAGAAGACTTGCGGGAACTGTACTGCCAAATCGGCGATATCATGAAGAAACGGTGTCGCGGCTGGACCGGCTACGTCTTGACCGGCAACCTTGAGCTGGCAAAATATATCGGCCTTAAGGCATCGCGGCGCTACGTACTGTTTAACGGAGCGATTGAGTGTCGACTACTGAAGTATGATTTGTATTGATAAACTTGATGAGGGATGAATGAACCAGATGATGGATGAATGAATCAGATGAGGGATGAGGGATGAGAAGTTCTCATTTCTCAACGGTTCTATCTCATCTCTCATCGGTTCTAAAAAAGGAATTACAAAATGACGATTCGATGGTATCCGGGACATATGGGGAAGGCGCAGGAAAAGATGGCCGAGGCGATCCGCAAGATCGACGTGATTGTCGAAGTGCTCGATGCCCGCCTCCCTCTGTCCAGCTCCAATTACCAACTGGAGGAGATGCGCCGCAACAAGCCCTGCATCAAGGTATTGAACAAACATGATCTGGCCGATCCTGCCGTCACCAAGGCCTGGGTCCGCCATTTTGAACAGGAGGCCGGGATATGCGCCCTGCCGCTTTCCGCCAAACTCCACGCCGACGCAAAACAGCTGATCAAACTCTGTCAGAAAACGGTGCCGCATCGCGGTAAGCCGGGATGGCCACTCAGGGTAATGGTTTTCGGGATTCCGAACACCGGCAAATCGACCCTGATCAACACCCTGGCCGGCAAGTCGATGGCCAAGGTCGGCGACAAGCCGGCGATCACCACCTGCGGTCAGCAGATTGACTTAAGGAACGGCATCGTCCTGTCGGACACACCCGGCATCCTCTGGCCGAACATGGACGATCAGACCGTCGCATATCGGCTGGCAACCAGCGGCGCGATCGGCGCGAGCGCTCTCGACTATACCTGTGTCGGGCTTTTTGCCTCCGAGTTTATGATGGAGAGGTATCCGGAGCTGATGATGGCGCGCTACCAGCTATCAGAACTGCCTGAAACTCCGACCGCAATGCTTGAATCAATCGGACGCCGCCTCGGCTGTCTGATTGCAGGCGGAGAAATAGACGTTCACCGGGCAGCGGAGGCGTTTTTGAGGGAATTGCGAGCGGGAAAATTAGGACGAATAAGTCTTGAGGAGCCGGGACAGACTGCTGAAGAGGGATCGTAGGGGCGACCCGGTGGGTCGCCCGGTTGCAACAGGCAACTATGGCGGATATTGCATCAAGGGCGATCCGCCGGGTCGCCCCTACGGAACGGTTATCGTTTGAACTTGTGGCAAAACAGGCACCGGTTCTTGGCCGGATGATTCGGGGGAAACGGCACCTTCATTTCCTTATGACACGGCTCGCAGTACACTTCGGCGCCCTTCTTGTCAGGCTTATAAAAAGCCCGCGTGAAGATAGAGGCGTCCGGGCCGGGCGCATTTTTAAATGCGGCATCATAGGCAATTTTATGCATCGGATTATTCGGCACCAGCGTCGTCTTCTCTTTTCCCGATATACCGATGAAGATCCCCAGCACCGCAACAACCACTGCTATAAATATCCAGTCACGCTTATCAATTTTCATACAAACAATTCCTTACTATCTATCAGTCGGATTTTATTAATGAGAAATAAATAACCACACCGCCGACCAACAAGCCGCCGCCGATAAACGGCAGCGTCGATGCCATGGAGAGGCTGTCATCTGGTGACGGCATTGTATAGCGTACGATCAAAGCGATGCTGAACAGTGAAAAAAGGCCAAGAAGCGCGGTCTTTGACCGTTTGATTACCCCAAAGAAAAAGATGACTACAATCAGAAAAAGTACTGCCGGGTGAGAAAAAACCAGTTTAACGTTGAGATGCTGCATGGTTTCGATCAGATTCGACGTTTCAAACGGTCGCAATGTTTCAACAGTTTTATTGATCAACGACTGTTTGTCCATCAGATCCACCCCCCGAAAACTGAACACGCCTTGCAATTATATACGTTAACTGATAAAATCCATAACCTTATCAAGAAATCCTTTTTTCATCGGATGCACATCCTCGCCGCTGATCCTGGCGAACTCTTCCAATAGCTCTTTCTGCTTTTTATTGAGGTTGGTAGGGGTCTCGATCCGGATGACTACCAGCTGATCGCCTCGACCATATCCCTGAAGAGAAGGGATACCTTTCCCTTTCAGGCGATATATCTTTCCCGACTGGGTCCCGTCAGGTATTTTCATGGCAACCTTGCCGTCCAGAGTCGGTACTTCCAGCTCACATCCAAGCGAAGCCTGAATGAAACTAATCGGAATTTCACAGATGACGTTATTCTCCTCACGCTGGAAAATCGGATGTTCCCTGACATTAATCGCGACATACAGATCGCCGTTGGGGCCACCCTTCCCTTGTCCCCCCTCGCCGGTCACCTTGAGTCGCGAACCGGTCTCGACTCCGCCAGGAACCTTGATGGAGAGCGTTTTGCTGTCTTTTGTACTCCCCTTGCCGCGACAATCCGGACAGGGATCGTCCACGACCTTCCCCTCACCGTTGCACTGACCGCAAGTTTTGCTGACGCTGAAAAAACCTTGCTGATAGCGGACCTGGCCCGCTCCGCGGCAAGTCGGACAGACTTTGGGATCGGTGCCGGGCCTTGAGCCTGAACCGTTGCAGGTGACGCAACGTTTGGCGAAAGGGACTTCGATCTTTTTTTCAACACCGAAAGCCGCCTCTTCGAAGCTTATCTCCATGTTGTAAAGCAGATCGTCGCCACGCCGACCCTGAGTGCGGCCTCTACCGGCACCGGCACCGGCTCCGAATATGTCGCCGAAAATATCGCCGAAAATATCGCCAAACGGGGTTCCAGCACCAAAACCGCCAAAACCGCCACCCGAGCCCCCCCCCGCACCGGAAACAGCCGCGTGCCCAAACTGATCATACTGGGCGCGTTTCTGTGGATCCGAAAGGATCTCATACGCTTCCGAAGCTTCCTTGAACTTTTCTTCCGAAGCTTTGTCTCCAGGGTTCTTGTCAGGATGGAACTGAATCGCCACCTTCCTGAAGGCTTTTTTTATCTCGGTTTCAGAGGCGTTGCGATGAACTCCGAGCACCTCATAATAATCACGTTTTTCACCGTTTGCCACAATAGATTCCTTTATATCTTGAAATGCGTGTAGGGGCGGGTTTAAAACCCGCCCCTACGGGGCTGAACCAGCAAAGATGCCAGAACTATTTTTTCTCGTCCTTAACCTCTTCAAAATCGGCATCGACTACTTTATCGTCTTTCGGCTTGGCACCGGCCTGCTCTGCTCCGGCAGCAGCGGCTTCCCCCTCGGCCCCTTCTTTCTTGGCATATACGGCCTCGGCCAGCTTATGGGACGCCTGGGCAAGCTCGTCGGTACCCTTCTTGATCGCTTCGGCGTCTTCGCCTTCCATCAATTTCTTAAGTTCGGCCAATTTGTTCTCGATGTTCCCTTTTTCAACGGCATCGATCTTATCGCCAAATTCTTTAAGCGATTTTTCGGTGCTGTAAACCATACTGTCGGCATGGTTACGGGCTTCAATCGCTTCACGCTTTTTCTTGTCTTCGTCGGCATGGGCCTCGGCGTCACGAACCATTTTGTCGATCTCATCCTTGGACAGACCGGAAGATGCGGTGATGCTGATCGACTGTTCCTTGCCGGTGCCGAGATCCTTGGCGGAAACATGCACGATACCGTTGGCATCGATGTCGAATGTCACCTCGATCTGCGGCAGTCCGCGGGGCGCAGACGGAATTCCGGAAAGTTCAAAGTTGCCGAGCGTTTTATTGTCGCGTGCCATCTCGCGTTCACCCTGCAGAACGTGAATTGAAACTGCGGGCTGGTTGTCAGCGGCGGTTGAAAAGACCTGGCTCTTGCGGCAGGGGATCGTGGTGTTTTTCTCTATCAGCTTGGTCATGACGCTGCCCAGCGTCTCGATACCAAGAGAAAGCGGCGTTACATCGAGTAGCAGCACGTCCTTGACGTCGCCTCTAAGAACGCCACCCTGGATGCCGGCACCGATGGCAACAACTTCATCCGGGTTAACACCCTTGTTCGGCACCTTGCCGAAAATATTTTCCACACACTTCTGGACGGCAGGCATACGGGTCATACCACCCACCAGAATAACTTCATCGATCTGACTGGCAGACAGTCCGGCATCTTTCAGGGCGGTACGGCAGGGACCTTCAAGCTTCGCCAGCAATCCGGCGCAGATCGATTCCAGCTTGGCGCGGGAAAGCTTCAAGGTCAAGTGCTTCGGCCCTGTAGCATCGGCCGTGATGAACGGGAGATTGATATCGGTTTCCACCGAGCTGGAAAGTTCGCACTTGGCTTTTTCAGCGGCTTCTTTAAGACGCTGGAGAGCCATCTTGTCGCCGCGCAGATCAATCCCCTGGTCTTTCTTGAACTCGTCGGCGATCCAGTCGATAACCAACTGGTCGAAGTCTTCACCCCCCAGAAAGGTATCGCCGTTGGTCGATTTGACTTCAAATACGCCGTCGCCCAATTCAAGAATGGAGACATCGAATGTTCCCCCACCCAAGTCGAACACGGCAATTTTCTCGTCCTTTTTCTTATCAAGACCGTATGCCAGAGCTGCGGCGGTCGGCTCGTTGATGATGCGCAGTACGTTCAGACCGGCGATCTTGCCGGCATCCTTGGTTGCCTGGCGCTGGGAATCGTCGAAATAGGCCGGCACGGTGATCACCGCATCGGTAACGGAGGCGCCCAGATAGTCTTCTGCGGTCTTTTTCATCTTCTGCAGAATCATCGCCGAAATTTCGGGGGCGGAATAGCGCTTGTCGCGCACCTCTACCCATGCATCGCCATTGTCTGCCTTGACAATTTTAAACGGCGAAATAGCGATATCTTTCTTAACCGCTTCCGTATCAAACTTTCTGCCGATCAGGCGTTTGATGGAATACAGGGTGTTTTCCGGATTGGTGACCGCCTGGCGCTTGGCCTGCTGACCGACAAGGCGCTCGCCGCTGTCGGAAATGGCGACCATCGAAGGTGTAGTGCGTCCCCCTTCGGAGTTGGCAATAACGACCGGTTCACCACCCTCCATGATTGATACACAAGAGTTGGTTGTTCCCAGGTCGATTCCGATTACTTTACTCATGACGTATAGTCCTCCTTTTTGGATACTCTGATTGTAAGATATTCATCGCGTTTATAAAAAACAAGGTCTCAAACAATTTATTTTACCGGCGTCGCCACGGTCACCATGGATGGGCGCAACAGACGTTCCTTAAGCATGTACCCCTTCTGGTACTCTTCAACTACAGTATTCGGCTCGTACTGATCGGTCGGAATCTGTGCCATGGCCTGATGGTAGGCCGAGTCAAACGGGGTTCCCACCGCTTCAATCGGGGTGACGTTGAATTTCTTGAGTGCAGTCAGCAGCATGGCATGAGTCATGCGAATGCCTTCGACAACGGCTCCAAGGCCATCTTCCGAGGCGTGCGCAAGGGCACGTTCCAGATTATCGATAATCGGCAGGATCTCTTCGAGCAGCGATTTATTACCGTAGTTCAGCAGCTCTTCCTTTTCGCGCCCTACCCGTTTGCGATAGTTTTCCAGATCGGCCCGCTCGCGCAGAAAACGGTCCCAGTTTTCACGAGCCTCCTTTTCCTTAGCCGCCAACAGCTCTTCAAGAGATAGCCCGGCATCCTCAATGGTCGCGTCTGAAGCAGTTTCCTCTTCGGCAACGGTTTCAGGTTTTGAAATTTCTACAATATCCTTTGGTTCCATCTTGTAACGTCCTTTTGCTAAATTTAAATTAAGATCAGACTTCGCTTAACAGCTTGCTGACCATTCTGGCGGTGTAATCCACAATCGGGATCACACTTGAATATCCCATTCTGGTCGGCCCGATTACTCCTAACATACCGACCGTATTGCTGCTGGTGACAAAACGGGAGGTAATCAGACTGATGCCGGCTGACTGACTGAGTGACGTTTCGGAGCCGATATAGATCTGCACCCCTTCCGCCGACATGCAGCGCGACAGGAGCTGAACAAGCAGTCCCTTTTGTTCGAACGCCTGATAGATTTCCTTCATTCTGGCCGCATCACTGAATTCGGGTTGGTCAAGGATGCGGGCCTGCCCCTCGACAAATATTTCGTCCCCTTCAACTCTTACCGCCTGCTCGCTGATCTTAAGAGCACGGGACAGAAGCTGATCGTACCGCGCTTTCTCGGATGACATTTCCGCAAGAATCTGTTCTCGGACCTGATTGATCGTCAAACCCTGCATCTTGTCATTCAGATAGTTGCCCATTCTGACAAGTTCTTCAGAGGAGAAGTCATCCTCCGTCTCAATCAGACGGTTCTGCAGCGCCCCTTTGCTGGAAACCAGTATGGCCAGAATCTTACGTTGGCCGATACGGATAAATTCAATGTGGCGGAATACGTCGGCGGTAAAGCTTGGGGCTACCACAATTCCCATATAGTTCGAAAGCTGCGACAGCGTCCTGCTGGTTTCTTTCAAAATGCCGGACAGTCCGATGCCGGCCTGGCGGCAGTGATTGACTATCTGGCGTTTTTCATCACAGCTGACCTGACGCAAGGCAACCAGAGAGTCGACATAAACGCGATAGGCTTTTTCAGTCGGAACGCGGCCTGCCGACGTATGCGGCGATGTCAGAAACCCCATATCTTCAAGGTTGGCCATGACATTGCGCACGGTCGCCGATGAGAGTGTCAGGGCATGACGGCGTGCGACAGCACTGCTGCCGACCGGTTCGGCGGTAGCAATATAATCTTCTATAATCGCTTCGAGTATCTGTCTGCTGCGGGGAGAAAGTTCAATATCCATATCATGACCCCAAAAAAACAGCACTCATCACTGGTGAGTGCTAACAAGTTCAAGGTAATAAGCGACCCGGTTTTTGTCAAGGATATTTCGGGTTATTGTTGAGCTTTCAGCGAAGTAGTGCCGATTCAGAATTCATTTCCGGTCATCTTTCTTGTGGCAGTAGAGCAAGACCCGCTCAATGAAATTTTCACGAATGCTATGATCATCCAGACACTCATCTTCCACCATCGGCAGCGACGGGAAATGCCGGACCATCGCCACTGCAAACAGACCGCTCCCGCATTTTTCTTCCTGATCATTATTATATACGTTGACATTGACCAGGCCGCAACTGGGCGAACGTTCCTTGAAAATGAAACCGCAAAGCGGCTCCTGTTCCAGCTCTATGACCTTTCGCGCGCAATAGTCCAGCATCTGATCCGTCATATCTATGTGGGTCCGACAGGTAATAAGGCGCGGAGCGGCCGGATCACCCTCAAGCCGCATCGCTTCACGGGGAACCTGAAAACCGCATCCTACTTCAGGACACACCGGCACAAAAGTGAAATACTCACTCAAAGTTCCGGTGATGAACCGGTCATGCTTCTGCCCGCCGTCATAGCGAACGTGTTCCCCCAGCAGACAGGAACAGACGCCTATGGCAATTGATTTAGTCATGCGTGGTGATCTCCGTGCCCGGCAACCGGATAAGCGGCGATCGTGCGGACAATCCCGTCCGGCGTGATCGGTTGTTATTGAACAGCTGATTGATACGGTGCCGAATCATGGCCTTGTCGACAATACTACACCATTTCCATATAATATTGGAAATTCAGGTTGACTATTCATCGTCAAAGTGACAATTAGATCCTGATACTGATTGCATTTCGCATAACTACGGCATTGAATTCATTTTTGCTCAATAAAAGTTATAAGACTGTTTCTTCACTTAAACTTAAAAATCCAATTTCATTGTGAGAGAAATGTGATGCAGATCAAACGTTATCGGGATTGGTCGATTCATTCAAAAATCATGATAATCCCTCTGATCGGCCTGATGCTGATCGTTGCCGGGACCGAGCTTGTGGTTGTGCCGAGAATATCTGCCTGGCTTATGGAACAGGAGATGCAAAAAGTCAGGAATGTCGTGGAAGTCGCCTACCAGCAGTTTTCGGAGGCGGAGGGCGCCATATCCGAAGGGAGGAACAGCATCCCGGATGCCCAGAAACATGTTCAGTCGGCGATCAAGCAGATGCGTTACAACGGTACGGAATACCTCTGGATCCATGACCTGACCAAACCGTTTCCGAAAATGATCATGCACCCGACTGTTCCCGCCCTTGACGGCAAGGTTCTGGATGACCCGAAATTCAACAAGGCAACCAGCCTGCGCGAAGGCCTTAACGGACCATTCAGGAAATTAGACAACAAGAATCTGTTCGTATCCTTCAATGAGGTAGTCATCCGTGCCGGTCATGGTTTTGTGACGTACGAATGGCCAAAACCGCTTGAGGCCGGCGGTGTAACCGGCGAACTCTACACCAAGCTCTCCTATGTTAAAATATTCAAGCCATGGGGCTGGGTCATCGGCAGCGGCCTCTACATAGATACGTTCAAGGCAAAGGTACAGAAACTCCACTGGGTTATGCTGGGAGCGGCGGCCGGCCTCTCCGGCTCGCTGATGCTGCTTGTCTGGACCATTGCGCGCGGCATCAAACGCTCCGTGGACGAAGAGCAGGATTTTGCCGCTTCGGTCGCCTCGGGCAACTTGACGAAAACCTTGACGATCAATCACAATGACGAATTGGGAGACTTGGGGACGTCGCTGAATTCCATGGTTGCCGACCTTCGGACGATGATCGTCAATATCGGCGCCAACTCCGCAGAACTTTCCACAGCCACGGCAGAGATCGGACATGCTTCGCGTACGATGGTTATCTCGGCCGACCGTCAGCAGGAGGATGTCAAGGACATAACCGATTCCGCGAAAGAGATTTCCCGGCTGATAGGAAACGTCAACGCCGGTGTCGATGGCCTCAATACATCGGTTGAAGAGAGTTCATCAACGGTTATACAGCTGTCGGCCAGTATCGAAGAGGTGGTGCGCAATATGGAATTGCTTACAACCTCCGTTGACGATATCGGATCATCCATGAGCCAGTTGAGCGGCGCCATCAGGCAGATAGACAATGGGGTCCACGCTCTCGACCAGACATCGGCCACCACCGCATCCTCGGTAATGGAGTTTGACGCTTCAATCCGCAATATCGAGGACTATGCCTCTCAAAGTTTTATAATCTCGGATCAGGTCATACGCGATGCCGAATCCGGCAAACAGGCGGTAGACGCCACTATAGTCGGAATCGACGAGATCAAGGATGCCTCGCGAACTACCGCCGACTCGATTGGCTCACTCTCTAAAAAAGCTAAAAACATCGGTTCCATAGTCACCGTCATTGACGAGATTGCCCAACAAACCAGCCTTCTAGCCCTTAACGCTTCGATCATAGCTGCTCAGGCCGGTACACACGGACGCAGTTTCGCGGTAGTGGCGGCCGAAATCAAGAAGCTTTCGGAGCGGACTACCCGTTCCACCCGCGAGATCGGTGAGGTTATCAAGGGGGTTCAGGCCGAGATCGAGTGGGCCGTCCAATCCATCAGCGTGGCATCCGAAAGCATCAACAACGGGGAACGTCTTTCTCAGCAGGCCGGAGCTGTTCTGGACAAAATTGTCAACGGCGTCAACCGCACATCGCAACAGATGTCGGAGATTGCACGCGCCACCAAGGAGCAGGCCCACGGAAGCGAGATGATTCGTTCCGCCATGGAGCAGATTGCCGATATGACCACGGCCATCGCCCAGAGTACTGACCAGCAGCGAAAGGGGAGCGAGTCGATTCAAGGCGAGGTGGACAAGGTTCGGATATTTTCGGCTGATGTAAAACGTTCCATGCAGGAGCAGGCCAATGTCGGCGGTCTGATCGGCAGCATGACCCAGAAAGTTTCGGATATGAGCGGACAGATACGGAAAGCCTGCGTGGAACAAACGCTTGGCAGCCAGCGTATCGAAAAATCGGTGGAGAGAATTCGGCAATCGTCGGCGGATGTTCGCCAGGAGACGCACGTGGTAGACAACGGAGTGGCGAAACTCGGGAAACAGACCGAACTGCTTCTGCAGGAAATCTCCAACTTCAAGGTGTAATCACGCGGAATCGTCAAGGGGATTGACAGTGAAAACAGACCAAAATGCTGCTGACTCAGCTCCAACTGTGAGCACTGACGCCATTCAATGGGAAACCATCTTTAATGCCATCGGCCAGCCGGCAATAATACTTGACCGAGATCACCGTGTTGTTGCGGCCAACAATGCCAGCATCAGCTTGACCGGCAAGCCGCAGAATGAAATAGTCGGTAAATTCTGTTTTGAGGTTTTTCACCATTCGGAAAGCAAAGAGCCTGCCGAAGGGTGCCCGATGAAAAAAATGTTGCAGAGCGGCGTCATGGAGACGACTGACATGGAGATCGAGGCAATGGGAGGAACATTTTTTGTCTCCTGTACACCGATTCCGGCCGCAGACGGCAGCATCGACAAGGTAATTCATATTGCTACGTGTATTACCGCTCGCAAAGAGCTTGAATTGAAACAGGTGGCTGAATCGGCCTTCAACAGGGCAATTATCCATAATGCCTCGGAGGGGTTATGCGTCGGCCATGTCGTACCGGAATTTCCCTATGTTCAGTTTACTATCTGGAATGAGCGGATGACAGCCATTACCGGATATACCATGGAGGAGATCAATTTATGCGGATGGTATCAGGCGCTGTTCAACTATCCTGAAACCAGGGAACATGTCGAGGAGCGCCTGCAAAAGATCAAAGATGGTGAGGGCGCAGATATTTCCGGAAAAAGTTGGAGAATTACTACCAAGCAGGGGGAAGAGCGTGTCGTCGGAATATGGGCTTCCCTGCTGCAGCTTGATGATTCCGAACATGTTTTATCGTTTTTGATTGATGTCACCGAGCACAGAAAAATTGAACGGGCACTGTTGGAACAACAGAATTTTACCAGCAGTCTAATCCAGAACTCCACGGTTGCAATGTTTGTGCTGGACACCAACCATCATGTAAAGGTCTGGAACAAGGCCTGCGAGAATCTGACCGGTTTCTCCTATTCCGACTTGGTCGGGAGCGACAACCAGTGGAAAGCGTTTTATGAGTTTCAACAGCCGACTCTGGCCGACGTGATTATCGATGGCGATTTTAACCGGTTACCCAAACTTTACACGCATGTCACAAAATCCATATATGCCGTAAATGGCTACAAAGCGGAAGGGTGGTTTGAGAACATAAACGGCAAGGATCGCTATTTCATGATCGAAGCGGCTCCAATATATGATAGCCACGGAATCATGACCCACGTTCTTGAATCAATCAGCGACCTGACCGAGAGCAAGACCCTCGAACAGCAATTCCAGCAGACCCAGAAACTGGAGAGCCTCGGTGTATTGGCCGGAGGCATCGCCCATGATTTCAACAACATTCTTGCGGCCATTATCGGGTATTGCTCTCTGGTACGGATGGATTATGAATCGGCCGAGAGCCATATCCCCGAGATAGAAAAGGCTGCCGAACGTGCCGCCGAGCTCTGTCGCCAGATGCTTACCTACGCCGGAAAGGCCCAATTCACCCAACATCAGATTAATATGCCGGTTCTGGTGGATGAGATGGTTAAGATGTTGAAATCGACCCTCAATCAAAATGCGGTCATCACGCTCAATATTTCACACAATATCCCGGTCATCAAGGGAGATGCCAGCCAGCTCAGACAGATTGTGATGAATTTGGTCATCAACGCCTCTGAAGCGATCAGTGACGCACAGGGCGAAATCCGTGTATCACTCGCCACAGCAACGATTATTGCCGGCCAGTCGAAGAAGGACCATCTCGGCAAAACCATACCGGCCGGCCAATATGTCTGCCTGGAGGTATCCGATACCGGGTGCGGCATGGACGAAGACACAAAACAACGAGTTTTCGAGCCGTTTTACACCACAAAATTCACCGGTCGGGGGCTGGGGATGTCGGCAGTACTCGGCATCATTGCGGCACATATGGGATCGTTACAGCTTTTCAGCCAGCCGGGACAGGGTTCAACCTTCAAGGTCTATCTGCCCGTACAAATAAGTGACTCCGTCGAATATCAATCTCATCAGCATGCCGCCTCTTCAGCAGCGTGGCAAGACAGCGGCACGGTTTTGCTGGTAGAAGATGAAGAGCAGATTAAATTTATTGCGAGAATCATGCTGATAAAACTGGGATTCACGGTTATTGAGGCATCAAACGGCAAGGAAGCACTGGAGTTATATTCAGAGAATGCTGCTGACATCACCCTGGTCATAACGGACATGGGCATGCCGATAATGGACGGTTATGCACTGTTCCGCGAACTGAAAAAACTGAATCCGCTGCTGCCGATCATTATCTCCAGCGGCTTTGGAAATTCGGTAGTCACCTCAATGATTGCCCGCGAGGATATTGCAGGGCTCGTCGGCAAACCGTACAACTTTGATCAGCTGCGGGATGTACTGAAAATGGTTTTAAAGAATAATTCCTGAACCGGAGTCCAACTTATTCAGGGAAAGGAGTATCGGATGAGGATACGGTGTTGGGGATCACGGGGGTCTATCCCGGTATCGGGGATTGAATATGTCACCCATGGGGGAGATACCACATGTGTTGAGATCAGAAGTTCATCGGACGATATAATAATCATCGACTCGGGAACCGGCATCAGAAGGCTGGGCATTGAACTGCTCCGTGAAAAAAGACATGATCTGAATATTATTTATACGCATGCTCACTGGGACCATATACTCGGCTTTCC
Organism: uncultured Geobacteraceae bacterium; assembly: GCA_903925005.1. Lineage (GTDB taxonomy): Bacteria > Desulfobacterota > Desulfuromonadia > Geobacterales > Pseudopelobacteraceae > JACRCG01. Next base: position 34,774 of record CAIYDX010000119.1, read on the forward strand.
CTTTTTCAAACCGATCTATTTCAGCGAGACCAAAATACATATCTACGGCTGCACCCTCGCGCAAAAATCGATAAAAGATATTTTGGCGATGTCCATGAATCCTCCGTTTTTTCCCGTGGATCTCGCCTCGGTCAAATCCCAAATTAATTTCAGCAACTTGTGCGGAATTGATTTTACTATCGGATCAGTGCAGATTTCCCCCATACCGCTCAGTCATCCCAATATGGGGTTTGGTTATAAATTTATCGAAAACGGCAAAACGTTTGTCTTTCTGACCGATAATGAGCTTGAATTTCAGCACCCCAAAGGGCTGGTTTACGAAGATTACGTCGAGTTTTGTCGTGGCGCCGATCTATTGGTTCATGACTCGGAATTTTCCGATGAGGAGTATCTGCGAACACGCACATGGGGGCATTCCCGCTACCTTAAGGCTCTGGCTCTCGCTATTGACGCCGGGGTCTCCCGCTTTGGTCTTTGCCATCATAATCAGGAGCGTTCGAATGAAGCGCTGAAGATCATCCTTCAGGAGTGTCAGCATATTGCGGCAGAGGCCGGCAGCCCGGTCGAATGCTTTGCGATGACTCAGGATACAGATATTGTCCTGTAACGAGTTAAACAGGGAAACCTGAAACCTGTTCCAACCAAATCATTTGACAAAGTGCAACCATTGCACCAAATTGAACCATGAAATCAAACCGATTTATCATCACTGCTGTCGAAGCCGGCGCACCCTTCCGTTTGCGCATAACATTTGGCGACGGGGTTGTAATGGATGTTGATCTGGAAGGCATAATAAATCGTTATCCAGCCTTATCCCCGTTGAAAGATAAAGCGCTGTTTGCTCGTGCGCATATCGGAGAGTGGGGATTGACGGTGGATTGGCTTCCCGGCGAGATTGATCTGGCCGGGGATAATCTTCGTGCTGAAGCTATTGAGCAGAGCGGTGGAATTTCGCATGAACGTATCTGGAACTGGATGCACAGAAATAATCTGACGCTAAGCGGTGCAGCTACCGCTCTCGGGATAAGCCGCCGCATGGTGGCATATTACCGCAATGGCGAAAAACCGATTCCAAAGCACATCTGGCTGGCTTGTCTGGGGTGGGAACGATGCGCGGTTGATGGCCCTGATGCATGGAAAGAGGCGGCATGATCCGTTTTAATCTCTGACCACTTCTGCTGGTCATGGTATCCAACCTGTCTTTTCAGGTATTGTCAATGTTTAGACCTGACACCTTGGTGCATGTTCGTAAGTTTCTGTTTCTGAAATCAGCGTCTTCTGTCCGTCGCAGCCTCACGCTGCGGCCCAACTTCTCTGAGATTTAGGCTATAACCCGGTTTTGTATTATTCTTGCGCTTTGTTTCCAGGTTGATGAAATCCTTACCGATTTTCAGATAGAGATTCGTAAAACGCTTTTCAAACGTCTCTGGAAGCTTTTCCTCAATCCAAACGCCATTCCGGTAAACGTACTTGGAGTAAATTTCTCTACCACTTGAGATCGCAACTATCGTAAACACAATCGGATCACCCGATTCCAAGTCAAGGATCAGCGGCGATTCCGGGTAGGTACGGGGAGACTCCTTTGCCGACTGCCACTCAATCTTTTTTCCCGATCCATCCGGATGCGCAAATTGAATTCGTTCTTCCTTGGGTTTAGTGCCGCCACGATTAATTGCCCACTCATCGCCGCCCCGCTCCATCAGCGTTTCCCGTTCAAAAAAAATCCAAAGGGGTCAAGTCTACAGAACACAGATTTTCAACATTTCCTTAACCATTTCGATCTGCTCGACAAGACCTTCGTTCTTTTCAACTCTCTTCGGAAACATACGCGCTGCCTCAGTAATCGCTGATTCAGTCACTTCATACTGTTTACTGATTTCCTTAATTCGTTCTCCGCTGTATCGGTGGCAGAAATACATGCCAGCCTGCCTCGCCAGCTTTTTGTCGGTGCTAAATACCGTATCCACTGACTTAACTATTTCGTCCAGTGATGGTCGAATGAAAAGCTGACGCAAAGCCGGTAAATCCCGTTCCGTCTCTCTTTTGCCGACATGCACCTCCGTAACTGCCTCTACAAATCCGGGGGTGCCCAATACTGCCGAACCAATGGTGCCCTGTAAGGGGCTGTCGTATTCCTTGCCGAGTAACTCTTCTACAAAAGTTTTGTATCTTTTCCCGGCATCCGTTCTGCTTTTGCCAAAACAGCCCAACACAAAGTCGGTTCTCAACCAGCCCGGAGTCTTACTTTTTCCAATATAGCTTTGAAAACTTGACCAGAGATATTCGCCGGGTTGCTCAACCATACCTGCCCGCACCGGGTTCAAGTGAATGTAGCGGGAGAGTTCCGCCGCGTATTCATCTGCTTCAACAAGTATCGCCTTAAATCTTCCCTGAAAAAGATGACCGGCTCTTTTTCGTTTAACATTGAAATAAGTCGTGTATGCGCCGTTTATATGTCGCATGATCTGCGACAGGTTCCCGCCAGGTGTTTCCAGCAACAAGTGATAGTGGTTGTTCATCAGGCAATAGACATGAATAACCGCACCGTACCGTTCTGTCGCTGATGCCAGATAGTCGAGAAACTTCTCCCTGTCCTTACGGTTTTTGAACACATCTTTTTGCTCATTCCCTCTCGATGTCACATGGTAATAGGCACCGGGATATGCAATTCGTAATGGTCGGGCCATACGTTCCTCCTTTTGACAAGGTAATAATGCCTCATCAAAAAACTACCATATTTTCTGTTATTTGTTGACCTGACCCCTTAGGTTTATTCCGGGAATCCAATTGATTTTGTCACGAGTGGATTGATAAGCGCGTCCTGCCATCAATGCATAGTCTACAAGTTCCATTGGTTATCTCCCGTTCTCTTTAAATATGCTGTCGCATGGACAATATTGATTTGTGATTTTTTTTCGTTTACAAAATTGTATACATGCTTCATGCGAAGGTTGAGACGTAAACCAGTCAATTCCAAGCCACCCTCCATGACCGTCAGGAACCTCTACAGAACAGCCTACTTTCGCTGTTTCCTTAACAGTAAGCGGCTTCCGTGAGAAGGTGTGGAGGTATAGAACACTCGGGTCGCGTGCCTCGGCATTGATCTTCTTGATTGCTTCGGCGCTTACCGGCTTTGAATTCTTGGTCAAACGGCGTTCAAATACCGACATAAGAGCACTTATAACCACATTGGCTTCCTTAGTTTCAGCAGGAAATTGTTCAAGAGGAATACGTTGCCATGTCGTACCGTCGTATTTGAAGAAAACATACGGCGGATTCGGACGCTCCCATTTGTTATAGGCAATGCAGGTGGTAGGCGTTGTGGCTATGTAGGGGATACCGTTCACCACATCCACTGCCAGCAAAATCAATCTATCGTCATTGAGTCCGTACTTGCTGCTCCAGGCGATCTGTTTTTCTGTATCGGGGACGGCAAATGAGATGGTATGCTCCGCAACAGGCACCTCCTGCCCCATTTCATGATTGCCTCCCCTATATTGCGACCGCTCCACGACTATTTTCTTGCCATCATGCAGTAGCACTTCTTCTTTCCAGCTTGTCGAACCGCCGAACCCCAAAAAACCTAATGCATCCATTTTGGCCACCCCAAGAAATATAATTGTAATAAGCAAACAGGTAGACAGTTTTGTGTATTTCATGCCGCAAACCTCCGGTTAAGAATCGATAGAACTGACTTATTCTGTTCAACAGATAGCAGAGTAGATATTAAATCCATCTATATGAAATATGTTTAAATACCAACCCAGTTTTTAGGAGCCCCAGAGGGACGTTGGTAAGTTATGTAAGTTATTCATCCGCACATTTCCTCTCCTACTATGATTTTTTCATTTCAATCGAAAACTTAACAGCAACGTGGCCCCCGCCAGTCAATCACCCAACATTTAAATTATTGCTCAATCTCTCTTCCTGACCTCAGTCTCCCTCCGCTCTTCAACAACCACCTTGCCCGCCCGTTCCAGGCGTAATAGCGCGCTATAACGGCCCACCGGCCAGAGGCCGGCTTTTAGTCGCTTGCCACTGTAAGCGAACCAAACCGCCTTATCGCCCGGCAACAGCGTCTGGCTGTTCGAAATCCGCTGTTTATCCGGCCCATACAGTTCAAGCGTCAGCCGGTCGTCCTTATGCATACCGAAAAGTTCTGTCCAGAAGGCAATGCTCTCCGCATCACCGGGGATGGTTTGGGCATCATACCCCCCGGCTTCCGCGATATCTTTCAGCGGAGGTGTAGCGGCAAAGCCGGAGATCAGAACGCCGGTGGGCTGATAACGCAACGCCGCCAAGGCGACGGAAGACCAGAGGGTCCTGGATGGCTTCCCGCAAACCGTTGGTTCCAAGCTGAACGGATCAACCGGTTTTCCATCCTTGCTGACACTTAAATCCACATGGGGAAACTCCGTATTGCCGGAAAGACCAACCATCCCCAGAATATCTCCCGCTTTCACCCGCTGCCCCTTGCGTACAACAATGCTGCCCAACAGCAGGTGACTGTACTGGGTTGTCCAGCCGTCGCCATGGTCGATCCGTACGCCGTTGCCCCCCTCTTTTCCCTTCAGGCTGTTCTTATCCCTCAACTTAACATTCAAATCAGGTTCGCCGTCACGGACACCGATCACGGTACCGGGTGCCGCAGCCACTACCGCAACCTTTTTCCGCATGGCGGCCAGATCCCGCAGCCGAAAGTCGGTGCCATGATGCCCATCATAGGTGAGCGTACCGCAGGTATAGTCGTAATAACCGGCGCTCGGATCGTGGTCGAAATAATTCTGGATGAAGCAGTCCTGACCAAGCGTACAGCGGATCGGCAGTTCGAGCAGCGGCGGTGCGCCAAGTACCGGTCCCGCCAGAAGGAACAGTACGACAACCTGTACCAGCGCCGCGAAGATACGTACCAGACTCATTCCAAACCTTTCCACTGTCTTTGAATGCATTCGGAATGTCTCCAAGGTACGTAGATGAATTTATCAGTGCTCTGTTTTAGCTTCATTTCATGAAACAAGAGGTGAGGTTAACTTGGCAAGCTTATCGTTTTTTTATTAGACGTTTCACAGCGGATATCAATCAGCAAAAACAGTCTTATAAAAATATTTGCATATAAATAAGATATATACTGGTTGCTATGCTGCTTAGGCAATAGAACTGCTGCGACAAAAATCGTTAGAAAAGAGGTGCTTTGTTGCCAAGGTTGTTATTGGCGCATTTTTGAGGGGGCGGGACAATATAAAATATATTTTTGTTTTGTCGCAAGAGGAAATATTATACTGTGAGGTGAAGAGGCAACTTTTCCTCTTCCGGATATATTCTGGGAAACACAGAAAACAGGAATGAGCAAAGGTTACAACAGATGAAAATTGTCATCGCTCCTGATTCCTATAAAGAAAGTCTGACATCTCTTGAAGTGGCGACCGAGATTGAAGCCGGTTTCCGGGAAATATTTCCTGATGCCGACTACCTCAAGCTGCCGATGGCCGACGGCGGCGAAGGGACGGTCGCCGCCATGGTTGCTGCCACCGGCGGTACACTGGTATCGGCAAACGTAACCGGACCGCTGGGTGAACCGGTTATCGCCCGTTATGGCCTGACCGGAGATGGAAAAACCGCGATCATAGAAATGGCGGCAGCCAGCGGGCTGGCTCTGGTCGCCCCAGTTCTTCGCAATCCGCTGAAGACAACTACCTACGGCACCGGAGAGCTGATCAAGGCTGCCCTGGATGCTGGTGCCTGCCACATGATCATCGGTATCGGCGGCAGCGCGACCAACGACGGCGGAGCCGGCATGCTTCAGGCCCTGGGAGTAAAATTGCTGGATAGCGGCGACCGGGAGATCGGATTCGGCGGCGGCGAGCTGGCAAACCTGGAGCGCATCGATATCGGCAGCATTGATCCGCGCCTGACCGCATGCAGGATCGAAGCGGCCTGCGATGTCACCAACCCGCTAAACGGACCAAAAGGTGCAAGCGCGGTTTTCGGCCCGCAAAAAGGGGGCACTCCGGAGATGGTAGCTCAGCTTGAAGCCAACCTTACCCGCTATGCCGATCTGATCAGCCGGGACCTGGGCGTGCAGGTGGCGTCGGTGCCGGGCGCGGGCGCCGCCGGCGGCATGGGTGCGGCCCTGCTGGCTTTCTGTGGCGCGGAACTGCGCCCCGGCATCGAAATTGTCATGGAAGCGGTCGGGCTGGAGACTGCCGTGCAGGATGCCGATCTGGTGATTACCGGCGAAGGGCGCATCGACAGCCAGACCATCCATGGTAAAACGCCGATCGGTGTGGCGCGCATGGCCAAACGGTACGGCAAGCCGGTAATCGGCATTGCCGGCTGCCTGGCGCCCGATGCCGGCGTAGTCCATGAATACGGCATCGATGCGGCGTTCAGTGTGCTCAGCCAGATCAGCACTATCGAAGAAGCCTTGTCCCATGCCGCCGTAAATGTCCGTACCGCTTCACGCAATATTGCCGCCACTTTGAAACTGGCGGCCTCAATCCTTTCCAACAAGTAGTTCCCGACTTTACGCTATTGCAGAAAACAATGATCGCGTAAAATAGGACAGAATCAATCCTGTTTACTTGTCACATTCCGGTGGTATAATTCCCCCATAAACTAAAAAGTAGGCCAATCTGTCACATTCATGATCAAGGGGGAACAGCGCATGTGCAAAGTAGCGATCATTCAGTACAGCATGTATGGACATATTTACAAAATGGCGGAAGCGATAGCGGAGGGGGTACGAGAGGTTGCCGGCTGTGAAGCTGTTATCAAGCGGGTACCGGAAACTCTGCCTGATGAAGTATTGGGACTGATGGGGGCGCTGGAGGCTCAGAAGGGGATGGCGCATGTTCCGGTAGCGACGGTGAATGACCTGGCTGAAGCCGATGCGGTGATTTTCGGAACGCCGACCCGTTTCGGCAATATGTGCGGGCAGATGCGGCAGTTTCTGGATGCATCGGGCGCACTCTGGATGAAGGGGGCTCTGATCGGCAAACCGGCAGGCGTCTTCTGCAGTTCGGCCACCCAGCATGGCGGTCAGGAATCGACAATCCTCAGCTTTCACACCACCCTGCTGCACCACGGCATGATCGTCGTCGGCCTCCCCTACTCGTTCGCCGGGCAGATGGGGTTCTCGGAAGTTACCGGCTGCAGCCCCTATGGCGCGACCACCATCACCGGCGGACAGGGTGAACGGATGCCGAGCGACAACGAACTGGCCGGAGCCCGCTTCCAGGGCGCCCATCTGGCGCGTATCGCTCTCAAGCTGAAAGGGTAGGGTTTCTCGCGTTTTACGGATCTTAGCAAAAAAGGGGACACCTTGCGGTATCCCCTTTAAACGTTCTCTCCACCCTGTCGTCAGTATTAAGGGCCTCCGGCGAGTTCCTTAATTGTGGGAATCAATATACTGTTTCAGGCAGACCTGCGTACTGAAGGCAGCACACCGCAGCAGGGAACGACCCCCGTTTTATTTAGCATTCCGCCCGGGCGTTACAACCAACGGGCAGGGTAGAGAGAACAAAGCAGCTGATTGATTATTACTCCGATGCCCCGGACATTTCAAGCGTTTTGTATACACCATCAACGATTCTGCAAAAAAGTGGTCAACTGACCTATTTCGCGCATCATTTTTTCGAATCCCGCAAAAGTCAGCGACTGCGGACCATCGGAAAGCGCCTTTTCCGGTTCCGGATGGACTTCCACCAGCACGCCATCCGCTCCGGAAACCAGTGAGGCTTCGGCCATCGGCGCTACCAGAGAGCGCTTGCCGGTCGCATGGGATGGATCAACCATGATCGGCAGGTGCGACAACTCCTTGATCAGCGGCACTATCGAAAGATCCAGCGTGTTGCGCGTAGCGGTCTCAAAGGTACGAATGCCCCGCTCGCAGAGAATGACCTGATCGTTCCCTTCCGCAAGGATATATTCGGCGGCCGCAAGAAATTCTTCAACCGTGGCACTCATCCCCCGTTTTAACAGCACCGGCTTGCGGATTTTTCCCAGTTCGCGCAGCAGATCAAAGTTCTGCATGTTGCGGGCGCCGACCTGCAGCAGATCGGCATACTCGGCTACCAGCCCGACATTGTCAGGGCTCATGATCTCGGTCACGATCGGCAGGCCGCTCTCTTTTCCGGCAATCGCCAGCAGCTTGAGCCCCTCTTCACGCAACCCCTGAAACGTGTGCGGTCCGGTACGCGGCTTGAATGCGCCGCCCCGCAGCATATCCCCCCCGCACTTTTTCACGAAGAGGGCGGTCTTGACGATCTGCTCTTCGCTCTCAACCGCGCAGGGACCACCGACAACGACCGGACGACACCCCTGGCCGACTTTAACCCCGGCGACATTGACAATGGTATCTTCGGGATGAAAATCGCGCGACACCAGCTTATATGGCTTTGAGACATGGATAACCCGCTGTACGCCCGGCAGTTCCAGAATTTTACTATCATCCACATAGCCGTGGTTACCCAGCACACCGATGGCGGTCCGCTCGCTCCCCGGAATCGGCTCAGCCCTGAAGCCCATCTCCTGCACGATTCTGGTAATTGCATCGACATCCGCCTGGACGGCGTTATGATTCATTACGATCAGCATTACTGTATCTCCGCTTTATTCGTGTCGTTCCGACATTTTCTGCAGTTTGTCCATATGATGCACGACAACCCGGTTACCCTGCACTTCGATGATCCCTTCATCCTTCAGTTTCCGCAAGGTGCGAGATATCGTTTCACTGGCGGTTCCTAGACGGGAAGCCAGTTCACCCTTTTTGATCCCGAGATCGATATAGGTGATACCACCAAAACTGGTCGAACTTTCCGCCGCACGCCGCACGAGAAAGGAGGCGAGACGCGATGTCACGTCGGCAAAGGAGAGCTCCTCGATCTGGCGGGCAAACTGACGCAGCATCAGCGAAAGCGACACCACCAGGTTAAGAGCAAAGTTCGGATTATTACTCATCAGCTCCATGAAACCCTGGCGTGGAAGATAGAGCACCTCCCCCGCTTCAAGAGCGCGGGCTTCGGCCGGATATTTGCCATCGCCGAAGAAAGCGGCTTCGGCAAACGTCTCGCGCGGCTTGACAAAATGAAGCACTTTCTCGCGGCCATCCGGCGACATCCGGCAGAGCTTGATGCTTCCGGTTACCAGCAGATAAAATCCGGTCGCCTCCTCCCCTTCACTGAACAGGGTTTCCCCCTTCCTGAATGTGCGGCGAACCGTAATGGCGGCCAGCGCGGAAAGATCGGAATCATTCAGCCCGGAGAAAATCAGCGGTTTTTTCAGTTGTTCAATAAGTTCCATAAGACCTTCATACAAAATAAACACAGAGCAACCAAGCGACAGAGAAAATAAAAATATTAATTCTTTTGTTTAACTTGGTTGCTCTGTTGCTCTGTGTTAAATGAGATTATTTTTTCAAAAATGCCGCAATCTTTTCAGCCACCTGCGGCGTGGTGAATCCGAACTGTTCCGCCAGCACCTTGTCCGGGGCCGAAGCACCAAAATGTTCAATACCGATAAACAGCCCGTCACAGCCGATCAGGCGCCCCCATGATTCGCCCCGTCCGGCTTCAAAAGCCACGCGCGGAATGCCGGCCGGAAGTACCTGGCTGCGATATTCCTGCGGTTGAGCAGAGAAGGTTTCCAAACAGGGGACCGAAACGACACGGGCATTTATCCCCTGCGAAGCCAATAGAACAGTCGCCTCCGCCGCCACATGCAGTTCGGAACCGCTGGCCATGATCACTACGTCGGGAGTGCCCGCCGGTGAAGAGACAACATACCCCCCTTTAAGCGCATCTTCCGGAGTAAACGTTGCAGCTCGGGCAATCACCGGCAGTTTCTGACGGGTCAGGATCAGCGCGGTCGGGCCGCCATACTGCAGGGCAGCCTGCCATGCCATCGCGGTCTCTGTGCCATCAGCCGGACGGATAACCTGCAGGCCGGGGATCAGACGCAGCGAAGCAACATGTTCGATAGGCTGGTGCGTCGGACCGTCTTCGCCGACAAAGAAGGAGTCATGGGTGAATATAAAGAGCGATTGCAGCTTCATCAGGGCCGAGAGCCTGATCGACGGACGGCAGTAGTCGGAGAACACGAGAAATGTAGCACCGTAAGGGATGAAACAGCCGTAGAGCGCCATGCCGTTTACGACCGCACCCATGGCATGTTCGCGAACGCCGAAGTGCAGGTTACGCCCACCGAAATTTCCGGCCTGAACCGAGGCTGCCCCTTTGATATCGCTGTTGTTGGAAGGGGAAAGGTCGGCGGAACCACCCACCAGAGCCGGTATCAGTGCGGCGGCCTTCTGCAGGACCGCTCCCGACAGCGAGCGGGTTGCGCCATCTTTTCCGGCCACTGCCGCGAGCAGTTCTTCCGCAAGTGTGGCGGGCAGATGTTTATGCCACATTTCGTCCCACATCTTCGACTTTTCCGGATTAGCTGCATGCCAGACTTCAAAACCACGCTGCCAGGCGGAATACTTCTGTTTCAACTCATCGATCCGCAGCTGACAGATATCGCGAACCTCCTGAGGAATTTCAAACGGGCCATGCGGCCATCCGAGATTGGCGCGTGTGGCGGCAATTTCGTCCGCACCGAGCGGTGAGCCGTGGGCGCCGGATGACCCCTGACACTTGGGGCTGCCGAAGGCTATATGGGTAGTGGCAATAATAATCGACGGGCGGTCCTTGTCGGCCTTGGCAGCCTCAATGGCGGCAATGATCTGTTCGTAATTGTGACCGTCAATTTCCTGCACATGCCATCCGCACGCGCCAAAGCGGCCGGCGACATTCTCCGACCAGGCCAGAGAGGTTTTACCTTCAATAGTAATACTGTTGCTGTCGTAAATGTAAACCAGATTCCCCAATTTCAAGTGACCGGCCAGCGCGGCCGCCTCATAACTGATCCCCTCCTGCAGATCGCCATCGCCGACAAGAGCATATACGGTATGATCGATCGGACTGAATTCGGCGGTATTGAAACGCTCCGCTGCCATTTTTGAAGCGAGAGCCATGCCGACGCCATTGGCAAAACCTTGTCCAAGCGGACCGGTAGTTACTTCAACCCCGACCGTATGGCCGAATTCCGGATGGCCGGGAGTTTTGCTCCCCCACTGACGGAAGTTCTTCAGCTCCTCCAGAGGCAGATCATAGCCGAACAGGTGCAGCAGCGAATAGAGCAGCATCGAACCATGGCCGGCTGAAAGGACAAATCGGTCACGATTCGGCCAGCTGGGATCTTCCGGGTTAAAGGAGAGGTAGTTGCCCCACAGAGCGAACGCACAGTCGGCAGCCCCCATCGGAAGACCGGGGTGACCGGAGTTTGCTTTTTCAACGGCATCTGCCGCAAGAAAACGGATGGCATCGGCACAGAGCCGGGCCTTGTCTGTGGGAATCATGATGTGTCGCATGGAAGTTCCTTTCATCTGGGTATATTGAACTATGTGAAATGGTTAAAACCTTCAACTTGAACGCAATATTTGCTGCCATCCGGTTTGACGACAGTCACCCCGGGTAAGCTTGCTACTATACCAATACGTGTCACCTCAATGCCACACTTTTTCATACAGTCGATAATTTTTTTCCGGTTCGAGCGGTGGGAGGTGAAGCAGAGTTCGTAATCTTCCCCCCCGGAAAGCGCCAGTTGATATGGGACAGCGGGCAGACCTGCAGTGTGTCTGCGGAAGTCACCGGAAAGCGGGATATCCTCAAGAAAGATACATCCACCGACACCCGACTGTTCGGCAATATGGCCGTAATCAGCCAGGACGCCATCACTGACGTCGATCATGGCGGTCACCAATTTCGTTTCGGCCAGTGTCAGAGCGGCCGCAACCCGTGGATTCGGGTCGAGCAGGCGGTTAATAAGGAAGTCAACCCCATCCCCACCCTGACCCTCCCCTTGAAAGGGAGGGGATTTTACAACTCCTCCCACTTCAAGCTCCACCAACTTCAAACCAAGCGCCGCATCTCCCAATGTACCGGTCACCCAGATGTCGTCGTCAGGGAGCGCCCCGGAGCGGCGCACAATCCGGTCAGGCAGCTGCTCGCCCATGATCGTGACGGAAATGATCAAACCGGCTCGTGACGAGCAGGTGTCACCACCGATCAGGACAACCCGGTTCTCCGACGCCATCGCCAGAAACCCGCGCATAAAGTCATCGACAAAATCAAGAGGTAGATCGGATGGAATAGCAAGAGAGAGAAGCGCCCAGCGCGGAATGCCCCCCATGGCGGCAATGTCGGAAATACTTACGGCCAGTGATTTGCGCCCCAGACGGTAGGGATCATGCCAGGCAAGGCGGAAATGGATATCCTCCAGCAGCATATCGGTGGAGGTCAAAAGCTGCATACCTGCTGAAAGCGCGGTCACCGCGGCGTCATCCCCGATACCGGTAATAACGCTCTCATGCGTCCGGACTCCGGCGGCAATGCGGGAGATCAAGCCGAATTCGCCAAGATTGAAAAGCGCGGTTGATGATGAATGGGGCACGGTCTAATCGATTCTCTATATATCTAAATTGGTACGGCGGCTTGCATTGTAGCGCACCGGTCTTTAATGGCAAGCAAAAACCATTGCACGCGGGTCATGAAATAATGTTGCAACGGTCGGACTGATATGCTAGCTTTTACGGGTTTACATACACTTAACGCAATCAAAAGGAGCTTTACGTGAAAATCATTACCTCAACGAAACTGTTTACAGCTACCCTCTGCGTGGCTGCACTTGTAGGCTGTCAGGGGGGCGGGGCAAAACTGGAAGGGAAAAAAGAGGGTAAGGTTTTAGCTGAAGTCAATAGCGGCAGCATCACCACCGGCGATTTTGACCGCGAGCTAAAAAACCTGCCCGAGTATCTTAAGGCAATGGCCGACACCCCCCAGGGGCGCAAAGAGATGCTGGATACCATGGTCATCCGCGAACTGATTCTGCAGCAGGCTTCTAAAGACGGCCTCGACAAGAGCTCCGAAATCGAGGAGAAACTGCAGGATCTCAAAAAACGCTTGATCGTGGAATCGTTCCTCAAGAAGAAGGTCGAGGCTGAATCCAAAGTTTCCGATGAAGATATGAAAAAATTCTATGAGCAGAACAAAGACAAATTCAAGACAGGCGAGCAGATCAAAGCCAGTCACATTCTAGTAAAAACAGAAAAAGAGGCCAAAGAGATTCAGGCGCAGCTTAAAGCCGGCGGAAATTTCGAGGAACTGGCCAAGAAAAGCTCGGTTGACTCATCGTCCGCCAAAGGTGGCGATCTCGGATGGTTTGGAAAAGGGAATATGGTGCCGGCATTCGAAAAAGCGGCTCTCGCACTTAAAGAAGGGCAAATTTCCGATGTTGTTAAATCTGATTTCGGTTACCACATTATCAAGCTGACCGGAAAACGTGCAGCAGGCATCCGCCCCTTTGATGAGGTAAAAGAGCAGATCAAGGGCGCTATCTTGCCAACCAAGCAGCAGGAAATTTTCCAGAAGATCAAGGAAGAGCTGAAGAAAACCGCCAAGATCACCGTCAAGGAAGATGTGCTAAACGGCATCGGTGGCAAGAAGGAAGAACCTAAAGCAGATGAGAAAAAACCTGCTGAACCTTCCAAACCGGCTGCTGCAGAGAAAAAATAACATCCGTCGGACTTAACGCTGACAAGTTTTGAATAGATCAAAACCGGAAGTGCGGGAGTGTCTCCCCCTTCCGGTTTTGACATCCACGTAAGAAAAGAGTTCAACTATGAAGCGACGTACTATGGGTGCAGTTACAACCGTTCTGGCTCTGCTTCTGCTCGGCGGATGCGCCGGCAATGACACATCTGTCACCAAGGGAGCGCTGCCGGCAACAGTCAAGGCTGAACAGGCACCCTCCGCCACAAGCGGTCCTGCAAAACCCAAAATTGTAACAAACGCCATTGTCGCATTTGTTAACGACGAGATCATTACCCTGCATAATGTCAGCCTTGAAGCGCAGCCCGCCTTAAGCGAGTCTGAGAAGAAGGGGAGTTTGGACGCCGCGGCACGAAGTAAAATTCTCCGCGCGGCCCTTGATCGACTGATTGAAAAGAAACTGACCGAACAAAAAATCAGAGAGCTGAATATCAAGGTGTCCGAGGAAGAAATTCGTCAATCTATCGATGACGTGCGCAAGCAGAACCATATTCCTTCCCAAGAGGCATTGCTGGCGGCCCTGACCAGCCAGGGACTTACCTTTGAACAGTACCGGACCCAACTCCAGGAACAGATAGAAAAGCTGAAGCTTGTGAGCATGGAAGTTCGCGCCAAGGTTCAGGTTGGCGAAACCGAGATGCGGAACTATTATACAGCCAACCTGGCAAAATATACCGAGGAAGAGAGTTTCCGGGCTCGGCACATTTTTTTTAAGGCTGGAGAAAAGTCATCTCCTGATGAAAAACAACGCTCCAGAGCCACAGCCATCGCCGTCTTGTCTGAAGCAAAAGGTGGCAAAGACTTTGCCCAACTGGCAATAAAATTCTCTGAAGACCCGGCAGCACGTAAGGATGGCGGCGATTTGGGAAGTTTCAAAAAAGGGGATATGCAGCCAGATCTGGAAAAGGCCATCCTCTCCCTGAAGCCGGGCGAGGTTAGTGATCTGATAACGACACCAATCGGATTTCACATCATCAAACTGGAAGCTCGGGTTGCGGGCGTGACCAAATCCTTTGAAAGTGTCAAAGCGGAGATTGAAGAATTTCTCTATCGCAATAAGTCGGAAGAACGTTTCAACCAATGGGCCAAGGAACTGCGCAGCAAGGCAAATATTGAAATCAAAAATCTGGACGGTCTGCTGTAATACAAAATATTCCTGATTGGTACCGATCTTCCGCCAAAGACAGAATGTAGGGGCGTACCCGGTGGGTCGCCCTGGCGCAACATCCGCCATTGCGGCCCATGGCAACAGGGCGAGCCAACGGCGTCGCCCCTACAGAATCAAA
>CAIYDX010000120.1 GCA_903925005.1 uncultured Geobacteraceae bacterium
CCGTTTATATGATTCTTAAAGACCGGATTCGCCGGAGCGGCTTGACGATCAACCCCCGTGGCCCGCACGCTTTGCGGCATAGCTTTGCCCTTCAATTGCTTCGTCAGAGTGTGCCGCTGAAGGCGACACACTTATTATCGGACGACGACCAGACGGCTCAGTCCTGGTAATAATTGCCGAAAACGGGTCAACCATATCAAGCCAGTTACAGTGGTTGTTTGGCTTTTCGGATTTAACGCATCCAGGCTTTTCAGTTCGAAGCGAGTTAGAATGTTCCCAGGATAAAATTGAATTTGCATCCAGAGTTGTTCTGGAACATATCGGCGTTGTCGTTGAAGAAGTGGAAGAGAACTATCTTGACGAGATGCTCCGCAAATTTGCCGGAATCTTTCCAGGGACAAAAGACTTTTCAGCATATTCCAGGTCAACTATTAAGGGCTTAGACCTCAAAGATAATGCTGACAGCATAATCATGGCATTTGTCGAGCGTGAAGAAATTCTGTTTCGCACATTGGAACGTCATTTAATCGGCGACAGGCTACAAAAAGGGTTTGCCGATGACGTTGACGGTTTCCTTGCCTTTTCGTTATCAGTCCAGAACCGGCGTAAAAGTAGGGCAGGGTTCTCCCTTGAAAACCATTTGGAAGTTATTTTTAACGCCCAGGGTATCCAGCATACCAGAACTGCGGTAACAGAAAACAAGGAGAAACCCGACTTTGTCTTTCCAGACATAAAATCTTATCACGACCCTGTTTTTGACGCTTCAAAGTTGACGATGCTTGGAGCAAAGAGCACTTGCAAGGATAGGTGGCGTCAGGTTCTTCAAGAGGCTGACCGGATTCCGAACAAGCATCTTTTGACATTGGAACCAGGCATCTCAGAGAACCAGACTAATCAAATGATTCGTAGTCATTTACAACTTGTTGTTCCGGCAGCAATACATAAAACATATCGACCAACACAAACATCATGGCTTTTAAATCTTACAGACTTCATAGAGCTTGTAAAAAAGAATCAGTAACGTAAAGGAAGATGAATTGAAAATATGTGATAAGCACCTCGACCAGTTAACTGGAAATGACGAGTGCCTCGTTTGTAAAAATCAGGAATTGCACGAATTGATATTTCAAGTTCAAATGGATAGAAATCTCGGGAACGCAGTCATCCAGGACCAGCGAAAACAGATAGCTGACCTTCAATATCAGTTAGAACAGCTTAAACAGTCCCTAAAACAAGACTTGCCGTAAAATCAGTCCTTGCCGTGGTATGTCCTCCTGTCTTAAATGCCCTTAGAAACGAAATATGGAAGTCATAGGCTAACTCTTGCGTCTTGACGTTCTGCTGGTCTTTCAGACCGGAGCCACAACAAACCGTGTCTCCGCCATTCGGCTGCGGTCACTAACGTAACGTCAACGGCAACAATCCAAGCAACACAATATATACGCCAAATCAATCACGGCTACCGCCTGATTTGTCATAATATTCAGCTTGAATTGCCCACAGCCATGTCACCCGTAAATATTTGATAGTTTATAGTGCCTAATCCTTATCTGATTTTTTTACTTATCCGAATGAAAGTAAAAATAATCATAACGGAGGCACTAAATGAATAACAGACTAACTATCAAAGAACTTTTATCGGTACGACACGAAGGCTTGTTTACCAAAGCAGAAGCACGGTCAATGTATAACGAATACAAGCTTCTCGGAATTAAATAGCCAATAAAAAAGCCAGGTCAAAACGACTTGGCTTTTTTTATATTCCAACTTCGGTATCAAAAACCCTACGACTGTTTTTTATCCCTAAACAACAAAAATGTCACTATTACCTCAATTCAACATTTTTGTCATTATTACCTCTAAACGACATTTCTGTCAAAATGACCGATACCACTAAACAATACTTTTGTCAGAGACGCTTTTATCTCTAAATGACATTATTGTCAAAGACGTATGATACTTCTAAACGATACTTTTGTCAGAGACAATCGTTATCCTAATTCAATACTTTTGTCAGTGAAAACCGATACCTTGATTTAACAATATTGTCATAAGTAATCGTCGGCTTAATTCAAGAATATAGCCCTTTTTGTCAATAACAAAAGTTATCTGATTTAACGTAAAAACACCTTATTTTCACCAAAATCACACGAAATCCGTTGAAAATACACCGAATACACCTTATTTAACACCTTTCCTGATATAGCCATATTCACTAATTATGATATACCCGATACCACTATATGAAACTTCTGTCAGAAACGATAATTACCTTGAAACAATACTTTTGTCAGAGACATTCGATACCGCAAAACATTACTTTTGTCAGGCAGTTTTGTTATCTCAACATGATACTTTTGTCAACGAAACCATTACCGCTAAATCATACTTTTGTCAGCGAAAACGTTACCTTCAAATCGTATTTCTGTCAATGAAAGTCAATACCGCTAAATCATACTTTTGTCACTAATACCTCAATATGATACTTTTGTCAGTAATACCACGATTTAACATTTCTGTCAGTAATACCTCGGTTTGATACTTTTGTCAGAGCAAGCTTTTGAATCCGACAACCCAACTAAGACCGGCTTACATAAATTCACCGATTAAAACCTTCGGTGAAATTCTTCCAGCCATAAAACCCGCCAAATTTCCACGATAAACCTGTTCCAATATGACGAAGGTCAAGGGCAAGCGGTCTCATCTTCACGTTCATTACATTCACGTCAAGACCGCCCAAGTCGCACACAGACAGCTTATGGAACCGAAGACCGTTCTCATAATCAGTCAGAGTGCTGCAAGTCAAAACCTTTCGTCAAATACCCTCAGACATAGAGCACTTTGCTTTCGTCCCTTTGTTCGTTCTCGCTATTCACCAAAGCACGCCCAACATAAAACCCGTTGTTCATACTTTGTGACCGCTTCACTTCTCTACGGAACGACGCATCAGCAGAGGCATCAGTTTAGTTATGTTTTGGTGCATGCGTTCTAAATCTTTATGAGTTCTTACTTTTGTGATTCACGGAAAAGTAAGCAACTCAACAGACATAGAACACAATAAGTCCCGCACCAAAACACAACAGAATAATTTGAGATGGAAAAGTTGCACAATCTAACAGTCATAGGTTTTACACACCAAAGGAGCCTCACCATGAAAGCCACCGCCGACACTAAAAAATCAGTTAGCGATATTATTACCGACCTTATCATCGAGAAGCTGGAAGCCGGATGCGTCCCTTGGAGGAAGCCCTGGAACAGCACGGGCGGTGCAAAGAACCTTATTACAAACAAGGCGTATAGGGGCGTGAATCAGTTCATCTTAAATTGTTATGGTACGTCGCAATATTACGCCACATTTAAACAGGTTCAGGACAAAAAAGGCACCATCAAGAAAGGTGCTAAATCAATTCCTATCTGTTTTTACAGTATCAAGGAGGTTGAAGACCGCAACACGGGAGCGGATACCACCATCCCGATACTCCGTTTTTATCGTGTATTCAGTTTTGACGATATTCTGGGCATAGAAGCTCCCGCAATAGAAGAAGTGACAAGGGAATTTAACCCGATTGAAGAAGCCGAAAGAATTGTAAAAAACATGCCATTCCTTCCAGAGATTAAAGCTGGCGGAAGCAAAGCGTTTTATTCACCAAGCCTTGATTATATTGGAATGCCAGAGAGTAAATTATTTCACACGGATGCGGAATATTACTCCACATTAAATCACGAATTAATTCATGCCACTGGTCATAGTTCCCGCCTTAATCGTTCAACAGTCACCAAAACAGCCCACTACGGTAGCAGTGAGTACTCCAGAGAGGAACTCATCGCCGAATGTGGAGCGTCATTTTTAAACGCACACGCCGGAATAATTAACACCACCATCGATAACAGTGCCGCATATATCAAAGGCTGGTTATCAGTTCTTAAAAGCAAGGACAACAGAGGCTTGATAATCACCGCTGCCTCCGCAGGGCAAAAAGCTTGTGACTACATTCTAAACGTTCCCGCCTACGTTGAAGCCTAACCCGAACCCAAAAGGGCAGGAGCCGAACCTGCCCTTATTTTGACGGTAAACGTAAATAATACTCGTAAATTAATAGGATATGTGAGATGAACAAAACATTACTTTTCAGCATGCACCATATCAAGAATAATGTTATCAATTTGACACGCACAATCAGCACAATCAGCCCAGAAGGGCGGGAAACATTGACTGCCCTTGCTACTATTCTTGACCAACTTAACAACGTTACAGACCGCCTTCAGGCGGTATAAAGGATATAATATGGACGTTTTAACTACTATAAGAGAAATTGCCGACGCCAGCCAGAAGCGAACCGACATAATAGGAACCATTGCCCAGGTCAAGCTCGGTATCAGCCTTGATAGTTCGAACCTTCACAACCTGTCATCGGAGAATATCAGGGTGGCTCTTGAATCAGCATTCAAAGCCGGTGCAGAGGTAGGACTTACAATCAAAAGATAACTGCCTTATCGTTCATTTGATTGAAACGATTGCTTTGTTAACCAAGACCAAAACCAAAAGGAGAACACCATGACCGAAGAAAACCAAGAACAGAAGCTTAAAATCCAGTATATCAATCCGTATGATATTTACGACGAAGAGTCCGCATTGCGTGACCTTCTCCCACCTTTGGACGATATATCCCTTGAAAAGCTTACCGAGTTGATTGAGGAAGCCGGAGCGATTCGAGACCCGCTGTCAGTTGCGTATTTCAATGACAAAACCTATTTGCTTGACGGCTATAATCGCATCAAAATTGCCAAAGACCTTGGTTTTACCACCGTTCCAGTTACCTATTATGACATTCATGACGTTGTTCAAGGACAGATATGGATGGTTGAAAACCAAATCGGCAAACGGAACATGGGAACATTTGAAAGAATCCAGATGGTTTTGCAGTTGGAACCGAAGCTCCGAGCCGAAGCGAAGGAGAGACAAAGGGCTGGCGGTCAGGGTGTGGACATTTCAACACAAGTTGGACAAACTGGAAAAGTTCGGGATATTTTGGCGGAAATGGCTGGCAAAAGTGCAACTACAATACGCCAAGCCAAGGCTATTCTTGACACCAAGGACGAATCTTTGATTGCTATTGCCGACGACGTTATCAGTATTAACAAAGCCAGCGAACTCGCACAATTGCCGGAAGACGTAAGGGCTAAAAAGATAGCTGCCATTGTCAAGAATGACGCCAAGAGAAAGGCGAAAGCCGACGCAGAACCGACGGAGCCGGAAGAGGCTGGAACGGATACCGAAGAATCAACGGAAACAATCCAAATAGTGAATACGGTTTACAAGAAAGTTTCTGATTTAAGCTATTTAAGTGACCATAATAATCGGTTAGTCAGTATTAAAAATGTCAACGGAAAACC
>CAIYDX010000121.1 GCA_903925005.1 uncultured Geobacteraceae bacterium
CCGGGTGTTTAAAAGCATAGGTGCTCTTGAAAATCATCTCTGCCAGTCGCTCAAGGAGATGGAAGATAACCAGCAACGCGTACAGTCGATAGTATCATGGCCATGGATTATAAGCTCACTCTTGATTTAGAAATGGAATAAGCCAGCATTTGTTTGGCAAGATCAGCGGCTCGGGCAGCGGCTTCCTCAATCTTTTGCAGGTTATCCACACCTGGCGATTCTTTGTTTATGCGAAGCAGTGCCAATTCAGCGTTGCCGATAATTGCCGTCAGGATATTGTTAAAGTCGTGAGCTATACCACCAGCCAATACTCCGAGGCTTTCAAGTTTCTGAGCGTGAAGAAGCTGTTTTTCAAGTGACTGCTGTTCTTCTTCCAAACATTTTCGTTCGGTGATATCTCGAATGACACTGAAATAAACTTGCTGCCCCTTATACTCTAACAGTCGTGAATTAACCTCAACAGGCATCATTGAGCCATCTTTTCTCATATGCCCAGACTCAAAAATGGCTGAATATTGATCAACTACCTGCTGAAGCCGTCTTGGGGCATTAATAGCAAAATCCGGATGGTCAAGTTCACTTATATGCAAAGAAAGCAGCTCATCTCGCGTATACCCTAAGCGTTCGTAGGCTGTCTTATTCGCATCTATAAAGTTTCCTTCTGAATCAAGAATAAATATGCCATCAGTTGCTAAATTAAACAGGTTGCGATAGCTTTCCTCACTCTCGGCAAGCGCCTCATCCTTCTTCTTTCGTTCGGTGATGTCTATGCCCATACCGATGAGGCAAGCAACTCCATCAACCTTGATCGTTCGGCCGGTAAAGTAATACGGAATATGCTTGCCACTTCTTGTGACAATTTCTGCCTCAGCGTCTGATACACCCTTAACAAAAACTTCCTCAATCCGCGCCCTGATAAGATTTTTGTCATTTCCCTCAAACAGGTCAAGAGGACTAATTTGGCTGAACTCTTCTGATGAATACTCACAAACATTTTCAAAATTATCATTCCAGCGCAAAAACCGATTATCTGGTCCGATGATGTAAAATACACCAGGTAGGCTGTTAAGGGCAACATTGGAGAATTCCCTTTCGTCCAAGAGTTTTTGCTCTGAAATCCTGCGTTCGGTTATGTCATGAAAAGACCAGAAGCGGCCCACAATCTCGTTGCCGACTCTCTGTGGCTGGGAATAACGTTCAAATATGCGGCCGTCAGCAAGATGGAGTAAGTCGGTGCTCGTTTTATCCGGGCAGTTGTAGAGTTCCAAAACCTTAGCCAAAAACTCATCAGGATTTTCCATCTGGGAGCAGACGTAAGATAGTACCGGGTCTTTGACTGTCATATCAAGAAGATGCTGAGGGACATGCCAGAGCTCAACAAATATATTGTTCCAGCGGGCAATTTTCCCTTCCAAGTCGACTATTAGGATGCCATCATGTGTCGATTCAAGAGCTGCAGTGGCTAAAGATGTTGAGTAGAGCAGCTCCCTGTCAGCGGTCCTACGATCTTCTTGCTTCTTCAATATGAGGCCTATAATCATGGTGAGAATAGGATAGATGAGCAGATGTCAATCGGCTTTGAAAATTGACCCACCATCGGCGTCCAAAATTGACCCACCTCAGGTAGTAGTTTTTAGCTATTGATCCTTGATTTTATTCTCCAACTTTCATTACCGGTTTCTATTATTTCACAGTGATGCGTGAC
>CAIYDX010000122.1 GCA_903925005.1 uncultured Geobacteraceae bacterium
CGTAATCAAATAGCCAATGAAGCAGCAGAAGATCAAAAACAAAGAACAAGAAAGCATGGCAACTTAAACAAAATCAGACAGTTAAATAAAAAGAAGCGTACAGCAAAAACCTAACCGGAAGCTACTGATTATTTTGTATACAGTATGGGTTTGTCAGGTGAGCTGAACTAAAAAATGCTAATAATAACACTTGGGTATATTTTTTATAAAAAAAAGAACGCCCCGCGTTTCTATTAGAGAGCGGGGCGTTCTTTTCGTATGAGGATGACTTGTTTTACACCTTAAATTTTTATCTCAGGGGACACGTACTTTATTTACCGCAACACTTTTTGTACTTTTTTCCGCTTCCGCATGGGCAGGCATCGTTTCTTCCCGCTACTTTCTGGCTTTTCGACGGCTCCTGGACACGTTCTTCTCCGCCTCCCAAATTGAAAACCAGTTTTTTGCTCCGTTGTTCTTCTTCCATCTCTTCTATTTCTTCGCCATCGTGATTAATCTGAACCCAATAAATACGTTCGACCACCTCTTCACGGATGCGAACCATCAATTCCATGAAAAGGTTGTACGCCTCTTTTTTGTATTCCTGTTTAGGATCTTTCTGTCCATAACCCCGCAGTCCGATACCTTCTTTCAGATGGTCTATATTCAGAAGGTGGTCTTTCCAGTGTGTGTCGATTGCCTGAAGCATCATCACCTTAATCAGGTGGTCTATAAGCTCGTCACCCATCTCTTCTACCCGTGCCTTGAAGATGGCATGGGCCTGCTCGCTGAGCGTGTCATGAAAATTGACCGGTGTCAGGCGGCCGATCATCTCCCGAGGCAGATCAAGCTGGAGATTGAAATATTTGTAGACGTTTTCGCTTATCCCCTGCCAATCCCACTCAAACGGTGAAACCTTGTCAATGGCGAAGGCGGAGACAATATCCTCAATCGTCTCATCCAGCATGTCAAGGTAACTGTCGCGAATGTCCTGGCCGGCCAGAATTTCGCGCCGCTGGCTGTAGATAACTTCGCGCTGTTTGTTCATGACATCATCGTATTCGATAAGATGTTTGCGGATATCGAAGTTATGCGCCTCAACTTTTTTCTGAGCATTTTCGATCGATCTTGAAATCATGCTGTGAGTAATAGCCTCACCCTCCTCGATCTTGAGAATATCCATGATTTTAGAGACGCGTTCCGATCCGAAAATGCGCAGCAGATCGTCTTCCAGCGATAGATAGAACTTTGATGACCCCGGATCTCCCTGACGACCGGAGCGACCGCGCAGCTGGTTGTCAATGCGCCGCGATTCGTGCCGTTCCGTTCCGAGAATGTGAAGACCGCCCAGCTTTATAACCTCTTCATGCTCGGCAAGACATTCAGCTTTGTATGTGGCAACCACCGTTTCATACTGTTCGTCGGTAGCTTCAGGGTTAGCACGCCGCCACTGTTTGGCAAGTGCATCGGGGTTCCCTCCCAGAACAATGTCGGTACCGCGGCCGGCCATGTTGGTGGCAATCATGATAGCGCCTTTGCGGCCGGCTTGAGATACGATTTCCGCTTCCCGCTCATGCTGTTTGGCATTCAGTACGTTGTGCGGCACACCCTGGCGTTTAAGCAGTTCCGACAATACTTCCGATTTTTCAATTGAGATTGTACCAACAAGACAGGGTTGCCCAACAGCATAATGCTCTTTGATATCTTCGATAACCGCTTTAAATTTTTCCTTTTCGGTTTTGTATATAACGTCCGGAAAATCCGGGCGTACGAGCGGCCGATTGGTTGGTATGACACAGACATCCAGTTTGTAGATTTTATGAAATTCCTCCGCTTCGGTATCGGCGGTACCGGTCATTCCTGACAGTTTGCCGTACATGCGGAAATAGTTCTGGAAGGTAATCGTTGCCAGGGTCTGGTTCTCATTTTCGATCTTGACCCCTTCTTTCGCCTCAATCGCCTGGTGCAGGCCGTCAGACCAGCGGCGACCGGGCATCAGACGGCCGGTGAACTCATCGACAATCAGGACTTCGCCCTCTTTTACCACATAATCCACATCAAGTTTGTACATGGCATGGGCGCGCAGAGCTTGGTTGACGTGATGGAGAATTTCAATGTTGCGGGGATCATACAGGTTGTCGATTTTTAGAAGTTTTTCAACCTTCAGCACACCCTGCTCTGTCAAAGCCGCACTCTTGGCTTTTTCGTCTACGGTATAATCTCCGGTATACTGTTTGCGCTTGCCGGAAAGTGTGTTAGCTTCGACTTCGACTACTTCACCCTTTTCCAGTTTCGGAATGATGGCGTTGATGATGTAGTACTTGTCGGTCGAATCTTCGGTAGGACCGGAGATAATCAACGGTGTTCTTGCCTCGTCAATCAGGATCGAGTCAACTTCGTCCACTATCGCATAATTAAAGCCGCGCTGAACATAGTCTTCAAGATCGAACTTCATGTTGTCCCGCAAGTAATCGAAGCCGAACTCGTTGTTGGTTCCATAGGTAATATCGGCGGCATAGTTGATACGGCGCTGGTCGTCTTCAATGCCATGAACTATAATGCCGACCGTCAACCCGAGAAAATTGTAGAGGCGTCCCATCCATTCGGAGTCACGCTTTGCCAGATAATCGTTGACTGTTACAACATGAACCCCCTTGCCTGAAATCGCATTCAGGTAGGCGGGGAGGGTGGCTACCAGCGTTTTCCCCTCTCCGGTTTTCATTTCGGCGATTTTTCCGGAATGCAGTACCATGCCGCCTATCAGCTGGACGTCAAAATGGCGCATGCCGAGTACTCGCTTGCTCGCTTCACGACATACGGCAAAAGCTTCGGGGAGCAGTGAATCCAGAGATTCACCTTTTGTGCAGCGCTCCTTGAATTCACGGGTCTTGTCGGACAGCTGCTCATCGGAAAGGACGGAAATCGAAGCTTCAAGGGAATTAATAGTCCCGACGATCGGCCACATTTTCTTGAGTTCACGTTCATTCTTGCTGCCGATGAACTTTTTTATAAGGGAACTGAACATTCGATTATCTCCCGCAGAGTCTGAATATTTGTCAAAACAGCTCGATATAGTATCATAACTTACGGTGCGGCTCAATAAAAAAGGGTCAAATAAACGTTTGGTGGCAATGCGTTAATCTGGACCATGTTAAATTAATTAGATGGATATGGTTTTTATACATACAAGGTTGAGAAAGTATGTTAGCGTCAAAAAAATTTATATGCGGATCTAACAGAATAACGTGCCTTACAGCATTGTATGAAATTATTATCAGCCACTTACGCTATCGTGAGTGCATTACATGAAGCAGGGAAAAGGAGTCGTGGCATGACAACGGGTAGAGTTAAATGGTTTAATGACAGCAAAGGTTTCGGTTTTCTGGAGCAGGAGCAGGGCGAGGACATCTTCGTGCACTTTTCGGCAATTTCCGGTGAAGGATTCAAATCCCTCGCTGAAGGCGACGCGGTTAATTTCGAAATAGTTAAAGGTCCAAAAGGTCTTCAGGCTGCCAACGTAACTCGGGCTTAATCTTCGCACAACTCAGATTTTCATTCAAAAGCCCCGGCAAAGTCCGGGGCTTTTATTTTGCGCGGGAGATGGATCACAGAAACTTCAAAGATCGTGTCCATTTACCAGATACTTTTTTACCATCTCCACCGGATGATACGACAGCTTGGCGCTGCGAAGTCCGATGTCACCCAGATCCTGCTCACGGTTCAGGTAGCGGCACTCCTGAAACAGCAGTCTGGCAAACTCGCGGTTAACCAATTGCGATAAGCCTTCGGTAAAAGGATTCGTTTTTTCGAAATGACACACTGCGGTATCCCTGTTGAGGCGTTCACCGAGCGCGAATGCTGCCACACTGTCTTTTACGATAACAACGACCCCGTCAAGGCCGAGCTCTTCAGCGGACGGCAGCGCCTCGCGCGTGGCTTCCGCCTCCATAAGAAGCGAGCTTGACGTTTCAATTCGTGAGCTTTTGATCCAGACGTCTAAAAGATTCAGGCAGCCATTCAAATGCTCTTTTGAAAAGAGGGAGACCGTGTAATCATGGCGGCTGGTAAAATAGTTGATCCGGTTTTTCTTTTTGTGAAAGCGGCTTCCCGGCAGTGTTGCCAGATCCTCGCGAAGATAAAGGTAGTCGCAGGAGTCACGCAGATCGGTTATTTGTACGGTATTACCGGCAAGATATCTGTCGGCAAGCCGGTCGTCCGCGCCATACAGGGCCAGGCCGTAAGAAAACATTATCTTTAAAGCTTCCGCAACATCTTCTCCGAGTGGCGGCAAGAAATAATTTGACCGGTCATATCCCTTGCCCAGCACTACTAGCGAATCCGCGGCCATTGCCAGTCGGTAGTCGTGGGCCTTCCGGAATAGATAGAGGCCGGCAAAGGTCAGCTCAGAAATACGCGGCTGCAGATCGGCACACAAGCTGTCCAGGAGAGGCTTGTCGGCCATTGCAAGCGGCCTGGATGCGGGATACGGTGGAATTTCCATTTGAGTTATCCGATAATTGTTGTAGTATTCCGCTTCCATCAATCTATCATAAAACCCATCATGGAGGGAACTTGTAATGGCTATTGCTATGAAGATCGCCAGTCAAATATCCAAATCGTCCTGGATTCGTAAAATGTTTGAAGAAGGGGAACGGTTGCGGCAGGAGTTCGGTGCGGAGAATGTTTACGATTTTACCCTCGGCAATCCGAACGTGGAACCGCCAGAAGCTTTCAGTCGCGAACTGCTGGAGCTGGCACAAAAACCGCTGCCAGGAATGCACCGCTATATGAACAATGCCGGGTATGCCGAAACACGGGCTGCCGTAGCGGAAAAGATATCAAGGGATGCCGGTCTTGCCGTTCCTGCCGAAAATATTATCATGACTTGCGGCGCCGGCGGCGCTCTGAATGTGGTACTCAAGACCATTCTCAATCCTGGGGAGGAGGTCATCATTCTGGCCCCCTTTTTCGTCGAATACAAGTTTTACATCGACAATCACGGCGGTGTCCCGGTCGAAGTCTGGACGAATCGCGACACATTTCAGCTCGATATTGATGCCATTGAAAAAGCGATTACCACCAAAACCAGGGCTATCATTACCTGCTCCCCCAATAATCCGACCGGCGTCATCTATCCGGCGGAAAGCCTTAAGCGGCTCGGGGATGTTTTGAAAAAAATACATGACCGAACCGGACACCTGATCTACGTGATATCCGACGAGCCGTACGCCCGCATCGCCTATGACGGACAGCAAGTGCCGAATATCTTCCCGCTTGTCGAAAGTTCAATTATCGTCACATCGCACAGTAAGGATCTTGCTCTGCCGGGCGAGCGGATCGGGTATCTGGCGGCCAATCCCCGCATGGCAACCGCCGGGCAATTTATGGAAGGGGCGGTATTCAGCAACCGTGTACTCGGTTTCGTCAACGCCCCGGCGCTGATGCAGCGGTTGGTTGCCAAGCTGCAGGATGAATCGGTTGATATTGCCGCGTATCAGGCCAAACGGGATCTTCTGGTAGGTGAACTGAGCGGTATGGGGTTCAAAATCGTCAAGCCTGATGGCGCCTTCTACCTCTTTCCGACTTCTCCGCTGGCCGACGATGTTGAGTTCGTAAAGCTGGCACAGAAACATCATATCCTGCTTGTTCCTGGGGCCGGATTCGGCGCCCCGGGCTTCTTCAGAATTGCCTACTGCTTTGATATCAAGATGATTGAACGGAGCCTGCCGGCCTGGCGACTGCTGGCAAAAGAGGTTGGGCTGAAAGGATAATGGACTGTTTTCACACGAAGGCACAAAGGCACGAAGAAAGTCAAAAACAAAGTCCTTATGGTTTGTCCCGAAGGCTTGGCATTTTAAGCCTGGTTTTCTTTGTGCCTCCGTGCCTTAGTGTGAGTTGGCCTTGATCTGAGCTGTTATGATTTCTCCTGCTCCTCCGCCTTTATTTCAAGGAATTCTATGAAATCTATCGAGCGGTTGACAAAACGGAGATTGAAGCGGCTTTCGTACAATAACAGTGCCGATGCCAGAAAGAGAAAAAGCCCGCCGCTGAGGGCGATCAGCGTTGGTATCCAGGCGAAATTGCTGTCGCCGTAGGCAACATTGACAGCTATGGCAAGACTTGAAGCCACGAAGAGCAACGTCGCGGTATAGAGCGAAACCATCGCCTTCTGGATCAGCAACGCCTGGCGTCTCTGCAGGCCGATCTGGCCGCGCAGATGCTTTATCCTCTCTTCCGGATACGATATTTTCCCCGTTATGATCGCCTCCACTTCCCCCTTCATGACATTTACCCGGTCAAAGATACGCCCCAAACGGGCTGACGTAGAAAATATCAGCGTTCCGCATGCCGATATCAAAACTGCCGGAGTAATCATCGACGTCAGAATGCGTGAACTTGCGAGCGCTTCCAGAAGCTCTTTTTCATGAACGGCCATAAGCATCCTTAATAAACAACCAGAGTAACTGCCAAGGTCGGAAATAAAACAAAAAAACCGGTTTATAATTATGCAATCTGTTTCAACTCTTCGATCAACCCGGCCAAAACATCATATCCTTTTTGCCAAAATCCGCTATCGGTAATGTCAATGCCGGCAAGCTGTGCGGTATCGGCCGGTGACAGTGCTCCCCCCGATTCCAGCAGTGATCGGTAGCCCGGTTTGAATGATTCTCCCTCTTCACGATACTTCTGAAAGAGTGCCAGCACCAGCAGTTCGGCAAATGTGTAGGAATAACAGTAGAAGCGGCTATGAATAAAGTGGCTGATGTAACTCCATCCCCAGCGATAGGCGGGAATCATCTCGACGGAATCGCCATATAATTTTCCGTTTTCCTCCAGCCAGATTTCCGCAATGCGGTCATTGGAGAGCAGCCCTGCCGTGCGTTCGTTATGCAGACGCAGCTCAAAGCGCGTCAGCACGGTCTGGCGGAAGGTGGTGGCGATGATGTCTTCGATTTTAGCGCAGAGCAGTGATCTGCGTACAACCGGATCACGTTCGTTATCCAAGAACCTGCGGGTCAGCAGCATTTCGCCGAACACCGAGGCGGTTTCGGCCAGGGGGAGCGGCGCGTGATAGTTCAGCAAACTCTGCTTCTGGGAAACCACAAAGTGCAGGCCATGCCCGGCTTCATGGGCAATTGTGGCCAAGTCGCGCAAGGTGCCGGTGAAGTTCAGGAGCAGAAACGGCGGCAGCTCGGGTGATATCCCCATGGCAAAGGCGCCTCCCGATTTTCCGGTACGGGGGAGAACATCGACCCGCCGTTCGGTAAAAAAGGCATCGACAATATTGCCGAATTCAGGGTCGTAATCCCGGTATGATTTCACCACAGCATCCCGGGCCTCTTTGAAGGTATATTTCCGTTCCGTTTCGGCAACCGGGGCGTAGATATCGCAATTACGCAATTTATCCATCTTGAGCATTCCGGCCTTGATCCGAAAATATTCCTGGGCAAGACCATAGTTGGCTTCGGTTACGCACATCAGATGCTCAACGGCTTCATCCGGAATCTCATTGCCGATATTGGTCGGCTGGATCGGTGTCTGATACTGACGCAACTCCATCTCCTGGCCGTGGTCGAGCGCCATGTTGTTGAAGACGGCGTTGTAGACGATGCCATGTTCGCCGTGACGTTCCAGAAAAGTCGTCATGGCCCGGAAACGGACATCGGGGGAGGTGTGATGCAGCAGCGAGAGCAGCTCTTCGCCGGTGAAATCCCGCTGTTCGCCATCCAGCTCCATCTGATAGCGCAATGACGCCGAAAGCTCATCGAACAGCTTGGTAAAGGCGCGAACTCCGGTCAGATCCTTGCGGGTCAGGAGCCGTTCCTCATTCTCTTTAAGGGTATGGGGACGGAATTTGCGGATTCCTTCCAGAAAATGAAAGTAGTTGGCCGCTTCGGGAAGCGCCTTGAATGATGCAAAACGATCGTCGTCAAGCTCCATCAGTTCAAGGTCGAAAAACAGCAGCTGCTGGGAAAGTCGGCTTCCCAGCTCTGAACAGCGCTGGGAAAGTGCCCGGAATACCTCATTTCCCGAGTTATCGGCGAACAACAGATGGGCATAGCAAAACGGCTTAGCCATGCGGTTCTGAAGAGCTTCGTACTCTCTGATAGCGGTCAGAAGCGCGGTGACGTCCAAAGTGGCTGTTTTTTCAAAATATCTGTTCCTGAAATCGGCCGCCAGCTGTTCAAACGAGCCAAGATCGGCTTCCAGTTCAGGCGAATCGGGAGCAGGGTAGAGCAGGGCGGTGTTCCATGTCAGATCGGTGTGTGCCATTATGTATCTCCAGGTTAAACGTATATTAGATGGTAATATCTGAACCTTACACCGGATGTATGGAGGGCGTCAAGATGAGGCTGGTCAAACTCGCTACAAAAAACGGTGACAGAAAAATATTGACACGTACGATTTAGTTTGCTAAATAGACGGTTCACTTTGTGGGGCTGTAGCTCAGCTGGGAGAGCGCTTGACTGGCAGTCAAGAGGTCGACAGTTCGATCCTGTTCAGCTCCACCAACGTAATCGCTAAGTTATTGAATTATCAATGGTTTAGCTTCTCATAAGAAGCTCCCGTTCGCTGACTGGTACAAAGTACTGGTACAAAAGAACGGGAGCTTTTTCTGTATGTCAGACCACATTCTCGCCACACCATTCGGCTTTTACTTTCGTATGACTGTCCCAAAAGAACTACGCGCTATCCTCGGTAAAAGAGAAATCAAAAAATCTTTGAGCACCCATAGTAAAAGTTGTGCTATAAAACTCGCTCGTGTGCTCATGTGTGAGGTTGATGCACTAATTACTTCCGTTCGAGAGAATAGTATGACGATACCGAAGAGACCGTCTCTGCCTGGGTTGTCGGAGATGGTTTTAAGAACATATCGACCTGATGGAACACTACTAAAAGAATTCGACGGCACGCCTGAAGAATTCAAGACGCTATCGCCGAAAGATCGCGCTGATTTTCAAACTAAACCGAGTGCGGCCATCGCGTCGGCTATCCTACCGAAAGTAATCGTCCCCATCCCAACTTCGCCGACTCTTCAAGCGAGAATAGACGATTACCTTAAAGAAAAAGTACGCTACTGGGTTCAAAAAACACATAATGCCGAACGGAGATCTCTGCATCTGCTTGTTGAATATTTCGGCGATGTCCCAATGGACGTGATTACACGGAAGATGGCTTCGGAATTTATTGACGTGCTCTCTAAACTTCCGCCACGACATAACACCACTCCAAAATACATGTACATGACACTCCAGCAACTTGCGATGTCAATCGGCTTTGAAAATTGACCCACCATCGGCGTCCAAAATTGACCCACCTCAGGTAGTAGTTTTTAGCTATTGATCCTTGATTTTATTCTCCAACTTTCATTACCGGTTTCTATTATTTCACAGTGATGCGTGAC
>CAIYDX010000123.1 GCA_903925005.1 uncultured Geobacteraceae bacterium
CGGAGCAGTTGGGGGTAGCCGGGAGAGTCAGACTCATAGCGCAGAGGGCATTCAGAAAATTGCTGGCGTCGTTGCCACCTCTGCCTACACCAAAAATGCTACCGGCAACCGGCTAACGCTCAGCCAACCGCCGTTTTTAGGTTTATACACCACACTCCGCCACACGCGCCACCATTTTAACTTCATCCATAAACAAAAAACAGGCCGCAAGGCATGTTCGCCCAGTGGCCCGTAGGTTCTCTCATATTCCGATGTGCATGGAAATATCGCCCTTATTTTTTCTCCGGAGCAGCCTCCACCGGAACAGACGGTTGGGACACACTGCCGTTGTCCTTTTGCTCCCCGGAATCATTTTTCCCCGGCTTCGACGCATTTTCCTGTTGTTCTTGCGCCCCCTTTTCAATCGGATCTCTCCTGGCCGATGACGACGACGCAAACAGCGGAGGTGTACTGATGACCTCATCAACCTTCTTCTGCAAACGGCCGACATTCGGCGATTCAGCCAGAGCGGCCTGATACTCCGCTTCACCCAGAACCCCCTTCTGGCGCAGCAGCCGCAGAATCATATCGGAACGTTTCAGCACCTTGCCGAGGTTTTTGTACGGATTGTAGGCCACTCTAGGACCGGGAAGCATCGCTGCCAGAAAGGCGCACTCGCGCGGAGTCAGGGCCGAAGCCGGCTTGCCGAAATAATATTGCGCCCCATGCCCGATGCCGTACACCATCGGCCCCAATTCTACCACGTTCAGATAAAACTCGATAATACGCCCCTTGGTCAATTCCTGCTCCATCCGGTACGCCAGATAAATCTCTTTGAGCTTGCGGGTGATCGTCTTTTCACGGGAGAGGAACAGATTCTTGGCGGTCTGCTGGGTAATCGTCGAGGCGCCCCGTTTCAGACTCTTTTTCTCCAGATCGTATTTGATGGCATTTTTAATCGCTTTGACATCAAAACCTTCATGGTTATAAAAATTAGCATCCTCCGCCAGAATCACCGCCCACTTCATCTCGGACGGGATACGCCCCGATGGTGTCCATGTGCGATTCTTCGGGCCGACCACAAATGGATGATAGTCACCCTGCCAATCCTTGACCTGAATGGTTGTGCTGAACTTCTTATCCATCAAGTCGGCGACAGGCGGCATCAACGCGAGAGAAATTCCGACGTAAAGCAGATATGCAATGATTACAAGAAATATATAAAAAATAATTTTTTTCATGGTTTGCCAGAAAGGATTCCAAGTAATTTAAAGGCATACGAATGTGTCGTTTGATTAATGCAGCAGATGCTACTCATCTTCCCTCGCCGCGCGCGGAGGCCTCCCCCTCCTCTGCCTCACGGGCCTGTTCGATTCGGGCGCGTCCTGAGGAACAGGTGTAACAGAGGGTTGTTCTTTAGGTTGTACCTTCGGCTTCACTTGCTGAATTACCGGCGGTGGAGATGGCACCGCACTGTTCGAGTTATTAGGTTGTCCTGTCGCAACATCTCCAGCTTCCGGATACATTGCCTTTGCCCTGGAGCGATAGCGGGCAGGAATGTCATACTCTTTATTGGAATAATATATAACGGGGTAGTCGGTTAGTGCCCCATATGGTATAATCCTCGTAAACCTTCTTATTCAAAGGAATAACGGTGGAAATGCCATTGAAAGCAGGGTGCGATTATCCCAATACATATCGTGAATTTGTTAAAATGTTCCCTGATA
>CAIYDX010000124.1 GCA_903925005.1 uncultured Geobacteraceae bacterium
GGCTGCGACACTTGCTCTGAATTCTTCTGAATAATGAGTCATAATGCTCCCTTTTCTTACGCCCCGATATTAACACAAAAAATCGGAAGGGAGGCGACAACTATCCTGACACAGGGGGTCCACACCGGTGGGGGTGAGTGTCATAAGCTGAATTTCAAAATTTTCCATGTGCTTACAGTGTGCTTATGATAGTATTAGAGGGTTATAATAATAATTATAACCCTCTAGTTTTATTGGTGGAGCTGAACGGGATCGAACCGTTGGCCTATGCGTTGCGAATGCAGTGTTACGCATAAACTAAAGGAACATCCTGTAATCAGCATTCAGAGCCTTTGCAAGTTTCCTGGCATTTTCCTTACCAACAGTCCGTCGGCCATTCTCCATATCAGAAATATGGCGTCGAGGAATTCCAGCAAGTTGAGCGAGTTGATCTTGAGTCAGTCCTTCCCTTGTGCGGTAAGCTTTAATTGCAATTTGCGGCTCCTTACCAGCAAACTCTGGGAAGGCATCACGGTAATCAATGGTGTCCTCTATGTCTGATAAGCCTAAAGATACCGCAAAATTACGTACCTCCATGATCTTATCGAACGGCCCTAAAAATCTTACTGCATCCATTCTATCAATATGGCGCTTTCTCGTGTGTACCTGCATATATCACCTCCACCAACCGGATCTGTTTATCTTTTTCTTCCCAAACTGCCACATAACAAGGCTTTCCTTTTTTGATGTGGCAATGGTGCTGGCTTATCCCCAGTTTTGAATAATTTGGCCAGTTTCCCCTTACAGGACCAAGGAGTGCAATCTCTCGCATCAGTTGGAACAGTAACTCTTGAACCACTTGCGGGAGAGCCTTCGACTTTTTCTCCATCTTTCTGGATAAACGTACTTGCCAAACCATAGCACTCCCCATGCACTAAATAATAGTGCAAATATAATTTAGTGTCAACTTGAACCTATTAACGCTTCTAGATACTCAGCCCACACGGTTTTTCAGATAATCATGTTAACGAGAATCCAACAATTCAACCAGGTGTTCTGCCCACCTAGTCAACCATTTCTGCTTTTCACGCGAATATTTGTGAAGATTGTAAACGCCTGCAACTCCCGGAAGGGCATGGCCTGCCACCATTTCTACCTCTGCAGGCAGAGCTCCAATCCTCCCCATACCAGTAGTTGCAGTTCGTCTTAGATCATGGGGCGTCCAACGAGATAGGCCATAATAAGATTTCTTCCCCGTGCTTTCAATCTCTCTCCGGACGTGACAGGCCACGGAGTTTTCGGTTATGGGAAGTAATGGATCATTGCCAGGGCAAATATATCCATCAGTCTCACCAATTAGACTCATGGCGAGGGTTGATAGAAAAACATGATGTTCTCCGCCTTTATTTCCTTGTCTTCTTTCATCTGGGATAGTCCACCAGCCGCACATTCGACATAATTGGCATCGTGGCTTGCCGATGCCAATTTGGATCTCCCGTGAGTGCATTCCGGTTACCTCGCTTGGACGTTGAGCTGTCACGAGAATAAGCTTAAGGGCCTTACGAGTACTGTCACTACCGCCACCTTCGTCAATAGCCTTCCAGGCTGTTATTATTTCATCGTCCAAAAGGTGTCGCTTTCGTTTTGCCTGCTTCATATTAGGAATTGATTTTGAGACCTTAATTTCTGCAAAAGGATTATACTCAACCAACTCCCAGTCTTTTCCATATTCCCACATCCCTCTTAAAGCCTTATGAAGGTTTCTTGCTTGGCCGGGGGCACTGAGTGCCTTTGTTTCAAGTATGGTCATGGCATCCCGACGCCGGATTTCAGCGGCAAGACGAGCGCCAAAAATTGGAAGTATTTCCTTTTCAATTGCTAGTTTAAGAGTGTTTGCCCACTTTGGTACGTGATTTTCTTTAGACCATTTAAACCACAGCTCCGCTAAGGCTTGTATTGTAAGGGCATCCGGTTCAGGAACCGGCGTTGGTGGCGGTTCTGATGGGTCAATGCCCTGGCGAACAAGTAAACGAGCCTTCGCGTGTTTATCCCTCGCATCAGCCAGAGATAAATCTGGATAAATACCCAAATTAAACTTTCGCCTGGCTCCAGCCAGCGTATAGTAATACCAGAACGTCTTGACACCAGAAGGAAGCACACGTATCGTAAATCCGTGACCCTCACTTTGAATGTAATCCTTTTTTTCTTTCGGTTTGAGGGCCTGTAGCCACCTTTCGGTGAATGTTGTTTTTTTAGACATGGGAACCCCGTGGGAACATCATGGGAACTTTTAGCGCTGAGCAATAATGAATTAAAGAAATTTTTTTGAAATGTTTTGGCGGTATTTTATAAATAAAATATAGATGTGTCAATTGGTTAGTGTAGGTTTTGAAAGATATTGATTCGGAATGAAATAAATTGATAAGAGTATTTATACAGCTTCCCAAGCTGAAGGTCGCGAGTTCGAATCTCGTTTCCCGCTCCAATAATACTCAGCAACTACAAGTAGTTGTCTGCGTGAAGCCCTTGACTTTGACCAAAACTTTGACCAAAAGTGGCGGCAGGGACAGGGGCTTTCTCCGTTTCAGGACTTTTGGCGTCAACTGCCATCCTCTCCTGGTAACGATCTGGGAAGTAAGTCCTCATCTCCTCAAGGGCCAAAAAGTCCTCTCCCAGATAGTCCAGAATCAGTTCACGTTCGTCCACCAGTCCCTGACGGTATTTGCCGTATGTACGGTCGACCATGTCTTTGTTACAGTGTCCCATAAGGTCAACCATCCGGGATTTGGCCACTCCGATCAACAAAGACCACTGAACAAAAGTATGACGTAATGAGTAAAGGATGACGAAATAATGAGAACAGGTTTCATACGTATTATGATTGTGCTTACATGCAGTATGGCGCTGGTTTTACCCGGATATGCAGGGCAACTTGATGACTATTACTTGACGGCATTCGGACAGCTCCCTGGTTGCACACTTGATAAGTCGGTACTCCTGCCGATTACTGATTCCGGATCCGCCCATTCCGGGACACCGCTCAGTCACGCACTTAGCCGAGACTGGAATAAACTGGATAGCACTACACAGAAGGTACTGGCAAAGCAACTTGCACTGCCGACTTTGTCAGGCACTCCGACCTCTTTGACTTCTTCATCGGGGCACTTTACTATCCACTACACCGCTAGTGTCAATCGGCTTTGAAAATTGACCCACCATCGGCGTCCAAAATTGACCCACCTCAGGTAGTAGTTTTTAGCTATTGATCCTTGATTTTATTCTCCAACTTTCATTACCGGTTTCTATTATTTCACAGTGATGCGTGACCC
>CAIYDX010000125.1 GCA_903925005.1 uncultured Geobacteraceae bacterium
CAGGATAGTCTGGCATGATTAGAGTGGGATTGGGATATGCGGAGAATTAGTCGCTTACGGCATAGATTAGCGATCATGCGGGATTGTGTCAAGAAGTCCATTAAGCCCCCATAGTAGCTATTAAGGCTTTGATGTCCTCAACTCGCCACGCTGTAGTACGTTCGCCCAACTTTACAGGCTTGGGATATTTACCGGACTTAACTCCATTTAGGAATGAAGTTCTGCCTATTGGTAATAATGCAGGGGTATTGGTTTTAGGATTGCCGACTATTTGCCAGATTCTTAAAAAACCTATTTGAGGTAATGTTAGTTCGTTTGTTTTTAATGCTGTTACTTGTGAAACCATGTTGATACACTCCAGTGCTTAGTGAACATGGTTAACTATTATCTACATATTTTTATAAAGAACACCGCACTTGCGTAATGGCTTACCGCAGTTGCGGTAGTTGCGGCAGTTTATTCCTGCGTTATACTTTTGTTTGCCTTGGCAAATTTACTTTCAAGTGTCCTTTTTGATATACCCGCCTTATCTTCATAGTGAACTAATAGAGCGGAAACAATAGCCGATTGATTAATATAAACAGATTGCTTTGCACCTGCTGGCGTTTCACCCAACATCAAGCCAAGCAAGCCACCGATAATATTTAGATAAGTAGATTCTTCACGATCACTTACATCTTTTGGTGCAAGTACGTTTTGCTCAACAGGCTTTTTGATCTTCATTAACTCGCCATGAAGAATAACGAAGTCGCTCAGCTCAATTTCTTCGCCCATGCCGTCCAAAAAAGGGGGGAATACATTAAACAATTCATTATTATTTTCTGTACCAGGGATTATTAGCATTAAAAGAGTATGTACGTTGCTAATTTCTAAGCTTGAAAAATACTCATGACTAACGAGCGCAACACTAGGCAAGAATATATATTTGTCACTACCATCTTTATAATGTCTAACAGAAATATATTTATCTGCTAAAACATGAACCTCAATCTTTTGAGTTGCGGCAAAGTGTATTAAATCATCCTCGCTACACTCTAATATTTCAGCCGCCATAGCTAGTGGGTAGTATTCTCGATCAATCAAACAACACTCCGTTCAAGGTGTAATCGTTCTGAAAGGGATAACCCAAAACTGGGGAACGAATCCAGCTTATCAGCCGCTAAGCCTATCGGGTTGTGGTGATTATATCAGGCGATTACTTTTATTAACTCACAAAAATGGATTAACTATTGTCATTCGTCCTTCGATAAGTTGCCCGTGCTGCATATCCTCTGAATAAAGTATTGTGCAATCGGCTTGTAATGCAGCGGCAACAATTAAGCTGTCATAATGTGAAAAGTTGTAACGCTCAGCAATAACCAATGCTCCATTAAGCGAGTTTAGGCTTATAGATTCTATTGAGCTACATTCCTGACTAATGCGATTGATAACGGTACGGATAGAGCGAATATCAAAATCTAATTTACGCCTCATTACATTGGCGGCTTCACTTAAAACCTGCACTGACACCACCGGATAATCGGCTAATAATGCCAAGGCTTTATATTGTTTTTGTTCGTTATCGCTAAGGCTATAAATGACAATGTTGGTGTCAATGAACTTACCGCTCATTAGCTTCTTCTCGATTAAATTTAAACCCTGAAAGGTCTCTTTTATACTCTGCAAAAAAAGCTTTTAATTCCTGCTGCCTTACATTTTCAATGAGAAGATTATCATCACGCATAGGCCGCTGTATATCCATTGGCGCACCTTTGAAAGTAGGCAAGTTGGGCAATGAATCCATTAAATCTTCCAGTAATTCATGGTCATTACTGTACTTCTCAACAAGTTTTTCTATAAGCTCACTGCTGCTTAAATGCTGTTGTTGCGCCATATTGTTTAGAATACTGGCAGCTTGGTCACTTATTTGTAATGTGGTCATAATAGCTTTACCAGCGCAGCAATGACAGCAACTTGCGCCAACATTAAAGCGCCAACCCATTTAACAATATCGACTTTAAGCTCAAGTATTTCTCGGTGTAAATCTGATTTGGTTGCCAGATCCCCCTGCGCCTTTTTTAAAACAGCTACCACTGCTTCTGATTGCTGCCGCGTAAGTCCGCTGCTTTCAAGTTCATTAACTAATTCGTGAGTATCAAAGGTTATGGTTACCATGGTGTCCGCCCTCATTGTTGATTATATGCACTTTATTAAGCTTTATTATACTTGGTTGAATAACTAGCGCCACAATACTAAATCAGCTAATCTTTTTAAACTCTATCAGCTGAGCGCCATTTTTTAGCGTGTCTAGGTAATCGCTCCACCATTGCATTAATTCATAGCGCTCTGGCATATAAAGAGCATGGTCATAGGCTTGCTGTACTTTTCCACCGACTTTATGAGCCAGTTGTATTTCAATAACGGCATCAGCAAACCTATTTTTATTAATTTCTCTTATTTGTGTTGATGCTATCCCTCTAAATCCGTGCGTAGTCATATCCTCCTTGGTATAGCCCATTCGCCTTATTGCGGCTAATAGCGACTCTGTTGTTATGGGTCTTTCGTAATTACTGCCTGAAGTTGTCCTAAGTCCAGTAAATACATAACGACCAGCGCCAGTAAGCGGGAATATATCTTTTAATATTGCGATTGCTTGAATTGATAAGGGTACAAGGTGGGTTTTAGATTCATCTTGTTTATCTGCTTTCTTTTGTTTTTTAATATGCGCTGGAACTGTCCAAAGTGCCTTATCAAAATCAATATTGCTCCATTCAAGTGAGGCTATTTCGTTAGGTCTTACGAATGTAAGGGGTATTAATTGCAGTGCTGTTTTAGTGATTATTGAGCCTTTATAACAATCAATATCTCTGAGTAGGCTGGCAATATCAGCACTATCTTTTAAACGTGCAAAGTTTTTCTGTGGCGGTGCTTCTTTCAATACTGATCTAATGGCTGTGCTGGGGTTGTTGTCACATCGACTTGTACCAATGGCATAAGCGAATACTGATTCACAAGTCTGGTTAGTTCGGTGAGCTGTTTCTATTGCGCCCCTAGATTCTATTCTACGTATTGTCTTAAGCATATCAGCGGCATTGATAGTATTTATTGAGGTATTGCCAAGGTATGGGAACACATCATTTATCAATCTGGTTAGGGTTCTTTGCGCGTGTCCTTCTGTCCAGCCGTCTTTTTTATGAGCCCACCATTCATGGGCTATAGTTTCAAAGCTATCAGCACCACTTTTACTTTCTTTCTCTGATTTACGTTGTGCGCTGGGGTCAATGCCTTTTGACAACAAGGATTTAAACTCTGCTCTTTTCTCTCTAGCGTTAGCCAGTGTTACTTCTGGAAATATACCAGCAGATAACGAGTTCTGCTTACCAGCAATTCTGTAATCAAATCGCCACCATGAATTACGACTAGGCTCTGCAATAAAAATTAAACCACCACCATCAGATTTTTTTTTAACCTCACCATTTATAGCGGCAATTTTAATCATGCTCTTTATGGTCAAGGGTGTTAGTTTGTTCAGTGTTTTAGCCATGTGCAGCCCCTATGCTGGTAAATGAAAAGCTCCTGAATCGTTTACCAGCATATTTACCAGCAACGACTGCTGGTAATTATTGTATTAGGTTGCATTTCATTGGACAATAAAAA
>CAIYDX010000126.1 GCA_903925005.1 uncultured Geobacteraceae bacterium
ACTTTTGACAACAGCATAACCCGCTGAAATTGGTTAATCATGTTCATCAACTTCATTTTCCCACCTACAGTACGCAAGTCTCCCCCAACGTTTCAGTAAATCTGGCTGTACAGAATAGGAACCACGCCGGAATGATCTCTACCCGCGTCATGTCTACGAAATAATACGTAATTTATATCGAAGA
Organism: uncultured Geobacteraceae bacterium; assembly: GCA_903925005.1. Taxonomy (GTDB): domain Bacteria; phylum Desulfobacterota; class Desulfuromonadia; order Geobacterales; family Pseudopelobacteraceae; genus JACRCG01. The sequence goes on from CAIYDX010000126.1 coordinate 185, forward strand.
CATTCAAACAAACGGGAGGATATTTATATGCAACACACTGTCTGTGAAAATTTGATTGAAACGTTTCCGCAAGCTTTTTTCCCTCAAACTGGTGCGCAACGAGGTATTAAACCTCGACTTGTGATGCGCGACAAATCTGACAATTCGCATAGGATCCGCCTGTCCACGCCGTTTATGCGACCGAAGGCAGGCCAAGATGATGTTATCGAAGACACACAAGTAATTGGTAAACGTTCAACAAGGCGGCAGAAAGATGCGCAATCAAGAGTGCGGCGGCGGGATCTAATAATCGACACGGTTATCATCAGCAAATCAGCAAAACGTTTGCTGAAGGATATTATAGCCATTTTTAAAGCCAAGAATAGTTACAAGATGCGTTCAAAGCGTTTATTGGCACATCTCTGCTCTGATGCCAAAAAACCGTGGGCTACGTTCTGTCGCGGTTGCAGAAATCTCAACTATCGACAACTTTCCGCATTGCTTCGTGAATTTGGTATCCGCAGTAAAGATATGCGGTTCAAAAATAGGAGTTACAAGGGTTATCAAAAGGAATGGTTCGTTGATGCGGTAAGACGAAGTGCAAAAGCTAGTAAGAAATAATGGATGTTTCAATTGCTGATACTCCGAGATTATGACGAGACAATTTATTTCTTTTGCGGTAGCAGCAGTAATTACCAAAATCCGCAATAGTAGCAGTTTTGTATCGGATAATTGCTTCAGATTTATATTGGAACCGAAACGGGAACATGTTGAATAAATTGCGTGTTTTTGAATTACGTAATTTAAATCAGAAGATACGCGCAACAAAGAGGTCGATTTTGAAAACTGTTAATAATCAACATAGGATATATGAAAAAATGATCTCTTGCGGATGCAGTCTCATTTTATATCCGAAAAAACAAATAGTGCTCACAAGATGGTGCATTTTTTCCTGCCCGCCTTGATTATAGTCGTATATAGATAATACATTAGAATAACATAAGATATGAATCCACCTTATATACCCTTATATACCCACTATACATATTTTTAGGTGCTCAGCAGTTAAAAACGCAGAGAACAACGTTTTTACTGCAAATATGCGTCACAAAGCATGAATTAGTCAGATACTTCAAAAAATACATCAGATTGAGAGGAGAAGCTTGAGATGGAGAATAATACAGTGAAACAAACAAATCCAAACTTTGGGTTTCAAAGATTACGGCCGGTCATTGGATATTGTGAAAATAGGAATACAGACAGTCCACACAAGATTATGGCAGAAGAATATAAAAAATTCATACACAATAGCGGGCCCTACTACCTTTTCATCACGATTACATTTGGTCGCAGTACAGGTAATGATGCAAGATTTCAGTTCGCGAACAGATTTCTCGATAGGTATAATCAGAAACTGTTTCATCGGAATTATAAAAAGAGGGGGGAATATCTGAAAGGTTTTGCCTTTTTGGAAAACCATCGGAGTTGTGAATTGGCAGATCGCTTCCATATCCACTTTTTGATAAAAGATAACGACAGATATCGCGATTTTGACTACGGCCAACATGATGAGATATTTAAAAAAGCTGCGAAAGGAGTCCTCAATGGGCGTGACAAAGAAGTGTTCAATATGAAGTGTATAAACCTGCAAGAGGTGTACAAAGATGACGGTGCAATTGGATACTGCATGAAGGCGATATGGGACAAAAATATTACCAACATCAAGACGGTAGGCGTAGACGGGTTGTCTGATAAGGAATTTAAGAATTCCGTGATAGCATCATATCTTCGGAAGTGCTAGATGGTGACTCCAGGCAACTCCGGGCAATGTATTTTAGTTGTAGGCGCGGGCGCAGCCGTGGGCAGCAGGCGTGGGCGTGGGCGAGTGCGATAGTGCGGGTGTGTATTATGTAAGAGGCGGGAGGTATTGAGTCGTTTGATAGCATTAGCCTGAGATTGCTTCTGGCAGGGCACACAGGGTGCTACAGCCCCTACAGATGCTACATTGTAGTGGTGTAGGGGCTTAAGCGGGCAGATTGAGGAGTTGGCTGGCGGGCCTGTGTTAGTCATTTTGGATTTTCATAATTCAACGCTATGGTCCAAGTCAGATTTGACAATTCAGATTTTTCTACTGTCGTAGGCCCAGTGCAAAAGTGCCTGGCGCTGCTTTCTTCGACATACCAGGTATCCCTCTGGGCAGTTCTTTCTCAACTGCGCTATATGCCGTGTCATTGCCTTCCATCTTTTTATCTGTCTATTGTCATCGGAACACCTTCTACCCATGTAGTACCGGCAGTACCATTGGAACCAGCCCCGCGGATCATCGGTATGAATCCACCCCTTTTCCCGCCAGTAGGACAAAGGTTTTGAGGCATTGACGCCGAAGTAGTTCAGTTCGGGAGCATGGCGTTCGTGGCAGAGCTTTGCATTTATAAACCAATCTTGCGGGAACTCGTTTGTGCAGTCAGTCATATACTTCCCGCCAAAAACACCAAGTTCGAGCATCTCCTTTGGAGTCAATTCAGGACCGAAGTCTGGATGGAAGTTTTCCCCCGCTGGTTCCGTCAGGAAGTACGTGTAATTTTCCTGCATCAGGTCATTAACGCATATGCGTATCTTCTTTATAGGACGCTGTGGGGTGGTCGTTAGAGTGGTCATTTTGTCCTTAATTTGCAGTCGACCCTCTATTGAGCATGAAGTGGTTGCGGTTTTTGAGACATGTGTGTAAGCAATGAACCTCCCAATTTCAAAAGGAGAGTTCTATGCAACAACATCGTACACGTATAGTGG
>CAIYDX010000127.1 GCA_903925005.1 uncultured Geobacteraceae bacterium
ATTCAGAAAATTACCAGGATGTCGGCTGAGTCGATTTGCGGAGATAGATCAACCCGCCATGCTGCCGTTACCTGAAACCGCGTACGAATACGTGCAGTTTAAGAAAGCCAGAGTACACATCGATTACCACGTTGAATTGGACGGTCACTTCTACAGCGTACCCCACCGGTTGGTCAAAGAGCAGGTCGATATTCGTTATACGCTAACGATTGTTGAATGCCTTTACAAAAACACCCGGGTGGCCTCCCACCCCAGATCGTTTGTGCACGGAAAACACACTACCACGCCAGAGCATATGCCAAAAGCGCACCGGGAGTACGCCGAATGGACGCCACAGAGAATTGTCTCCTGGGCTGCTCAGACAGGTTCAGCTACGGCGGAAGTAGTGGAGATCATTCTCTCAAGAAAAGCGTTCCCAGAGCATGGTTTCCGCTCTTGTATGGGGATTATTTCTTTAGCGAAACATTATACCAAAGAGCGTCTGGAAGCTGCCTGTAAACGGGCAGTGCTCATCAAAGGCATCTCGTACAAAAGTATCAAGTCAATCCTTGAAAACAAGCTGGATCAGAAAGCATTACCTCAACAATTGGAACTCATTACCGTAGCCCATGAAAATATCAGGGGCACGGACTACTACAAATGACGAAAGGAAATAATATGCTGACACAACCTACCATCGAGAAACTTAACACCATGAAGCTCACCGCCATGGCCAGAGCCTTTAAGGACCAGATGCAATGCCCTGACATGACTCAGCTCTCATTTGAGGAGCGCTTCGGTCTGATCGTTGATTACCAGATAACTGATCTGGAAAACCGGCGGATGCAAAACCGTCTTAAAACCGCTAAATTGAGACTATCGGCCTGTATTGAGGATATAGAATTCAAGCCCGGACGAGGCATAGACCGCTCAACAATTATGTCTCTTGCCGGGAATCAGTGGGTAAAGAGCCATCATAATGTCCTGATCACCGGCCCGACTGGTGCAGGGAAAAGTTATTTAGCATGTGCGTTGGCACAAAAAGCTTGCCGGGATGGCTACACAACCATCTACCAAAGAGCTCCACGATTTCTTCAGGAGATCGCAGTATCGAGGCTCGACGGTCGATACAGCAAAATAATTGCGCCGGTGATGAAGTGCGAAGTGCTGATACTGGACGATCTTTTTATATCGCCGCTGACAAGGGATGAGCAACGGGAGATCCTGGAGATCGTCGAGGAACGCTATGACAGGAAGGCGACCATTGTTACCAGTCAACTTCCTGTAAAAGCCTGGTACGATGGCATGCAAGATCCAACCTTGGCCGATGCCATACTGGACAGGTTGGTACATAACGCCTACAAACTGGAACTGGACGGGAAAATATCCATGAGACGAAATAGGACTGTGCTTGACCAAATAACTAAAACTGTGACAGTGTAAAAACACCCACCCCGAGACACACTCTCGACACTGGCCGGAATCAGCGGAACGGTGGCCGCATTCCCACCGGAATGGTGGCCGCCAAACCGTCAGTGTCACCGGACGGTTTCACCGGAATACGCAGAGTACGACGAAAATGGCAATATCAGCGGTTTTGCAAGTTCTGCACGAGACATAACCGACCAAAAACATGCTGCTGAAGTGAACGCTGAACTTGAAAACCAACTCATTCATGCTCAAAAAATGGAATCGATAGGGCGCTTGGCCGGTGGCGTAGCACACGACTTCAATAACATGCTGACAGCCATCTTAGGGCATGCAGAACTTGGTCTGATGCGTCTGGAACCAACCCATAGGGTTTGTACCGACCTGAAAGAAATCTGTAAAACGGCACAGCGTTCAGCTGATCTCACTCGGCAGTTGTTGGCCTTTGCCCGTAAACAAACTATTTCTCCAAAAGTTCTTGATCTTAACGATACCATAACTGAAATGCTCAAAATGTTGCAGCGGCTTATTGGCGAGGACATCAATCTTGTCTGGCAACCGTCTTCAAAAACATGGCAGATAAAAATGGATCCTTCCCAGATCGACCAGATCCTTGCCAACCTGTGTGTCAACGCTCGTGACGCTATTGACGGAAACGGGCGAATTACCATTGAGACGGCAAACACAACCATTGATACAAATTACTGTTCCTCCAACCGTGAAGCAACACCCGGAGAATATGTACGTCTTACAGTAAGTGATACCGGGAGCGGAATAGATAAGGAAACACAGTCCCATATCTTTGAGCCGTTTTACACTACCAAGGAACTTGGTAAGGGAACCGGTCTCGGATTGGCCACTGTCTATGGTGCCGTTAAGCAAAACAACGGATTTATAAACATCTACAGCGAGCCTGGCCAGGGTACTTCCTTCTCAATCTACCTGCCACGGAAGGAGAGCCCCCTCTGTAACAGAGAGGCGCTTCAAGATATTATTTTAACACCTGTCCCGCGTGGTCAGGAGACCATTTTGCTGGTGGAAGACGACTTTGCCATCTTGGACATTGCCTGTACTATGCTCGAAAATCAGGGTTATACTGTCCTGAAGGCAAATACCCCCGGCGAGGCGGTTCGTCTGGCCGGGGAACACACTGGCGATATTCAGATGCTGATGACCGATGTGATAATGCCGGAAATGAATGGGCGGGATCTGGCTAATAGGCTGCTTTCGATCTATCCCCTTATGAAGCAACTGTTCATGTCTGGGTATACATCCGACATAATGGCCACTCACGGCGTGCTGGAGGAATGGATTAATTTCATCCAGAAACCGTTCTCGCTGTGCGATATGGCGACCAAGGTGCGTGAGGTGTTGGATGGCAAGTGATGAAAAAATTAGACCGATACACCGTTATCACGGCAGGAATACTGTTTACGAAGTACCCCTTACCACATAGCGAAGCCACTTCCCCTGTATGTGTGCGGGCAGAAACATCCGCCGTCACAACTCATCCTTACAGATTCGGTTCTGAAGAGTGTCTCGTTGGGACGATTCAAGCTCCTTGAGAACTCATTATGCCGATAGATCTAAAAAGTGGGCACAATAAGAGAAAACTGTATCATGTGCCTGAATCATTTAAAAGTCAGGTCTGCGATGAGTTTAAATCGTAATCAGGATTTAAACCGATGTAAATAAGTTCTAAGTGTGTCAGGAGACTGAAGGACGCCGTAGCATAGTTTAAACATTCAGAATATGAGCAAAGAGCCACCTCGTGAGAAGTGGCTCTTTGCCGTTTGTGCGCCCGGCAGGGCTCGTGGCCGGTACATGTTTTTTCAAGCCCCATTTTTACGGAGCTAAAAGCCAGTCATGTCACCAACTGTAGTTTTGAATTCACAAGTTTGCGAATATTCATAATTGAAGATGGTTTTTCTAAAAACGTAATGCCATTTGTTGTAAAAAAGTTGCAAATATAATTGTCTAATTTCCCTGAATGAAAAATAAAGCACTCGTTTGGATTGATAAACAATGGAATTGAATTTTTGTACAATTCCAAACCATCCATAACAGGCATTCCCACATCGGATATAACAAGACCATAGGGTTTGGTCTTGATCATTTCCAGAGCTTCCATACCATTTTCTGCTCGGTCGCTATCGCAAATGTCCTCCAGCAGTGCCGACAGAAGTTCAGAAATGGCAGTCTCATCGTCAACAATTAGTATTTTTTCCTTTTTTGCATAGGGAAGTTTAGTGAAATCTTGCAACTTATTTTTGCCATATTCTGAGGAACTTAGATAATTTTCAATATGTCTCAAATGACGTTGAACTTGAATTTCAGAATGTTCAAAAATCCGGTCCTCGGTTTTTAGGGAGTTAAGAACATAAAGGAAAAGGTAATTCCATTCTGAATACTCACTCTCGACTATACAGTCAATTACCGATTCGGTGGTGAGCTGTCCGCTGCTCAGAAGCATCATAGCGTTCTTGAATGCTGACTCTATTTTTAATTTGATGGAATCGTCTACTTCAATCTGAGGTTTCTTTGGAAGATGCGCCACCAAGTATTGAGAGGCACTTGTCATGATGTGATAGTGATCCGCTTCATCAGAAGATATATGCTGAAGCAGTGTTTGCAACCGTACGTCATCACAGAAATATTTCGATGCATCACTGTAAAACTCGTTTGCCAATCGTTCAATTTTTACCAGCCAATCAACGATCGCTTCCATAACAGATCCTTTCACACTAAATATGTGTAAATGATTAGCTGGCTCTTTATGTTACTATTCTTTACCATTTTAGTTGATATTTAGTAAAATAGCAAACTATCAGTAGATGGGTGTATCAGCAGATGGGAATCCTGCTTATAAATATAATGCAGAATTGATTTAGTGCCGATTTCAGTCTCTGATTGGCATTGCCCATTTTTCTGAAATATTTTTTAATGCCAGATGTATCAGCTTGAACATGGCTTCGTTGCTGGAGAAGTGTCCTCGGTTCTTTGTGACCTTCCTGAGTGACATGTTCAGTGATTCAATGGCGTTGGCTGTGTAGATTGCCTTGCGAATATATTCAGGATAAGAGAACAGTGGAATAATTCGCTCCCTGTTATTCCGCCATGATTTCGCTATTGATGGATGACTGCCATCCCATTTAACAGCAAAAACACCAAGGTTCCTTTCTGCCAACTCCACTGTTGACGCTTGATAAATCGTCTTGAGATCATCAGCTATTTCTTTTCGCTGTTTACATGAAATGTTCAGGCAGTGCCGAACCATATGAACGATAAAAAGCTGAATCCGAGTCTTTGGAAAGATTGCCTCTATTGCTTCAGGGAATGCCGAACTACTGAAATTGTAAAGGCATTACATCAATCACGCATGCGTTTTAGAAAACACTACAATTATTTATTCTGTCAAGCTAACTCCTTGCATAATTTGAACGCAAGGGTATTATTACATTCCAATACTGATCAGTGTTATTTCATCGAGGTGACTTGCCATGAAGGGACAATCACAGCTTGTTGCCACCCCGAAATCCCTGATGTTCCCAATAGTTGGAATAGGCACTTCTGCCGGAGGCCTCGAAGCCTTGGAGCTGTTTTTAAGCCATGTCCCCAAAGAGTGCGGCATTGCCTTTGTAGTGGTACAGCATCTGTCTCCTAATCACGTCGGCAATCTTTCCGAACTTCTCCAACGCTCCACATCCATGAAAGTTTTGCAGGTAAATGGCAGCACAAAGGTGAAGCCTGATCATGTTTAGACCTCACAAAACCTGAAACATTAGGAGCTGAACATATGTCAGTCCCGATATCAATCCCAGGAGAAGGGTTACTGGCTCATTTCATAAACAAAACTCAGAATCCATTTGAACAGTGCGCCTGTATTTGCCGAATTTCAACGAGGAGCAACCATGAATAGTATGCCACAGTCCGGGGAATCAGAAGCTAAGCTTCGCTGTGAAATACTACCGAAGTGGTTGCAACGCTACGGCCTAGCAGTTGTGGCAGTGGCTGTGTTACTGGGACTACGACTGGCGCTGGATGAAATGATAGGCACCGGGCTGCCTCCGTACATTACGTTTTATCCAGCAACCATGATAGTGGCACTGTTAGCAGGCTTTGGGCCAGGGGTGTTGGCAACAGTATTATCAGCGCTTACTGCGAAATATTTTCTGATGCTGCCGGTCGGGAAATTGCACATTGCTTCAACCATTGACTGTATGGGGTTGGGTATTTTCATAGTACTTGGCTCCTTCATAAGCCTGATCACGGAACTTTACAGGCGCAATCGAGACAAAGTTACCGACTACGAGCGCGAAGTCGCCTTGCGTGCAAGCGAGGAACGGCTTGCTATGGCGGCCAGCGCTACTCAGATCGGCATATTTGAATGGGATCTTGCCAAGGGCAGTATCTTTTGGACACAGGCTCATGAAGCACTTTTCGGTTACGCCCCTACTACTACTACTACCGAGCACGACTATAGCAGATGGGCTGATCGCGTGCATCCTGAGGACTTACCGCTCATCGAAGACGAGTCTCACCGATGCATGCTGGAACACAAACCTTTTGATGTTGAATATCGGATTATTTGGCCAGATGGTAGCTTGCATTGGATTAAATCCAAGGGCATTTATCAGTATGACAACGACGACAAAGCCTATCGCCTGCTCGGTGTGGTCATTGATATCAATAAACGCAAGCAGACAGAAGAAACATTGAGAAAGAACGAAGTTGAGCATCGTAGCCAACGAGAGTTTCTTGAATGTGTGATTGCAAACTCAGGTTCGTGCATTGCAGTAGTTAAAGGCCACGAACTGCGCTATGAGATGGCAAACCAAGCTTTCCAGACGTTTGTGTCCGACGGCCCTATGGTGGGACGTACTTATCGGGAAGTATTTCCGGAGGCGGCTGAAAACGGTGCCGAGACGTTAGTACAGCGTGTGCTGGAGACGGGCGAACCATGGCTGGTGGAAGACTACCAGGCACCTATCCCTGGCAAGGCCGATGCGACCTGGCAGGGCCAGATTGTACGTCTCCCCGTCGTAGAAGGAGAGGAGCCTTCAGCTCTGGTGGTAGTATGGGACATAACGGAGAGGAAGCGGGCCGAAGAAACAGTTCGACGAAGTGAGAAGATCTTCTTTGAGTTAGTCGAACGTTCCCCGTTCGGCATCTATGTAGTGGATTCCCAATTCCGCATTACGATGATGAACTTAGCATCGCAGACAGGCACTTTCCGAAATGTGCAGCCTGTGATTGGGCGCCATCTTTCGGAGGTAATGCACATACTATGGCCCGAAGAAGTTGCTGCGGAAATAATAGGTTATTTCCAACACTCACTTGATACCGGTGAACCATTCCAATCGCAAGAATTCATTATTCAGCGCCAAGATACTAATATTGTCGAGGCTTACGAGTGGGAACTTCATCGCATAACACTCCAAGACGGACAATTCGGCGTTATCTGCTATTACTTTGATTCCACAAAACTGCGGGAAGCCGAGGAATCACTACGCAAGAACGAAAAAGCGTTAGCGGAAGCGCAGCGAGTTGCTCAAATGGGGAGCTGGCATTGGGATGCAGTGAATGACGTAATCTGGTGGTCTGATGAGTTGTATAGCATCTATGGGAAAGATCCAAAAATACCGGTATCCAGCTACGCAAAAGACCAGAGCAACTACACCCTTGAAAGTGCAGAACTACTGACTGCTAATGTTCAACAGATTATGCAGACTGGCGTGCCATACGAAATAGATTTGCAGCTGTCGGCAAATACCAATCCGAGACGGTGGGTTATGGCCAAAGGCGAGGCGGTACGTAATGATCGCGGCGAGATAGTTGGGCTTCAAGGAACAGTTCAGGATATTACCGCACGTAAACTTATTCAAGATTCATTGCAACGTAGTCAAGCGGAATTGGCCGCTGCACAGTCAATTTCTCATGTAGGAAGCTGGCGGGTTATATATAGTGAAGGCGGAGAACATTGGTCCTGTTCAAAAGAACTTTACCATATCTTTGGCTATCCTCTCGACAAACCTCTTACTATGCAAACAGGTGTTGATCGAATGCATCCTGAAGATCGCGAGTCAGTTGCGATCGCCTGGTCAAGTGCTATACAAGGTGTTGGCACAAATGAATGGGAACATCGAATTATAGTTGATGGCAAAACCAAATGGATTTCAGTTAGTATTCAGCCAGTATGGAACGCAAATAACAAGCTCATAGAGGTACAAGGGGTATCTCAAGACATTACTGAACGCAAGCAAGCTGAAGAGGCCTTGTTAAGAAGTGAGTCAAAGTACCGCCACCTTATTAGCGTTCTCCCCGACATTGTCTATTCTTTTGACCTGGAACGTGGTGGGGCCTATTACTCGCCGGCCGTACTGCCGACTCTTGGCTATACACCTGAATACTTGTTAAAACATCCCATGTGCTGGCATGATTCGATTCACCCTGACGACCTTCCGAAAGTTGAATCGGCTATTGAACACTTAAAGACGGGAGTACCTTTTAATCTTGAATACCGCTTATGCCATGCCGATGGCCACTGGGTTTGGATTAATGACCGTTCTGCGATTCTGACTGGATCAGAAGCTATACCTACAGTAATTGAAGGAATTGCCAAGGACATCACTGACAGAAAAAAAACTGAAGAATTATTACGTTTGACACGATTCTCAGTTGAGCACTCTTCAGACGGCATATTTTGGATGACTGCTGATGCTCACATTATAGATGTCAACGAGGCGGCTTGCAGCTCTCTTGGCTATACCAGAGAAGAACTGATACAACTAACCGTTCCAGCGATTGATCCTTTCATCAATCCGAAAAAATGGCAGAATGATTTTGAAATTATTAGACAACAAGGTTCAATAAAGGGAGAAAGAATTCACACAACAAAAGATGGAAAACAGTTTCCAGTGGAAATCGTCGCCAATTATATCCACTTCGACTCTAAAGAACTTGTCTGCACTATTGTTCGCGATATCTCAGAACGTAAGTTGATGGAAACTGACTTACGCCAGGCCAAAGACGCCGCAGAATCTGCTAACCGAGCAAAAAGCGAGTTTTTGGCCAACATGAGCCATGAAATACGCACTCCGCTTAACAACATTCTTGGCAATGCCCAGCTTCTGGAGATGACTGATCTGACCAGCGAGCAGCTGGAGTATTTGGATGGTCTTCATTACTCCAGCAAAAATTTGTTGGCCTTGATAAATGATATCCTTGACCTTTCCAGGATCGAAGCTGGAGGAATCGAGATTGAGTCAGCCGAACTCAGTTTGCATCATTGTATTAATGATATCATTATGATGCAAAAAGTTGCCGCTCTTAAAAAGCATCTTGTCCTGAAAACGGATATAGATGTAGATGTTCCTCATTGCCTTTTAGGCGACCAACTAAGAATCAAACAGATTCTTATTAATCTGCTGGGTAACGCAGTCAAATTTACATCACAGGGGAGCATCATTGTCTCGGCGCGGCTACTTGAGAGAAACGATGCCTTTGTAATCATCCGGATATCTATACAAGACACCGGTATCGGCATCGCACCTGATGCTCTCGAGTGGATCTTTAATCCATTTGTTCAAGAGGACGGCTCCACTACTCGCAGATTCGGAGGCACCGGTCTTGGCCTGAGTATCTGCCGCCGTTTGACTGAACTCATGGGCGGTCGCATTTCGGTTGAAAGTACACCAGGAGCTGGCAGTTGTTTTACAGTAACACTACCACTCAAGATCACTTCAGAAACATCTACGATTCAAGAGGTCCCTCAAAAAACTAAAATCAGTTGGAAAGGACCATCTCTGAGAATATTGCTTGTGGAAGACGACGAAACCAACTTATCATTTGGGACGACACTGCTAAGGAAGATGGGACACGATGTTGCTACTGCGGTAAATGGGAAAGAATGCCTTGCGACACTTGAACGTGGTAGTTTTGATCTTGTTCTGATGGATATCCAGATGCCGATTATGAACGGTGAAGAAGCATTGCTTGAAATTCGCCGAAAAGAGCAAGGGACTACCACCCATCAGCCGATTATTGCAGTGACAGCATTCTCGTTTCGCCAGGAAAAAGAGCGGTTTCTCGCTGAAGGGTTTGATGGTCATATTTCGAAGCCGATTGATATCAAGGAACTTATGTCGGATATGATGCGTGTATTAGGAAGGGAGTATAACAATGAGCGCACCAGAATTAGTAGAGAAAAATATGAGTAAACGATCTAAAATCCTTATCGTTGACGATGAGCAGAACAGCCTCAAAGCAGTGATGACTGCGCTTCAAGACGAATATGAAATTTTCACGGCACTATCTGGATATGATGGCATTAGTCTGCTTAAAGAGCATCAACCCGACTTGATCATACTGGATATTATGATGCCAGAAATGGATGGCTTTGAAGTCTGCAAAATAATAAGATCTGACAAAACATTTTCGGATATTCCTATAATATTCCTGACGGTTTTGGATACCTATGTCGGAGAACATCGCGGTTTGGAGGTTGGTGGGACGGATTATATCACCAAGCCGGTCAATTTTTCTCTTCTTAAGTTGCGGGTACGCAACCTCATCACATTGAAGGAACACAACGAACTCATCAAGGAACAGCGGGATCTTCTTGCACACCAGAAAGAAGAGCTTGACCAAATGTTGACAGCATGGGTGCAGACTTTTGATGCTGTTCCCGACCTGATTTCCATTATTGATACGACGCACACCATTACACGGGTAAACAAAGCATTGGCTGACCGTTGTGGTCATGCACCAGAACAGATGGTTGGTCTTAAATGTTATGAGGTAATTCACGGTGAATCAAAGCCGCCTGGCTATTGCCCGCACATCAGGATGATGCATGATGGCCTGACGTGTAGTCAGGAAATTGAAGAAAAGAAATTAAATGGCTTATTTGAAATCTCGGTATCGCCTCTAACGGATACAAGCGGACAGGTTAACCGAGCGCAAGCAGTCTCAACTTGATTCGCTTAAGGTACAGCAGCAGCTCGAAGAACTGAATCTTTCTCTGGAGGCAAAGGTTGAAGAACGTACGAATGACCTCCGACACCAGTTGGATTTTACCCAGACGTTGCTCGACGCCATTCCAAGTCCGTTTTTTTATAAGGATGTGGATGGTTATTACCTCGGCTGCAATAAGGCCTATGAAGATTTTCGCGGCATATTGAGAGAGGAACTTCGCGGCAAAAACATTCACGACATAGCTACGCCGAAAAACGCTAAAGCGATTATCACCATTGAAACAGAGCTACTAAGTAGTGGCGGGTCTCGAAAGTATGAGACTTCGCTCTTACGTAAAGATGGTTCAAAGCGGGAGGTCGTTTTTCATAAGGCATGTTATTACGACGCTACTGGTAAACCGATAGGACTGATCGGTGTTATTCAGGATATTACCGAACTGAAAACAGCTAAGAATGCAATTAAAACCCATAATGAGGAACTTGAACAACGGGTAATAATCCGGACCAAGGACCTTAAAGATATAAATGAAGAAGTGATTGCCATCAACAGAGAACTTGAACAGAGGCGGAGAGAAGCGGAAGATGCCCATAAAAAACTGCAACAGTTATCAAGCGCTGTAGAGAGCAGTCCCACAGCTGTTGTCATCACCGACTATCTCGGACGGATTGAGTACGTCAATCCGAAATTTACTGAAATAACCGGCTACCTCCCTGAAGAAGCAATAGGCCAGAATCCAAGCATCCTCAAAGCAGGCACTCAGACAGAAGAGTATTATCGTGAGATGTGGGAGACGGTCTGCGCTGGCCGGGTATGGCGTGGCGACTTCTGCAACAAGAAAAAGAATGGCGACATATACTGGGAGCATGCCAGCATTTCGCCCATCAAAGATGAACAGGGGAATATCAGTCATTTTGTGGCCATCAAGGAAGATGCCACAGAAGTTAAACGGATAGCAAAGGAACTTCTGGACGCAAGAGATGCGGCTCAAGCGGCAAGCCTTGCCAAGAGTGACTTCCTGGCCAACATGAGCCATGAAATCCGAACGCCTCTCAACGCCATTATCGGCTTTTCGGCATTGACCCTGAAGAACAGCCTACCACCACGTCTACATGACTATATCGGTAAAATACACTCAGCCGGAGAGTTGCTGCTCAATATTATTAACGACATCCTTGATTTCTCCAAGATTGAGGCAAGGCAGCTGAAGATGGAACAGATTCCATTCAGGCTGGATATTATGATTGCCAATGTTACCAGCATAGTGCAACAAAAGGCCCTGGATAAGGGATTGAATCTGTTGGTCGAGACTCCGCCGAAAACAGCGGCCTATCTGGTCGGTGACCCACACCGCCTTGCCCAAATTATCCTCAATCTGTTAAACAACGCTGTCAAATTTACGAAACATGGAGAGGTGGCGCTTGAAACCGTGTTGCTAACCCAGGAAGACGATCGGGTTCAGCTTAAATTCTCTGTACGTGACACTGGTATCGGTATCACGTCTGAGATGATCGATAAACTCTTTAAACCATTCAGCCAGGCAGACGAAAGCACTACCCGCCGGTTTGGCGGCACGGGCTTGGGCCTGTCGATCTCAAAGCAGTTGGTGGAGTTGATGGGGGGAGAGATATGGTGTGAGAGTGTACCAGAACAGGGGAGTCGTTTCTGTTTCACGGCCTGGTTCGGCATCGCCCTAGCAAGTGATATAGAACACGACACATATGTCGACGCAATGAACGCCGGAGGAAAGGAAACTTTTAACAATTTTCCCGGTTCCAACATCTTGCTGGTGGAAGACAATGAGATAAACCAACAACTGGCAATCGAACTTCTGAAAGAAACCGGAGCAATGATTTATGTTGCTGATAATGGAAAAGAAGCAGTAGCTATGATTAGAGGGACTTGATATTTGTGGTGCACTGGATCGCCTTGATGGTGATAGCGATTTGTACTTATGGGTGCTTCGTAGTTTTATGGAAAATGAGTTAAATGTGCCCAAGGCGATAGAAGAAGATTTGCATGTGGGAGATTATAAACAGGCAACTCTCCGCGCCCATACAATAAAAGGCAATGCAGGCAGCATGGGAGCTGTAGAACTGGGGAAACTGGCTCAAATACTCGAAACATCTATCGAGTTGAGGGAGGTAAATATCTGGGATTCCCTCAGTAGTTTTTCTGCCGAACTTAATCGGTTGGTGGAGGAACTCAGAAAAAATCTGCCATTAGATCCACCAACCGCGGAGGAATCCCCATCATGCAAGACTAACTTAGCTGTGGTCACACCGATTCTGAACAGATTGAAGGATTATATTATCAGTTGGGATTGCAAAGCAGAACATTATCTGGACGATTATCATAGCGAACTTGCAGACTTGCCTGAAAAAAATATTGAACAGCTTAAGGAATGTCTAAATAAGTTTGAATTTGCGGGCGCTCATGACCAACTCTTGGCACTCACAGCCAAAAGCGGGATTATTCTTACATCAAACGACACTAAGGATTAATTGCCATGATGACAGATACTTCTCGATCAACTATATTAATTGTAGATGACACTCCACTGAACATTAGCTTACTCAATGCCGCATTGATGGACGAATACGACATAAAAGCTGCTACCAGTGGTGCTAAGGCCATCGAAATCTGCCAGTCCGTCCCAATAGATATCATTTTATTGGATGTAATGATGCCGGGAATGGATGGTTTTGAAACATGCAGAAGGCTCAAAGAGCATCCCCTGACCCGTAACAAACCGGTTATCTTTGTAACAGCAAAGGACGAGATAAAAGACGAATCAATGGGGTTTGACTGCGGTGCCGTAGATTATATCGCCAAACCAATACGAGCACCAATTGTACGTTCAAGAGTCAGAACACACCTTGCCCTGTACAATCAAAACCGTACCCTGGAGCATTTAGTGCGGGAACGCACAGCAAAACTTGATGAAACCCGACTTGAAATCCTGAACCGACTTGGCAGTGCCGGAGAAATGCGTGATAATGAGACCGGCCTTCACGTTGTCAGAGTCTGTCACTATTGCCAGATAATTGCTCGAACAATCGGTCTTCCTGAAAACGAAGTGGGACTGCTCTTCAGTACTGCGGGCCTGCACGACATTGGCAAGATTGGTATACCTGATAGCATATTATTAAAACCGGGCAAACTCGATGAGGATGAGTGGAAGATCATGCGTACGCATAGCGAGATAGGCCATAGAATTTTAGGTCCTAATCCGGACAGTTTGATACAGTCGGCGGCAATAATAGCACTGACTCATCACGAACGCTGGGATGGGACAGGTTATCCCAATGGGCTTAGTGGGAGCAAAATTCCTCTTTTTGGGAGAATCGTACCTGTTGCAGACGTGTTTGACGCCCTTACCTCAGAACGCCCTTACAAAAAGGCTTGGCCAATAAGCGAAGCTATTGAAGAAGTCGCTCGCTGCAGCGGACATCACTTTGATCCGCAAATTGTTGACGCATTTTTAAATAAAATGCATGAGGTTACGGAAGTATGCCAGAAATTTGCTGATGCGGTTTAAGGAACAGCGGTAAGTTAGTTATGGTCAGGAGTTGTTGAAAAATTAAGTTAATTTAGGTGGAAGTAAATGGTAGTAAATGACCTGTATTTTCTTCATAAAATCCTATCCAGTTACCCGATTGTTACACTGCTCGGACCGTTTTTCCTGCTCGTTTCGATAGTCTTGGCCGTTTATTATCTTCGCATTGCTCGTCAACTGCGCTTCCAGATTGGGATACAGGAACAGGCTGACGTGAATTTAAGGAAACTTTCCTCTGCTGTCGAAAACAGTCCCTCTTCTATAGTAATCACCGACCGTACTGGTGTTATCGAGTATGTAAATTCTGCCTTCGTCCACATGACAGGTTATAATGTTGAGGAGGCGATCGGACAAAATACCCGCATTATGAAGTCGGGGGATCAACCAGAAGATTTTTATAAATCTATGTGGGAATTGTTGCAAAGTGGAAAAGTGTGGCGAGGGGATTTCCATAATAAACGCAAGGATGGGAGCCTCTTTTGGGAAGCGGCATCCATTTCGCCCATTATCAATCTTCGGGGCAATATCACTCATTTTGTGGCCGTGAAGGAAAATATTACCGAGAAGAAGCTGATGATGGAGCAACTGGTAAACCTGGCAAGCTTTGATGTATTGACCGGCCTTCCCAATCGGCGCACGTTCCTTGAACATTTGACCCGGAATGTTGAGCTTGCCCGCCGCAACAAACAGCTTTGTGCCCTTATGTATATTGATCTTGATGGTTTCAAGAGGATCAATGATCTTTATGGTCATGAAGCTGGTGACGAAATATTAAAGACAGCAGCATCACGACTGCTCAATTCTGTAAGGCTTTCGGATACTGTCGGACGTTTGGGCGGCGATGAGTTTGCTGTTGCGCTGGGAACCATTAGCAATCTTGATGATGCAGGTCTGGTGGCACAAAAGATCCTTGAAGTACTTTGCCTTCCCATTACTTTGCCGAATGGCACAACCGAACAAATTGGAGCCAGTATAGGCATCGGCATTTTTCCAGATAATGCCGAAAGTGCTGATAAATTACTGGCAGTTGCAGATGCAGCTATGTATGAGGTGAAGCGCAACGGCAAGGCAGGGTGGCGTTTTGCAGTGCGCTACAACAGCGAGGAAAATTCCGGTTGGATCCCTTCTGTTCTCTGAGCTTTTGGGATATATGCCGACCAAATCTATTTAAAGCGGGTGTTACCAACCATTAAAAACCGAATATTGAGGAATAGTCCATATGGAAGGAATCAAACCGAAAATTTTATGCGTAGATGATGCGCCAGAAAACCTGAAAATTCTGGAGACAATTCTGTCAAAGTCCGGATATGACGTAATCACAGCGTCAGACGGAAAGGCGGCTCTACATTATATCCAAAATGGAAATATAGATTTGGTTCTTTTGGATGTCATGATGCCCGAAATGGATGGCTATGAAGTTTGTAGAATGATCAAAACGCAAGAGCACACCAAAAAAATACCGGTCATCTTTATTACTGCCACTACGGATACGAGTGAACAGGCCAAAGGATTTGAAGTTGGTGGAGCAGATTTTATTATCAAGCCTATTTCCAGTGATGTTATTGGTCCTCGCGTCAAAGCTCTGTTGGCGCATTGTGAGGAACTGAGGTCTTTGGAAGAATGGAACAGCAACTTGAAAAAACGTGTGTTGGAGAACTTGGCAACCATCCGTAAACTGAAGGTTATTGACTCGCAGGAATACAACACAGGCCCGCATTAAATCTCTCCGGGTCATATTCCTCGGAGCTTGCTCCGATGTGCCTTTTATCCGCCAGCGCGAAGCGCGGCTGAACACTCAGTAGATACCTCGTAGCCGCGAGGTGGTTCATATAATAGATAGTTATCGGCCAAACTTGGCCCTTCATCGTTTAAGTCTGAAACACCTATATTAAGATTGAACTCGCCAAGAAAGAGGACATGTAAATGAACGACCGTTTTTGGAGACCTATCAGCATAGACTGCATTGATCCCGTGCTGTTCCCCGATGTGGCATTATACATAAAGAGCAGCGGCAACTACGTTCTCTACAAAACCGAGGATCGCAAGTTCACAGAGGATGACCGAAGGCGCCTGGAGAGGAATTTCACGGATTTCATCTATGTCAGAACCGGCGATCTGGAAGCTATAAATGAATATATGGAAAACAACCTCGGAGATATCCTGACAAGGGATGACATTAAAAGTGACGCAAAGGGGAGGATTCTCTATCAGACCTCGGCAAACTATGTCATTGATATTTTTGAAGCTCCTGAATCAGTAGTAAACCTGAATCGGGGGCGAAGCCTGGTACAGCACTTGATGAAGTTTGTGCAAAACGATAAATGTGCTCTGAAATCAATCCAGTCCATAGTGGGGCACAATTTTTATATTTATGCCCACAGTGTGCATGTAACGGCCCTCAATATGCTACTACATGAGAAACTGTACAACGTTTTTCCCGACGAAATGATTGATGTGGGTTTGGGCTCAATCCTCCACGATTTTGGCATGATCTTTATCACTGATAAAGTTATTGATAAACCTGACGCTCTCTCGGAAGTTGAATATCACAAGATAAAACAGCATACCCAGAAAGGGTACGAGTTTCTGAAAGAGAACGGACTGAACAACGAGGTTGCTCTTGGCATTATCCGATATCATCATGAACGGTACGACGGCGATGGCTACCCGACTGCTATCAAAGGGGATGACATCCCCCGCAGTGCTCAATTAACGTCACTATGTGATGTATACAGCGCATTGGTAACCGACAGATCGTACCGTAAGGCATCTTCACCTGCAGATGCACTCAAAACAATGAAAGAAAATGCGGATAAAGGTCAATTTAACGTTAATCTATTCAATAGATTTGAAGGAATCTTGGTAGCTCAGAACAGTTAATATCAAAATCCAAACCCGATGTCTCCAAGCAATCGATGAAGCCACTTCAGAATTGTCTGCCGATTTGCGCCAGTGTCTGAACAAATTGGCCAGCCGAGAGAATGTTTGATAATGAGGATAGTGGCTCCACTGGTGCCGAAGGTGCCGAGCACTCTTTGGAAAAGTATTAATAAACAGTTGACTTCTGAGGTCGACTATTGTACATATCTATACAATAGATTGTATGTTTACGTACAATATGTTGTATTAAAAGATACAATATGGTTGGATACAGGCTCGACAAAAATTCTTTTCTGGAAATCCTTGAGCAATGGAACCGGTTCCTAAAAAGAAAGGTTCACTTGATTGCGTGTGGTGGTACTGCGATGACATTGCTGGATATCAAAGCATCCACAAAGGATGTTGACTTCATGATCCCAGATGTTCGTGAGCACACTTACCTCACCAAGACCATACAAAAGATGGGTTACCGCCCACAAACCACAGCCGGCTGGAAGCTGGAAAGTGATGTTTTTGTTTTTGACTTGTTTAGCGGCAACAAAATCCACACAACCGAACTGCTCGATTCGCCGTTTGGAGCTGGTAAGCACACATTGTTAAAGGAATTCAGTAGGCTGTACGTTGGCGTCTTAAATGATTTCGATCTGATATCCAGCAAACTCATTAGAGGCACCGGCGTTGATATGGACGATTGTGCCGCACTGGTCAAAGCTCGCGGACACAATATCGATATTGATCTTCTGACCAGCCATTTCCGCGAGTTGGTTGGTTACGACATCGCGGTGGAACGCGCCAATAGCAACTATGACCGCTTCCTTGATAGGTTGCGGGAGGAAAATCTATATGACTAACACCCAATTGTTCAATAAGTTGTCCACGCTTGGCCTCCCGTTTATGAAGACCAATAAAGAAATGGACACCAGGCAGGCACTGGTCGAAGTTGTTGGTAGCCACGATCTCAGGTTATGGGAAGCCTTTCCCGTATTACTCGTAAACGCCGCCAAGGACTATAGCTTCAACGCGCTGGACTTGCAGAACAATCTCGATTCACCAGATGACAGAGAAAATTACCTCGGGTTGCTGGCTGTGTCGGTGGCTCTGTACGATTCGTACCACTTGCGTTTCGCATGGGCTAATAAGCTAAAGAAAGCATTTTCTGAAAAAATGCAGACAGAACTGCAGAAAATGAAAAAATCGCTGGCGGAAAACGGTCACTTCGTGTGCGGACGCACTGAGTTCAGCTCTGACAGGCTGAAAAAAATGTTCGACATGTATTACGAAAAGGACAGCGCAGCGAGCCAAAAGAAAGATGTGGTTTATGATCGGTTGGCGTTGGAATACGCCTTGTCTCAGTTGTTTTCCCCTAAGCAGGTAGAGCTACTCAAGAAGAGAGCCGAAGGCGTGCCATTCACGAAGACAGAAAAAGAATATTATTCCCGGGCTGTGAAGAGAAAGGTCTCTGCGTTGGCTAACATGGAAGTCCAGAAAATGGCAAGGAGAGTTGTCGACGGAGTGTGATCTGTCGTGCCTGATAACTTGAACGGCCGTTGAAAAGACAAAAGGCTTGCAGTGTTTACCTGAATCCCTGCAACGCTCAACGGTATACGTGGGCCAGCCCTCTGGGCACTCAAAACAAATCCCACTTAACGTAGTAGCTAAGAGGGATTGTATTGTTTGTTAAAATAATTTGTCAACAGATTAACCGACACAGATTAACCGACCGGCTTGGGATAATGCCGGGTTGGCCTTTTACATTTCCTGTATAATTACGTAGCATGAAAAACTTTGCATTATCAATTAGTTATGGCTCATAATAAACATTATGTCAAGTACAAACAATAAATATAATTTCATAACAATGCTTTTGTATAACTGACGTGCCCAGTATTACTTCAACACATCTCCTGCCATCTCCCACCCGGTAACCTGTATCATGGGGTGAACTTAAACAAACGACAGAAATGTTTCATAGAATTTGAGCTATGGCACTGCCTAAATATGGCTTCCAAATTTGACGCAGGGAGGGAGTTTTTGTTTAAGGGCATAGGTTGGGTTGCCCTATAGGCTTTTGAGCAAT
>CAIYDX010000128.1 GCA_903925005.1 uncultured Geobacteraceae bacterium
CGACAACAAGCCTTTCCTGAAATCAGGTATTCAGGGGAATCTGACTTACCCTTAGATCAAGCGGCCTGAAAGTCCAATTCCGACTGAGGCGGTACAACCTAGGCAATCAGATTCCGTTTAAGATGTTAAGTTCTCCTGCTGCCGCAAAGCTGGTTTTAACAGCACTTGATAAAATTGAATGGAGACTGGTTTGCTGATAAGCAGAGGTTCAAGGTTGCAGACCGTTGTCTACTCGGCTATATCGTCCACCCAATAGAGGAAGCAAGGTATGAGCCTAAAGCTCAGGAGATGGCTTATAGTCGTGTTTTAAGTAATAGTTTCCCCTTTGATTTTAATGATACGGAAGGATGCCTGTATGTCTTTTAAAATTTACTTCGCAGATCAGGGGCAGGGTTTAATATTCAAGAGGACTGACGGCATAATGTCCAGTGCCGATCTTGCAAATGCAATTGTCGGTTTTTTGCGAGAAAGCAAAAGAGACTTGCCAGCAGTTCGCTACTTATACATTGATTACTCAGAAGTTGATAAATTAAGGATAAACATGGGAGACGTAATGCGGTTCGTAGAAGTAGCAAAGATTATTGCGTCAGAAAACTCTAGTCTGATTGTGGCTATCTGCGCTCCGCAGTTTGATAATTATTGTATTACAAAAATGTGGGAGGTACATCTGCCTGATGATTTTGGCTGGATAACCCATGTTTTCCGGGATCAGGGCGAAGCTAAAGCATGGGTAAATAAAACCGTGCAAGAAAATCTCTCTTTTAGTTAAAGGGGAGCCAGTGGGGAGGTAAGAACAATGCCAAGTATTTTGGTAATTGACGATGAACCAGAAATTAGATTATTAATATCGAACATTCTCACGCAGGACGGTCATGAGGTAGATCAAGCTGAAAATGGTGACACTGGATTACAGCTCATTGAGTTGCATCCGTATGATCTTGTGATCACTGATATAATCATGCCAGAAATAGATGGTATTGCCGTGATCATGTCGTTAAAAATGAAACATCCTCAAATCAAGACAATTGTTTTAACCGGTGGCTCATCAAAGAATGACAAGGATTACCTCATGGGTATTAGTAGGGCTATGAAGGTAGACTTGGTAATGTCTAAGCCATTTTTCATCAATGATTTAAGAAATGCCGTGAAAAGAATTACTACAGAAGCAATCGCAAATCAGGGAGGGACAAGTGGCACTAACGAAAGCTAGTTTAGTTGACAAGATTTCTAGTCAGATGGGTATTAAGAAGCATGATTCTACAGACCTGCTTGAAGGTGTAATAGCGATCATTAAGTCAACTCTGGAAACTGGAGAGAGCTTAAAGATTTCTGGATTTGGAACGTTTGATGTCAGACAGAAGAAAGATCGAAAAGGTAGGAATCCTGCAACTGGCGAATCTCTGATAATTGAAGCTAGAAAGATAGTGACTTTTAAACCTAGTAAAATGTTAAACAAGAAGATCAACGCTTCGGATGAATGATGACAAGGGAGTAGTGGTATGAATTCAGTAAAAAAACATATTCTGATAGTTGATGACGATAAGTTTACCGCTGAGGTGACCGGCATGATTCTGGAGGAACCGGAGTACAAAATATTTCTAGCATTTAGTGGTATGGATGCTATGAAAATACTTGGTACTGATCCTCTTATTGCACTCGTTGTTTCTGATATGAATATGCCAAACATAAGTGGGACTCAGCTCTGTACCGCAATGCGAGAGCGGGGGTTCAAGCTCCCGTTTGTGCTGTTAACCGGAGATGATTCCCCACCACTGAGCCTTGAATATCCTATGGATGCCATCATTACTAAAGATGCCGATCTCTCAGTAATCCTGCCGAAAACTGTGGCTTCACTACTGAACAGATGAGGATGCCACTGAGCTACAAAAGAAACACCCACAGCACTCCCTTGTCGAGCGCCATGGTAATTTTCCAGTTTGTGAGGTGTTAGCGCCAAGTTAATTTGCC
>CAIYDX010000129.1 GCA_903925005.1 uncultured Geobacteraceae bacterium
CGGATGAGGGTCTCCGTCATATTAAGGACTTCCTGAAAATATATCCTGATTTTGCCCGCGCCCACAACGATTTGGCGGTTATGTATTATCAAGCAGGAAACTCTCTCAAGGCTTTGGCTCATCATGAAAAAGCCCATAAGCTGGAGCCTGGCAACATAATCTACCGCAAAAATCTGGCGGATTTCTATTTTGTCGAGCTGGAATGGACGGGTGAAGCTATCCATACCTATCTGGATATCCTCAAGGACAATCCGTTTGACACGGAGGCGCTGAATTCCTTGGGAACCATCAGTCTGCATATAGGCCGCAAGGAGCAGGCCCGCCAGTATTTTTCACGCACCCTGCAACTGGATGCCGATAATTATGCTGCGCAGCAGGCTCTACAACAACTCCCCTCTCCTGTTGCGACGAACTCAAGTGTAAAACAAATTGCACAGGCACCTTATCCGGTCTGTCGCGAAGAGGCACCGCCACAGACCGATCGTGCGACGCCACAATTCCAGGAACTTTTTCGCATAGCGCAACCTGAGCCAACATGCTCTCCAGACGAGCTCTACCGAGAAGCCATCTCACTCGTCGATGCCGGTAAACCACACGACGCTATCCAATTGTTGAAAACGATTATTATTCAGAATCCGGACAATGCCCTGGCCCATAATGACCTTGGTGTACTTTACCAAAAACATGGGGAGCATCTTTTATCGCGTCACCATCACGAAGCGGCAGTCAGACTGCAGCCGGCAAACTTGATCTTCCAAAAAAACCTAGCAGATCTTCTTTACAACGGATTTGGAGCGCTGGAAGAAGCGTTGACAATCTATGTCAAACTCTTTGCCGAAAACCGTTACGACATTGAGCTTCTTAAGGCGATTGCCCATATCTGTCTCGAAGTTGACAAACGGGATGATGCCCGTTTCTTCCTGGAACAGATACTAGCTATAAAACCCTGGGACCAAGATGCCGCCGAAGCCCTCCGCTCCATTAAGTCGGCTGATGCGCAATGAATGTTTCAATGCCCAGAGGCAGGGCGCATGGATGGGGGATTGCGGGCGAATACCTGACCAGAGAAATCGCCAAGCTGCCGAATCTGGATGGAGTCACCCTCCATTGCATAGGCGGCCATGATTTCCGCCCGATAAATTTCGCGGATTGGAACCGGATCAATATCGGCTACTGTTTTTTCGAAAACGATATTGAGGCCCTTCGCCATACCCGCCGCGCTGCCGGGGAATGGGATTTCATCGTTGCCGGTTCATCCTGGTGCGAATACCAACTAAGAATAGGCGGTATTCGTAATACGGCCACGGTTCTGCAAGGAATAGACCCCACGAATTTTTATCCCGTGCCCTACCGCGAAGACGATGGACGGTTCATTGTTTTTTCAGGGGGCAAATTTGAATACCGCAAAGGACAGGATCTGGTTATTGCCGCCATGCGGGTATTCATGCAGCGCCATCACGATGCCTACCTGGCCTGTTCATGGATAAACCAGTGGCCCTTTTCACTTGCGACTATGATTCAGTCTCCCCACATCACCTTTCGCCCTTCAAATGAAGATTGTATCACCATACTGCAGCGGACACTCCATGAAAACGGCATTCCCCCCGAGCGAGTCTACCTGGCTCCTCTTATCGACAATTCGCTGATCAGACAGATTTACCAACAGACCGATATCGGCATTTTCCCCAACCGCTGTGAAGGGGGAAACAACATGGTCATGTGCGAGTATATGGCGTGCAGCCGTGCCGTCGTCGCCAGCGATGCTACAGGACATGCCGATATAATTACCTCTCATAACTCATTTCCTTTGACTGGCTATACTCCGGTTTTGATCAAGGATGCGACAGGCGAACCCTCCGCAATCTGGCACGAGGTTTCAGTGGAAGAGATCATTGAAAAGCTGGAGATTGCTTACCGGGACAGGAATGTCTGCGGCCAGAAGGGACAAATTGCCGCCAGAGACATGAAGCAACTGTCGTGGGACAAAGCGGCGCGGCAATTCCACGAAATAGGGACTTTACTTGCCGCAGGCGCGGCGACAGGGTAGAATTATTGTCAACTTCAAGCATGATTCCGTAATATTTCATAGGAGAGCGTTTTTTTATGGAGATAACATTTAACCAGCTTGCCAGACTAGTTTCCTTTATCGACAAAATAGAGAGCGATACCTATCCGGAAGCCCCTTCATTCATTCATTCGGAAATTACCGGCAAAGTTCTGAATGTACTTTTGCCCAAGTATCATATCGATCAAAAAGCACGGATACTCGATATCGGCTGTGGTCAAGGCCCGGCACTGGATATTTTCCGGGACAAAGGCTATTTGTCTGCGATTGGCATTACACTGAATGATGAAGATGTGCGGGTCTGCCGGCAGAATGGGCATGACGTGCGCAAGATGGACCAGTCGTTTCTGGAATTTACGGATGGTTCTTTTGATTTAGTCTGGGCAAGACATGTCATTGAACATAGCGTATTCCCATACTTTACGTTGACCGGATTTGCCCGGGTGTTGATGCCTGGAGGAAAACTCTACCTGGAAGTTCCGGCCCCGGAGACATCATGTCACCATGAAACTAACCGGAACCATTACAGTGTGTTCGGTCGCGGTGCCTGGGTTTCTCTTCTAGGGCGCTGCGGATTTACCGTGGCTGAAGAGGCTAAATACTCTTTTACCACCGGCATGGGTCCGGATGAATATTGGGGGTTTATCTGTTCGAAATCGTCATAAAAAACAATATGCCGTTCGGTAAGGACTTAATATTATGAGCACTTTACATGTCTGGCTAGCTTGCATAGCCTATCCAATAACCGGGGCCGTTTATTTTGAAAGGGCCCTGAAACAACTCTGTAGAACTACAACCATCGGTCCCTCGCTGTCGCAAGAATTGTTACAGCGGCTGAACATGGGCCTGACGCCAAAGGATCTTGATATCTGTACAGGACTAAATCCGGACATGGGCAAGATCATTTCCGACACAGATCGCTCTGACTACCCGGAACTGTACCTTTGGGTCGAGACTAGTGGCGATTATTATCCATCAAATCTGGATGCATTGCCGTGCCCCAAAGTATGCTACCTTGTAGATTCACACATTAATCTTAACATTCATCTTGAGTGGGCTAAGCAGTTTGACATGGTTTTCATTGCCCAGCGCGAATACCTGAAAGATTTTCGTTCTAGAGGCATACGGGCACACTGGCTCCCGTTGGGATGTGATCCGGAGGTGCATTGCCGGTTTGATGTCCCAAAAATCCATCCTGTCGGCTTTGTTGGCAGTATTAAAGACGGTTCACGGCGCGAAACCCTGCTTACAACATTGGCCCGTCAAGTTCCGGTCCATTATGAACGCTGTTATTTGAACGATATGGCCTTGCTTTTTTCCCAATCTCAGATTGTTTTCAATTCGGCAATTAAGAATGACCTGAACATGCGAGTCTTCGAAGCCATGTCCACAGGTTCGTTGCTCCTGACCGACATGGCTAGAAACAGTGGCCAAGACGAACTCTTCAGGAATGGTGAGGATTATGCCGTTTATCGTGACAGCAACATTTGCGACGTAGCCAAGTTTTACCTGGAGAACAACGCGTTGCGTGAACAAATAGCGGAGCGTGGAAGGCGTCTTGTCCACAATGCCCATACCTACGCCCATCGCATTGATGACCTGCTGGCGGTAGCACTCAAAGGCAAACCGGATACCTTCTCTGCTGAAGAGCTCCGGAAACAGTCACTGGCTGGAGTACCCGAAATCGATGCCGATATACCTGCCAGTATCTGCATAAGTAACGCCGGTCGGAGCTTCGTAATCCCTGTGCTGGATATGTCTCCCGCCAGCGAATACAACATACTCACGCTGCTTGACGATCTGGCGGATGTTGAAGGCGATGTTATCATAGTCTTTAACGGCCAGGAGGTGGCCGAACAACTGAAAAACCATCCTCGCATAACCCGCTATGCGATCATGAAACAAAACATCGGTGTTGCCCGCGCCTGGAACCTTGGGTTTGAGATTGCCGTAACGCCGACTGTATTTATTCTGAATGCCGACCTTCATGTTGATCGAGCGGCGATATATGCCCTTGAACAGGCGCTTTTCACGCTTCCTGATGCAGCCTGTGTCGGCCCTCAGGGGAGCTTTGTGGAATACTCGCTGGCACGGGATTTTATTCATTTCGATAAAGGGACTTTCAACACTCCTCTTGAGGTAGATGCGGTTTCCGGGTTTTTTTTCGCCGTGAGACTCCAGCACTTCAATGAAAAGATCATCCGTTTTGAGAACGGCTTTACCCCCTGTTACTTCGAGGAATGGGACCTGGGGCTACAGATTAAGAGGGCTGGCCTAAAAAATTATATTGTGCCGACTTCTGCCTATGATCACCACTGGAGCGGCAGCATCAGGGCTCTTCGAGAAATCAGGTTTTACGAAAAGTCAGAAACCGCTGGAGAAATACTCTCTAGAAACCGTAGGATGTTTCTAAACAAATGGCATGGAATTGCCAATCGAGAAAACAACAAGCAATTGATGGAAAGCGGTTTTTTTGCATATACGGCTAGTCATGTACAAACTCTCGTATCTGAAGAGCGTTATGATGATGCCCGTACATGTCTTATTGAGGCGTCTCAACTCTGCCAAGACGACACGATATTTTCCACTTTGCGACGATTCATCGACATAATGGCCAGTAAAGCCGATGAGCAAGGACAGCAGAAGGATAGGACTACTCTATGATAAACTATATGCTTGCCAAGCTGGAAGCTCAAATGCGTCAATCAATAGCTCTCCAGAAAGAGGGGAATCTGCCGGTTGCGCTGGGGGGCTACGAATTAATATTTGAGGCGCTTCATTTTTATGAGGTGCTTGGTTACAGCCTGCAGATAAAGAATATACAAAGATTAGCGCTTGCAGCCCAGCCAACCCAGGAAATGACCCTGTATTGCCACGGCTTGATCCTGCTTTATCGTCGTCACTATGCAAGCGCGGCCGAAGCCGTAAAAGCGGCCCTGCTGCTGACACCTGAGAATCCACTTCTGCATCTGCTGATGGCCAGAATTCATACGGCTCTTGGCGCATATTCCGATGCACATGCAACATATGAGCTGCTCCAGGAGCTTGATCCTACCTCAAGTGGAACGAGCGACGGTTTTTTCATGCTTGCCGCTGAACAGGAAATGCCGGGGGATGATTACTATATCTGGCTACAACGTTTTCATGACTGGTTAAAACCGGCCAGTTATATTGAAATTGGCCTCGGACACGGCAGATCACTGGCTTTGGCCGGTCATGAAACACGGGCAGTTGGTATCGATCCATATCAGGGGATGTGGGAGCGACTGAATTACGTCTGTCCACATGGTCCGGCAACTCTTTTTCCGTTGACAAGCGACGACTTCTTTGCCAGCCATGACCTGAGAGAAGTAATCGGGAGGGAAACCTTTGATTTGGCCTTTATCGATGGACTACACCTATTTGAACAAGCTTTAAAGGACTTTATCAACCTGGAGCGTTACGCTCGCAAGGATTCAGTCATATTGATTCACGATTGCCTGCCTATTGCGCCGATTGTCGCCAAACGTGCCCGCTGCACCGGCTTCTGGACCGGCGACGTTTGGCGGATCATCCCATGCCTTAAGACATTCAGACCAGACCTGCAAATTGTGACTATCCCGACCAAACCATCAGGTTTGGGAATGGTAACAAACCTGGATGCTGCTTCAACCGTTCTCGCTGATAATTATGACGAAATTGTCCGCTATTACCTTTCTCTGAACTGCCCGGAAAGTTTTGCTAAACAGCGTGTGGTGTGCAGTGTAAGTACTGTTGATCCAGAGGATTTTGCTGCCATTTTTCTAGTGGGCACAAAGGGATAACGCCATAAGCCTTTCTGTATTTAATACTGTCGGATCCCGTAACTATTAATCCATTTCATTTCTGAAAGTTTGTTTTGTTATTGTTTTTGGGGGCTGCTTCACTATGGTTATTTTGCCTCAACTGAATGTCTCGTTGGAACAGGTAATTGACATTGCTCTTAAACATCATCAGGATGGACAACTTGCTGATGCAGAAAAGGCCTACCGTCAAGCGCTCGCTATCAATCCGGATTACGCCGCAATTTACATCAACCTGGGGAATGTGCTTTATGAGCTTGGTCGCTTTGAAGAAGCTCAAACGGCTTACCGTCAGGCTATCAGGATCGAACCGGATCACGCCATGGCTCATTGCAACCTGGGGAATTTATTCCACGCCATAGGCAACCGCAATGAATCGGAAGCGGCCTACCGTCAGGCAATAGACTCCAAGCCGGATTATCCAGAGGCACATTTTAACCTTGGTAACCTGTTATATGACAGTAGCCGTTTTCCTGAAGCAATAGAATCCTACAGTAAAGCGATCTTCCATAAGCCTGCCTACGTCGAAGCGCACAACAACTCAGCGTCTTCCGGTTAGGTCTTTGCATAGCTCTTTGATAGAATAAAAAGGTTGTAAAATCAGCATGATGCCGTACATTTTGCTTGACATTGGGTAAAAAATCCGGGGCGCGCATTTCGTAACTATCCACTATTACAGGAG
>CAIYDX010000130.1 GCA_903925005.1 uncultured Geobacteraceae bacterium
ATATCCGAAAGGGATCAAGGTGACTGACGAAGAATTTGCGGCAATACGGATATCACGAGACGAGTTCCACGGTGAATGGAACTACTCCATTACGCCCTCTAACAACAAAATGATTATGTAATTATTTTACGAGTCCTTAGTGGTCTGCGCTGCAATTTCGCGGATAGATTTATCTTTAAACTCTTTGATCCGGTTATTCGTCGCGCCTATCGGCAAGACGCTGAGTACGTCAATAAATTCTGCGGCTTGGTTCCGAGTTATAGCACGCATCGGCACATCTCCGAAGTAATCGATGAGCATGGCATACAGACTACGTAACGAGGCTAAGCGATTTGCCGCAACTCGTTTTTTCTTCTCTTTGAGATGTTGAGCGGTTCTAACACTGAATATTTCGTCGGATACCCCAAAAGTTGCGGTTTGGGGCGTAGGCGGCGTGGGCACAGGTTGCGCCGGTATCACTGGAGTTTGGGGTGCATGCGGTGCGACTACCGTCGGAGCAGCGAGGATTGGCGCTTGTCCGACTGGTGCAGGTGAACTTATCGGTATCGGAGCGAAGCAACTACTCTGCTGGTAGTTTGGAAACAGCTCCTGATACTCCTGAACCGACATTTCGAGCTCCTCTTGAACTCGACCATTCGAATCGAAGCCGCGACGAATCATTTCCGTTATCGGCAGATTAATTTTATGACGCTTACCCACGCCTACACCTCGCATAACCGAAAATACATGTTTTATTTCAAGCATTAAATACCCGGCTACCTTTATAGCATGAGACATATCAAAAGTAGAAAGCGATTTCTTGATCTCCCGTTTGCCAATTTGCTCGCGCAGATCGCGCGGTACTTTGACTCGTAGAGTGTATCCGTGCGGCGTTAACAGCAGATGTTTAGCACCAGTCATAAGAGATGCCCTCCTTTAAATAGTGGCGTTTTTTATTGTCAGGCTGATTAATTTTTGTGCAGTGGATGGAGCGAATAATAATGAGGTTGATGATGGTTAAAGCGGCGAGATGCTATAAGTAGCTGACTTTGTTACGTAACAAAATATGGCACGATTTATGTATAATCAAACATCAATCTACAGAACCTGGGTAACTGCGACGCAATACTTCAAGCCGTGATTAAAAATTGAGTACTGATTTGGTGTACCGGAAGTGTACTTCAGTACAAGCAGCTTGAAAGCTACAACGACGTGGTTTTCTAAAATGGTAGTAAAAACGGTATGTTATGAAGTTGGTGGCTTAGCTTTTAAGGGTTCAAAATCAACGATGAAAAGGAGAAGAAGATGAAACTTGGAAGAATGTTAGCAGTAACAGCGGCAATCGTAGCATTGGCATGTGGTTCGGCAATGGCTTTACCATCAGGGCAAATCAACATACCTTCCGTTGATGCAAAAGGCCTTAAAGAGGTGACAATCGGCATATACAACAATGCTCGATTCTCCACAGCAGCCGATGCCGGCGCCAATCTCTATGATGTTGGTGTTGTTACCGGCTTGCTGCCGTATGAAAAATTAAAAATCGAAGTAGGCGCTGACTACGGTACTGTCGGCTCCCCCGCTACCAAGCAGCCCATGACCTACAACGCAAAGCTGGCGACATCTGAAGATGCTCTTTTTAAAGGACTGCCGGCATTCGCCATCGGCGCATACAACCTTGGCGCTGTCAATGCCACTTCAAACGCTCAAAACATTGCCTACGCACTGACGGCAAGGACGTTCCCGGTCGTTGGCCGCCTGTCGGTCGGTGGCTACAATGGCGCCCA
This sequence comes from uncultured Geobacteraceae bacterium, assembly GCA_903925005.1. Lineage (GTDB taxonomy): Bacteria > Desulfobacterota > Desulfuromonadia > Geobacterales > Pseudopelobacteraceae > JACRCG01. The sequence goes on from CAIYDX010000130.1 coordinate 1,764, forward strand.
AACAGCCTTAGGGAAGAATAATAATACCGGAGTGCTCGCTTCTTGGGACCGTACCATTTCCGAAGTTTCCGACAAGCTCTGGCTCGGCATCGACTACATGAGCGGCAGCAATGCCGATGGCGAAGTAAGCGTCGGCGGCTCCTGGGCTTTTTCCAAACAAATCACCCTGCTGACCGGCGTTACGTTCTACAATAAAGCGGCATTAGCCGGCAAAACGGCGTTCACTACGCAGTTGAGCATCAATCTTCCCTAGTAGTACCTCCCTTGCAATCGGGGGTGGCTGGGGTGCCTCCCACCCCCACTTTTTAGGGAGTTAATCAGATACCATATAAATAGTACCAGCTTTCCCGATCCTTCTCTTCTTTGAGGGCAACGTTGCCCTCAAAGCCTACCCAGGGATAAAAAACAATCCATTCACATCAATTAAGGGTCAAAGGTGCCCCCTTTCAAGTTACATAGAAAGGAGTATCACAATGGCAAACGAACAAACTCCCACCAGAGGGACGCTTGGTCTCACCGGTCTTACCATGAACGCAATGGCCCTGATCGCTCCCGGAGCCTTTCTCTGGCTGACTTTCCAAATGCAATCCCTGTATGGTGCCCCCATGGCCGGCAGTGCCATGTGGTTCGGTATTCTCTTCGCACTTCTACTCTGTCTGGCAACTGCGTACAGTTATGCCGAATTGTCCAAGCTCTATCCCGGCCCCGGTTCATCGTACCTGTACGCTGAGCAGGCCTTTCTCTCAAAAACCCACGCTTTCAAGTTCGCCCGTATCGCCAAATTCATCACCGGCTGGGCCAGCCATCTCTATTACTGGGTCTATCCCGGCGTAATGGTCGGCGTGACCGCGATTCTGGCCGGCTTTCTGCTGAACCAGTTCTGGCCTGACACCTTCAGCGGCACCTATAACAGCCCGATTTTCATGTGGCTCTTCTGCATCATCTTCGCCCTCTGCGTCGCTTACATTGCTTTCCGCGGCGTGACCGGCACCACTGCCGTCAACGTGGTGATCAACGTCGTCCAGATCTCGGCACTGCTGGTCTTCTCCGTGATGGCGATCGGCTACCGCTCTCAGCACCCGCAGGGTTCGACCGGCTACCACCTCTCCAACGGCACCGCGGTGAACTATCAGGTCGCCCAGGAGGTAGTTAAAGATGATAAAGGGGTTCCACAACCGGTGATGGTTGACGGCAAACCGAGCATGGACAAGGAGGGCAAACCGGTCTACCAGATGCAGGATATGAAGGACGAGAAAACCAGTGATCCGATCGGCGCCGACAAAGACGGTAAACCGGTAAAAGATTTAAAACTCGCTGCACCCTTCACGGTTGACTATGTCGATGGCGCCATCACCAAGGACGACAAGGGTGTTGAGACATTCAACTATCACAAAGACGCCAAATCGGTCGTAGCCCCGCACGGTTTCAACTTCATCTTCATACAGGCTGCAATTGCGATCCTGATTCTGGTAGGCTTCGAATCTGTTACCGCAATGTCGGATGAAGCAAAGAACCCGAAGAAGGACGTACCACGGGCAGTACTGCTCTCCTTGGTAATCCAGGGTGCGGTCTGCTATCTGATCGAGTATTTTGCCGCGAGCTATATGCTGCACAACGGGTACACCATGCCGAATGCCGGCGCTTCCGGCGCGCCAATCGGAGACATGATGGTCATAGTCGGCACCTGGCTGTTCGGCAGCGCCGCAGCCGGCAAGGCCTTCATGCTGGTCCAGGCATTTACCGTGTTCCTGGCGCTGATCGGTACCACGCTCTCCTGCCTCAGCACCGGCGCCCGCGTTACCTATGCGATGGGGCGCGATGAGGAAGTTCCGTCGCACTTCGGCCTGCTGCACGGCAAGACCATGTCACCCTACCGCGCTATCTGGGCGCTGGCCATCATCTCGGCCATCATCGGTATCGTCACGGTAACGGTATACATGGGTGGGCAGGCAACCGCGCCCGCAGCTCTGGACAAGCACAACTTCTGGTACAGCGTCGGTATTTTTGCACCGGAAATGTACACCAAGCTGCCGAACACACTGCTGATCGTCACGCTGATCAGCAACTTCGGCACATTCCTGCTCTACATGATCACCTGCTGGATAGCCATGGTAGCCTTCAAGGAGCACCACACCTTCAACGGCTTCAAACACGTGGTCATTCCGGTGTTCGGTCTGCTGGCCAACCTGATAATCATGCTCTTTTACCTGATCGGACCGTTCATGGTAAGCGGCATGAGCTGGAAGGAACCATACATCGCGCTGGCTGTCGTCGCGGTGTGGGGGATCTATGGTGCACTTTACTTCGCCAAGACCAGCAAGGCCCAAAATAAGGAAGTTTTACTCAGCAGCAAGCCGGTTTCGGCCTAGAAAAAAAGTAGTATAATATCTGAAGCAAGCCGGGGCGGTTCCCTTGCGGGTAACCGCCCCGTTTTTCACACGCCGCTTTCAATTCAATAACAATGATGTTAGAGAGTTAATCTATGGAACTGACCTACGCTGAACTATCATCCCCTGGCCCGGTCCGCGATCATAACGAGGATTTCGTCGGCTTCTGGCAGCCCCAATCCGTGGAGGAGAAGCGGAGTCTCGGTGCGGTCGCTGCCCTGGCGGACGGTGTTGGAGGCATGGACTATGGCGAAGTTGCCAGCCGCCTCGCGGTGGAAACCGCGCTGACGGCTTTTCGCGAAGCGCCGGAAGGGCAGACCCCACAGCAGCTGCTCACACAGATGTTCAACGCGGCAAACATCGCGGTCTACGACAAGGGGATGGAGGAGCATGGCAAGCACCGCTGCGCAACAACCCTCTCTATCGCCGTGCTGCGCAACAACGAGGTCGTGGTCGGCAATGTCGGCGATTCCCGCGTCTACCTGGTGCATAAGGGGGAGGCCAAGCAGCTCTCCACTGACCACTCCTATGTCGGCATGCAGCAGAAGTTCGGTCTGATCTCCGAACAGGACGCCAAGACCAGTGAGCACCGTTCCATCCTGACCCGCAGCGTCGGCCAGGATCCGGTGATCCGGGTGGACGTCGAATCAACAACGGTTTTCAAAGGGGACAAGATTGTGCTCTGCTCCGACGGCCTCTATGCGCATGTTGCCGACAGCGAAATTGCCGATATCGTCTCCCGCCTCTCCCCGGCCCAGGCCTGCCGTCAGCTTGTGGCCCTGGCCGAGCAGCGCGGCACCGACGACAACCTTTCAATTCAAGTCCTGCATATGAATGATGTGGAGGAGATATCCTATTACCGTGGCGTTCCGACTTACCACAAACCGGCGGAACCTCCGACAGGCTACGATATTCAGCCGGGGCAGACCCTCGACAAGCGCTTCTTTATCGTCGAAACCATCAGTCGCAGCGGCATGGCCACCATTTTCAAGGCCACCGACCTGAAAACCAAGGAAACCGTAGCGGTAAAAGTGCCGTTCATGGAGTTCGAGAGCGATCCCGGCTTTTACTCCCGCTTCCAGCGCGAGGAAGAGATCGGTCTCCGGCTGGACCATCCCTACATCCTCAGATTCATTCCCGAAGAAGAGGGGGAACAGCGAAGCCGCCCCTACATCGTGACCGAGTATCTGCGCGGTTATACGCTCGCCCACCTTCTTAACAGCATGCGGCCGATGCCGGAAAAGGATGCACTCAAGCTGGCCAGCCGCCTCTGCGATGCGCTGGCGCACATGCACGACCACGGAGTTATCCATAGAGACCTGAAACCGCAAAACATCATGATCTGCTACGACGGCTCACTGCGAGTAATGGATTTCGGCATCGCCAAATCCGAGGAGGGGCGACGGATCACGTTCGCCGGTTTTTCTCCTTCAGTCGGTACGCCCGACTATATGGCCCCCGAACAGATCAAGGGCAAACGCGGCGATGAGCGGACCGACATCTACAGCCTTGGCGCCATGCTCTATGAGATGATAGTCGGCGAAACCCCCTTTGAGGGGGAAAACCTTTTCGTGGTCATGAACGCCCGTGTCACCGGTGACCCGGTTGCCCCCAGGAAACGTAACCCGAACGTCACGCCGCAGGTCGAGGAGATCATCCTGCACGCCATGGAGCGTGATCCCGGCAAGCGCTATCCGAAAGCGACCGCGATGAAAACGGAACTGGACAATCCCCTGGCAACGGTACAGTTGACCGGTCGCTGCGATCGGCTTCAGGCACCGTCATCATTGACGGCAGGAGGAAAAAAAGTCCGGTGGATCGTGCTGGGGGTGGTAAGTGCGCTCCTAATCCTTGGCCTGCTGGTATGGCTGATAATTATGCGCGGTACGGCGCACTAAAAAACTGAGGAGAACATAATGACACTGTTAGCGTGGATTGTCTTTATCGCCGCGGCCATTCTGGAAGTTGGAGGCGATGCCGTCATCAGAAAAGGGCTACGCGGCGGCACGATCTGGGTCATAGTTGCCGGTTTTGTTATTCTCGGCTGTTATGGCGTGGTAGTCAACACGGTCAAATGGGATTTTTCCCGGCTGCTCGGGGTCTACGTGGCTGTTTTTGCCGTCGTCAGCGTCATGGCCGGCCGGTTTGTTTTCAAGGAAACAATCCCGGTATCAACATGGTTGGGTCTTGCCATTATCGTCATTGGCGGCACAGTGATCCAGATTGGTCAAAATTAGTCCTACACTGTTTCAAAGAGGCATGGCCTGGTACACGGCCATAAGAGAGGAGTACTCCATGAAAACCATCTTCCCGAAATTCGCCGGCACACTAAGTGCTCTGATCCTTGCCTTAGTCATGGTCACAGCCGCATTTTCCGCCGAAGAACCGCTTCCGAAACCGTCACACGCCGCAGCAACTGCCACACCCCAGACCAAACCGGACCCCTCTGGCACGAACACCGGCGGAACGGCCGATGTCATTGGGGCAACCGCACATGCTCCAACAGCCGAGGATCTGCAGAAAGCGGCCGCCAGCGAACCGTTGGCCCTAAAATTATCGGACGTGGTCGGGCACAATAGAGTCGCGATCAATTTTATCTGGACCATGATCTGCGGCTTCCTCGTCTTTTTCATGCAGGCGGGTTTTGCGATGGTTGAGACCGGCTTCACACGGGCCAAAAATGCCGCCCATACCATGGCGATGAACCTGATGGTCTTTGTCATCGGAGTACTCGGTTACTGGATCTGCGGGTATGCTCTCCAGATGGGAGGGGTTGGCGCCCTGCCGCTCTCCGGAGGGACCGGTCTCCTGAACGGCGAGTTCGCCCTGCACCTCTTCGGCCATGATTTCGGCCTGTTCGGCACCAAGGGATTCTTCCTTTCCGGTGTCGGTTACGACGCCTCGATAATCACCCTCTTTCTGTTTCAGGTCGTCTTCATGGACACGGCAGCCACCATACCAACCGGCGCGATGGCGGAGCGCTGGTCGTTCAAGTCATTTGTCTTCTTTGCATTCTTCATCTCCATGTTTACCTACCCGCTCTATGCAAACTGGGTCTGGGGGGGAGGTTGGCTGTCACAGCTCGGCAGGAATTTTGGTCTCGGCCATGGCGTCCTTGATTTTGCCGGTTCATCGGTTGTGCACATGGTGGGGGGTGTTTCGGCACTGGCAGGCGCCAAAGTGCTGGGACCGCGGATCGGGAAATACAAAAAGGACGGGACACCCAACGCCTTGCCGGGACACCATATCCCGATGGCCATTGTCGGCTGCCTGGTGCTCTGCTTCGGCTGGTTCGGTTTCAATGCCGGTTCGACACTTGCCGGCACCGATCTGCGCATCGGAGTGATCGCCGTCAATACCATGCTGGCGTCCGCGTCCGCCTCATTCTCGGCTATGCTCTTCATGTGGATCATGTACGGCAAACCTGACCTCTCGATGTGCGCCAACGGGCTGCTGGCTGGACTAGTTGCCATCACGGCCCCCTGTGCCTTCGTGAACCCGATCGGAGCGGTCATTATCGGTGTTGTCGCCGGGATACTCTGCTGTCTCAGCGTCTTCTTCGTCGAACGCACACTGAAGATAGACGATCCGGTGGGTGCGATATCCGTTCATGGCAGTTGCGGCGCCTGGGGAATGGTCGCGCTTGGGCTTTTTGCCGACGGCACCTACGGCGATGGCCTGAACAACGTTCCCGGAACGGTGCGAGGGCTGTTTTATGGGGGAACATCGCAATTCGTGGCGGAGCTCATCGGGGTTGTCGTCAATTTTACCTTCGTGTTTGTGGTGATGTACGCTTTCTTCACAATATTGAACCGGATTATTCCACTTCGAGTCCCGACCGAGGTCGAACTGGAAGGGCTTGACCGTTACGAAGTCGGCGTCGAAGCTTATCCCGACTTCAACCAGAGAAGAATTTCCTGAAGATAAAGTGCTCTTTTTTTCATCTCCCTGCTGGAAACATAAGCATGGGAAAAACGTTTGAGACACTCAACTAGATGATATTTAAAGATAATTATAAATGGCACGGCCTGTGCACATCGTTGGATTGATAGCGGTACAAACAACCCATCAATCCAACGAAGGAACAAAGGAGGTAAGCAATGAAGCTTGTCGAGGCAATCATCAAACCGTTCAAACTGGACGAAGTTAAAGATGCCCTCAACGCGATCGGCATCGAAGGGATCACCGTCAGTGAAGTAAAGGGGTTCGGGCGCCAGAAAGGGCATACCGAGCTGTATCGTGGTGCTGAATACGTTGTAGATTTTATACCGAAGATCAAGATGGAAATCGCCGTTAGTGATGATCTGGTAAGCAAGGTTGTCGAGACAATCGAAAACACTGCAAAAACCGGCCGGATCGGTGACGGTAAGATATTCATCATCTCGCTTGAAGAAGCCATCCGAATCAGGACAGGCGAAAACGGCGACGACGCGATCTGATAACTACGTATAAAACAACCTACTACGGAGGAACACCATGAAATTAAAACTTTATCTTGCTTCAATACTGTTTGTTGTCCTGGCCGGGCTGATTCCGATTGCCGCAATGGCCGAAGAGAAAAAAGATGCCACACCGGCTGCTGCGGCATCTGCTGCCCCCGCTGCCGCACCGGCAGCAGATGCCGCAAAACCGGCCGACGCAGCAGCCCCCGCTGCCGCTGCTGCAACACCGCCGGATGTCAAACCGGTACTGAATACCGGTGACACCGCCTGGATGCTTGTCTCCTCGGCGCTGGTACTGTTGATGATCCCCGGCCTGGCGCTGTTCTACGGCGGCATGGTCCGTCAGAAGAACGTCCTCTCTACCTTCATGCACTCTTTTGTCGCGATGGGTATCGTCGGCGTACAGTGGGCGGTCGTCGGCTACTCACTCTCCTTCGGGCCCGATGCAGGGCATATGGGGCTGATCGGCGATTTCAGCAAGGTAATGCTGAACGGGTTGGTCATCATGAAAGATGCCGCCAGCGGCACCGTCGAATGGGCACTGTTCCAGAACTACAGCAAAGAGCCGGGCGCAATTCCAGAGCTTGTTTTCGCAATGTACCAGGCGATGTTCGCCATAATCACCGTTGCTCTTATCTCGGGAGCCATGGCCGAACGCGTCAAGTTTTCCGCCTACTGCGTATTTGTCCTTCTCTGGACTACGCTGGTCTATGATCCGCTGGCTCACTGGGTCTGGATGTCGGACGGCTGGCTGATGAAGAAGGGCGCCCTCGACTTTGCCGGTGGTACCGTTGTTCACCTCTCTTCCGGTATCTCAGCCCTCGCGTTCCTGAAATTCCTCGGCAAACGTCACGGCTACCCCACTGAGCGGATGGCTCCCCACAATCTGCCGCTGACCCTGCTCGGCGTTGGTCTGCTCTGGTTCGGCTGGTTCGGTTTTAATGCCGGTTCGGCTATCGTCGGCCCTAACTGCTCGGATGCCGCCGGCGGGTTGGCCGGTCTGGCCTTTGCCACTACAACAATTGCTCCGGCCGCCGCCGGTCTCTCCTGGATGATCGCTGAATGGTTCCACTCCGGTAAACCGAGTGCCCTCGGCTTCGGTTCCGGTGTCGTCGCCGGTCTGGTAGTCATCACTCCCGCCGCCGGTTTTGTACAGCCGGGCGCCGCACTGCTGATGGGTTTGATGGCCGGTCTCGTCTGCTACGGCGGCATCCTGCTGAAAGCTAAGCTGAAATATGACGATTCTCTTGATGCCTTCGGCGTTCACGGAATCGGCGGAACCTTCGGTGCCATCATGACCGGTGTCTTTGCCACGGTCGGTGCCACCGGCCTTCTGACAGGAAATTTCAAACAGCTGATGATCCAGCTGATTGCAGTAGTGGCCGCAGGCGCCTATGCCTTCACCGTAACCTTTATCATCGCCTTCGTTCTTGACAAGACCATGGGTCTGCGTGTTGACAAAGAAGACGAAATCATGGGTCTCGACCAGACACAGCATTCGGAGTCAGGCTACAACATGTAGCAAGCAGAATATAACATTACGCTTAGTGTTATTCATACAAAAGCCGCCAACTCCTGAAAAGGATTGGCGGCTTTCGACGTTCTTAAGGACTCGGAATTTACTGATGTACCGTTTTTGATTGTAGGGGCTAAGCAAGTTTCATCTGCTTCGCCCGCATTTGATCTCCGTAGCAAAAGGGCGAAGCAGGTTAGGCTTTTGCTTCGCCCCTACATGGATAAACGTAAATCAGCAATTTCCACATCCCTTAATATCAAATCTTTTATATTCTCCTGTCAGCATCCTTAATACTGTAGATGCATTGTACGCATGGACACTCATCCTTGCTGATTGCCGGTCCGGACATCGGCCTGGGCCGGTGGGCGCAATCTTCACAAAGGGTTATGTTCCAGATCCCTTGCATAAGGAGTTTCCTGAATTCATCGGCAGGCACCGGCCTGCTGAAATAATAGCCCTGAATCTCGACACAGCCATTGCTGTTCAGGAAATCCAGATGGCCCTTGTTTTCGACACCTTCCGCTATGACGCGCATCTTCAGACTCTTTGCCATGGCGATGATGGCGGCAACTATTGCAGCATCATCCTGGTCTGTAGTGATGTCCCTGACGAACGACTGATCAATTTTCAATTTGTCGAGGGGGAACTTTTTCAGATGACTCAGGCTGGAGTAACCGGTGCCAAAGTCGTCAATGGAAAGCTTGAGACCCATCTGTTTCAGTAAATGGAGAGTGTTGACGGCCGCTTCGGCATTCTGCATGATGCCGCTTTCAGTAATCTCCAGCTCCAGCCAACGAGAATCGAGGTCGGTCTCTTTCAAAGCATCGGCTACCATTTCCGTCAGGTTCTTCTGACGGAATTGCACGGCTGAGAGGTTGACCGCCACCGGGATTGGAGAAAGTCCCTCACGCTGCCATGCGCTGTTCTGCCGGCACGCCTCCATCAGTACCCATTCTCCTATGGTTACAATCAGGCCGCTCTCTTCTGCTATCGGGATGAACATGCCCGGAGGAACAAGCCCTACCCCAGGACGCCGCCAGCGAACCAGCGCCTCGGCTCCGATGATTCGTCCTGTTGCGGAATTTACCTGCGGCTGGTAATAGAGTACGAACTCTTCTCTCTCCAACGCTCTTCGCAGGTTGTTTTCCATGGTCAGACGCTCGTAGGCGCTGTCGTTCATTTCCGGTGCAAAAAACTGGTAATTGTTCCGGCCGATCTCTTTTGATCGATACATGGCGACATCGGCGTTGGCAATGAGCTCTTCATTGGCGATTCCGTCGTCAGGAGAGATGGTGATGCCGATGCTGGCGGTTGTGGTTAATTCGGTGTCTCTGATCACAAAGCGGACGGCCATCGCATCAAGAATCTTCTGGGCAACTATTGCGGCATGTGCTCCTTCCGGAAGATCGGGGAGAATGACGATGAATTCATCTCCTCCGAGGCGGGCCACGGTGTCGCTGCTCCGGATGCACCCTTTCAGCCGTTCGGCAACTGCTTGGAGCAAAAGATCGCCGATACTGTGCCCCAAGGTGTCGTTGATGGCCTTGAACCTGTCCAGATCAAGAAATAAAATCGCCACTTTTTTTCTGAGACGTTTGGCGGCTATGGTAGCCTGAAGGATCCGGTCATGCAGCAGCTCCCTATTGGGAAGCCCTGTTAACGCATCATAGTTAGACATGAAATGGATACGCTCATCGGCGGCCTTGCGGTCGGAAAGGTCGGCAAAAACCGCAATGTAATTTTGCAGCCTTTCCCCGGAATCCTTAACGGCTACGATGCTGAGCCACTTCGGATATTCCTCACCATTCTTGCGACGATCCCATATTTCTCCCTGCCACTGTCCGTCCTTGTTGATCGACTCCCACATCATCTGGTAAAACTCGGAGGTGTGGCGCCCTGAAGCCATGAGAGCAGGGGCTTTACCGATGATTTCTTCTGGCAAGTAGCCGGTTATTCTGGTGAAGGCGGGGTTGATTGAGATGTATTTGTTGTCAGCATCCGTGACTCCGATCGCCTCCCCCATGTTCTCCAACACCTTCGCGGCCAGATTCAATTCCTTTTCCGACCTTTTGCGTTCCGATGTGTCACGCATTATTCCCACATACAGGGCAATTCCTTCCAACTCCAACTCGCGGACCGATATATCAATATGGCAAATACCACCATCCCTGCGGCGGCCGATCAGATCCCGGACTACGTGGCTGTTTTTGCCGACATCGAACGTGATCAGGCTGGAAACGGAGAAACTTGCTTCCGTTGTATCGTGTTTTGAAAGCAGGGCCATGATGTCCCTTTTTTTCAGTTCAGAAGCCGAATAGCCGAAGAATTCCTCGGCAGCCCGGTTTAACAACTCGATTTTTCCTTGTCTGTCAAAACAGACTACCGCTTCCGCCAGATGCTGAAGGATGGCTTTAGCTCGTTCGTCCTGGATCATGGCAAGCCTGCGAAGTGGTCGTATGAGATGTGGCAGAAGCAAAATGAAAAGTTCCGCGTTGACGGAAATACGTCGGGAAGGGATTTACGCGAGATGTGGGTATCTGATATTTTCATAAAATGTGTTCCACCCGGAAAGTGACAGATAGTACCATGTGACAGATACATTTTCCATTCGTATTTATACAGGCATGATTATTATCTGATTGCCACTTAATCCGGCAGAGGGTATAAAAAGTTTATTATGATCGACAACCTTCACAAATGGCTTATCCTCAGATTAATGCTGGTCTGGTTCGTTCTGTCTCTTGTAATTGGCGGAGTGGTTCATTATCTCGGCAATGTCCATTTGGACAACCACGTTGTGAACATGGCCAAGACCGAAACAGTGAACTACAAAGACATGGTGGTCTCCTATCTGAAATCCCCTTCGGAGCAGAAGCTTCTGGAACTCAACAGCAGGATTAAGAATCAGATAGAAAAGGACAATCTCATTGCCGTAGAATTCTACGATGCCAAATCCAGCAAGATCACCGAAGCGGTCAAGCCGTCCTCCCGTGAGGTTGAAGAGGAACTCCCCAAGCATGGCAGCGAATTTTCCGACAAAGATGGCATAATCTGTACAAAACTGTTACTTGGAAGCGATACCTACATGAGGTTGTTTGTGCCGCTCTTCAACAGTACCGGAATCAAGATTGGATATCTGGAGGGGATCTATCACGCACCGAGCGAGATCATCGCCCAGATCAAGCAGCAAACCTTCTGGTCGCTGCTCCTGGTTGTGCTGATCATCCTCGTCACCAGTCTTGCGCTGTACCCAATCATTATTCGCCTCAACAGAACGCTCATAGACTACTCCAATAACCTTGCGCTGACCAATATCGGCATGCTGAAGGTGCTTGGAAGCGCTATTGCCAAACGTGACAGCGACACCAATATCCATAACTATCGAGTTACACTCTACTCCGTCCGGATTGGAGAGGAACTGGGGCTTTCCCGCACCGCCATGCAGGGGTTAATTAAAGGTTCATTTCTGCATGATCTCGGCAAGATTGCCATTGGCGATGCAATTTTGCACAAACCGGGAAAACTTACTGACGAAGAGTTCACTATTATGAAGAGCCATGTCCGGCATGGCGAAGACATCATCAGCGGCTATGACTGGTTGAAGGATGCGCAGGACGTGGTCCTCTGTCATCATGAAAAATTTGACGGCAGTGGTTATCCGGCCGGCATGACACAAGAGGATATTCCGTTGAACGCCCGCATCTTCGCTGTGGCGGACGTGTTCGACGCCTTGACCTCGAAACGCCCCTATAAGGAGGCATTCAGCTTTGAAGTCGCAGTGAAAATCCTGCAAGACTCGCTTGGGAGCCATTTCGATCCGGAGGTCGCACAGTTCTTTCTCGGCCATGCCGCAGCCATGCACGGCGAGATCTGCAACGAAGATGAAGCGTTGCTGCATGTGAAGCTGGAATCGTACATCAGGAAGTATTTTTGATTCTACTGCCGCCTACATATGATGATGCCCCATCTTCGCCAGCACCCGCCAGAGTCCGGCCACACCCATAAGAGCAACGATAACCCCGACCAGTCGAAACATGATATCCCGGATCATCCCGGAAATTGCACTTGAGGCGGTGCCGAACAGCAACAGCAGCGGCATGGTACCCAAACCGAGAGCGGCCATGATTGCCCCGCCGCGAAGCGGACTGCCGCTCCCCATCGCAACCATGAGAGGGGCATAGACCAGCCCGCACGGAAGGAAGCCGAGGATGATCCCAAGGGGGAGGGCGGAAAGCGGCGACGTGCCGGATATGACCCGTTTAAGCGGCCCGGCAAGAAACTGTCCGGCACTCCCCCCCATCGAAGAGAGGTTGAACCAGCTGAGTCTCAACGCCGAGGCCAGGCCAACGACGATAACGAACAGGTTTGCTCCGCAAAAGAACCATATCCCGAATGATTTCAAAACAGGCAGATCAAGCGATGAGCCGATAAAGCCTGCCGCACAGCCGAGCAGCGCGTAGGTGGATATGCGCCCGAGATTGTAAAACAGCTGGGACGCTATTCTGGAGTTCAGTGTGCCGCAGCGGCCGGTCATCGAAAGAGCGGCAACGATTCCTCCGCACATCCCGAGGCAATGAACGCTGCCGGCCAAGCCGGCAAGGAAGGCAAGCCAAATTTCAATCATGTATGATCCTCCTCATCATCATCCAGCATTCTGTGTTTGGGCCTCTCAATATCTTCGAATTCTCCTTTTTTTACCGCCCAGATAAAAAACAGCCAGCAGCCGCAGCCGAGAAAGAGAGACAATATTATGAGTGTCACCAATGAGTTATCCATGTTTGTATCTCGTAATTCGCAATGAATTGCCGACAACGCAGATGGAACTGAGCGCCATCGCAGCAGCCGCGTAGATTGGCGTAAGCCTGCCGGTCATTGCCAGAGGAATTCCGACAATATTATATATAAACGCCCAGGCGAGATTCTGCCTGACAACATTCATGGTTCTCCGGGCAATTAGGTGTGCGAATGCGAGTCGTTCCAGATCCGGTTTTACCAGCACCAGATCGGAGGTTTCAAGAGCTATGTCGGTGCCGCCCGCCACGACACATCCCACATCGGCGGCGGAAATAGCCGGGGCATCATTGATGCCGTCGCCAACCATCAAGACGGTCTCACCCTTTGACCGCAACTCTTCCAGGTACCCGGCCTTTCCGGCCGGGGAGATTTCGCCGATCCCCTCATCAATGCCGAGAAAAGCTGCTATCCGTTGAACTGTCTGGCGGCGATCACCGCTTAACAGCAGGCTGCGGATATCGCTTTTCCTGAAATATTCAATCAGCGCCGGCGCGTCTTCCAGCATCCGATCCTGCATTACCACGGAGGCTATATAGCGGCCATCGCAAGCAACAAAAACCACGGTTTCGCCAGGGGCCGAGTCAATGCTGTCCGGAATCCCAAGCACACCGAGCATGCCGAGAAAATTCGCATTGCCGACCGCAACATGCTCATCACCTGCCATGCCGGCTACTCCGCCGCCGGCAACTGTTCTCAGCTGTTCTCCGGTCGTTGTCCGGATCTCTTCCTTCTCCGCATAGGCGCAGATTGCCCGGCCAACCGGATGACGGGAACCGTTTTCAACGGCGGCAGCCAGCCTGATGGCCTCTTTCGGGTCAACACCCGGTTCGGGATGCACCGCGACAACCACCGGCATGCCATAAGTTACCGTGCCGGTTTTATCGAACACCGCCACACTGATTTTACCCAGGCGCTCCAGGATGTCCCCCCCCTTGAAGATAACCCCGGATGCCGCAGCCGCGCCGGTTCCGGCAAGTATGGCCGTAGGAGTAGCCAGCCCGAGCGCACAGGGGCAGGCGATGACGAGTACAGCCAGAGCGGTCATCAAAGATGAGCCGATCCGGCCCGTCGCACCGTATTGCCAGAAAAAAGTCGCCGTCGCCAGAATCAGAACTACCGGGACAAAATAGGCTGCCGCCCGGTCCGCAATGCCTTGAATCGGCGCTCGGCGGTTCTGCGCCTCTTCCACAAGCCTCGCAACCCTGGCAATAAAACTCTCCGCAGCCGGTTTTTCGCACAGCACCCTGACGGTGCCGGTAAGGTTGATGCTGCCGGCTATCAGCAGGTCTCCGGAACTTTTAACCACCGGCGCCGCTTCACCCGTTGCCGGTGACTCATCAACATCGGTAATCCCCTCAACAATCCGGCCATCGACAAGGAAACGCTCTCCTGGGGCCACCAGGAGAAGATCCCCTTTTTTCAATTCAGACGCTTCAACCGTTTCAAGCTCGCCGTCAGTAAACCTCCTGGCATCTCCGGCAGTAAGATTGAGAAGCCGTTCCACACCGACCGCGGCGTGGCGTTTGGCGATATTTTCCAACAGACGCCCCGCCAGGATCAGTGTGATGATCATCGCGGCGGTCTCGTAATAGACTTCTCCACCGGTAAAAGTTGCATAGATGCTGAATATGTAGGAAGAGAGAGCGCCAATGGCAATGAGGAGTTCCATGTTGGGCGCCCTGTTGACAATGCCGCGCCAGGCGCCGCTCAGAAAGGGCCATCCGGCGTAAAAAATCACCGGAGTCGTCACCAGAAAGGAAAAACATTGCAGGTTGAATTTGATACCGGCACTGATCCCCTGAAAATAGCCGGCATAGAGGGCAAACGAATAAGCCATCAACTGCATGGTCAGAAAAAAAGCCGTACCGAAACGGATCAGCAGGTCCTTTTTTTCCCGGTTGGCGCTCTCCTCGGCAGCTGTCCTGGTATAGGGACGGGGGAGATAGCCGAGCTGGCCTATACGGGTGAAGATCGAGGTCGGCGTAATTTTCGCTGGATCGAACTGAACGCGGGCTCGGCTGGTAGCGTAATTCACCCGCACTTCCAGCACTCCAGTCAGCTGGCCGATGATTTTTTCGTTGAGCCAGACGCAGGTGGCGCAGCGGATGCCGTCGATGATGATGTCTATCGCGCTAACATTTTCATATTGATATACGAACCGGGAGAGATAGTGGTCATTGAAGGCCGCCTGGAACGCATGTTCACCAACCCCGGACTCCGGGCATTCACGGCGGCGGTAGAAATCGCCAAGACCGGTTCCGGTGATGAGGAGGTAGGCGCCCCGGCAGCCCCGACAGCAGAAAACCAGGATTTCATCAACACACTGCTCTTCAACGAGCATCCCTTTCGGAATAGCGATGCCGCAGTGAAAGCATATCTTCGCGGGGTCCGTCAATTGATGACAACCACCGTGCCGATGATGGTCGCCTCTCCCTTGGTAAAGCGCATGGTGCCGTGAAGCTCCCCCTGGGCATTTTCGGGCCGCGGAACACGGTACATTCCATGGCCCGCTTCACTTAAGTCGAGAACAGCGGAATCCCGATTTCCGGCCGCGCGATCAAGGTTGTACACAACGTGACCTCCCGACACCGGCAAGCCCGCCTCATCGCGCACCATAACCTGTACGTAACTCCCGGCAATGGAAGCGATCATTGTCCAGCCGTTACCGGCATTCCCTGTTTTGGAATGAGCTTCGGCGTAATGGAGGCCGTGGCTGTAGTAATCGGCATCGACCACCTTGCTGACTTTCTGCTTCGCGACAACAAGGCTTGCAGCCGTGGCAACGATAAATAAACCGATCATCGCAAATATTGTTATTTTCCAGTATTTCCCGGCATCGGTATTATTTCGCTTCATAATTACCCCTCAGTCAATTAGTAACGGCATTAGCGTCACTGCAATCGTTTTACCATCTCTGATCAGGTGAAGTTCCAGATCCTGGCGCGATTGTGGCACCGGAGAAACCTTAACCACCAAATCAACCCTGCGATTGGCGTTGGCAGCCAGGCTGATATTGGTAACCGGTCCGATCAGCTCAGTACGGAAACCGTTGACAGGGGCCACAGAGAGCGTGAAGGTTCCCGGCGTAACCGAGCGGTTCTCTACGAACGCCGTAAAAAAATTGATGACGGCCCCTTCCGGCAGCCTTCTCACCTCACCATTCGCCCCCCGCTGAATCTTAATTGTAGCCCCTTTGCGATCCGCAATCCCGAGTATCAGAAGAGCAGAAAGGAGAACAATGATCCCGCCAAGGAACAAAGTTTTACGATTGAGCGGCCGTCCACCACCTTCGGCTTTGATCCCGAACGTATAATGAATCAGCCCCCCCCTGCCGAGCTTTGCCATCACCTCACGACAGGCATCCAGGCACCTGCCGCAGTTAATGCATTCGATCTGAAGGCCGTCTTTTATATCGATTCCCATCGGACAGTTTCTCTCACAGGAACCGCACTTGATGCAGGCGCTCTTAAGCGAGGGGTCAAACTCAAGAGTAAGGGTATTCCGGTCCATCGTCAGAAGCTGGATTCGTCCATAGGGGCAGACCGTCTTGCAGAAGACGCGACGAACCAGCACGAGGTCAAGATATACCAGAACAAAAACCACGGTCAGGGTCATGCCGGCCACCATACCGATCTCACCACCCGCAAGACGTCGGAAAAATTCGGCCGGCGGGATGAAATACCAGATAAGATTCGCGGCGACAACAAAGGAAAGCAGAATATAGCTTAACTGTTTTAAGAGGTTGGCGGCGAATGTACCTGGGAGGAAATGCTCCACCTTCCGGTTAAAAAAGTCTGTCAGATCGGTTATCGTTGTTTGCGGACAGAACCAACCACACCAGACCCTGCCAAAGATCATGGTGACGAAAAGAAAGGCGAAGACCATGATCAGGACGGCAATGAGAAACAGATAAAACTCTTCGATGCGAATCCTGGCGCCGAAAAAAAGCAGCGTACGGGACGCAGCATCCAGCCGAAGCAGAGAATCGCCGTCATGGCGCATAAAGGGGAGCACCAGAAGGAGTATGGTGGCAAGCCATTGAACAAGCGCACGCTTCGGTGCTATCCGATTATGCGGCATATCTGTTCATGCTAAAGGGAAATAATATACTTCACCAGCCCCTCGACCTTTTCATGCGACAGATCGTTCTTGAACGAAGGCATGCCGCCGGTACGGCCATCCGTGATCGTAGTAGCTATTGCCGCCACAGTTTTGCCGTATTTGTACTCCTTACGGGTCAGGTCAGGTCCGATGCCACCCTTTGCATCTGTGCCATGGCAGGCAGCGCAGCGTTCGGCGAATTCCTTCTTACCCACGGCAATTGAATCCTCCTTCTTGCCTGCCGTATCGGCTGCGGCGGCCGAACTCTTTCCTTCAGTGGGGCGGCCTGCCGCAAGCGTATCCTGTTTGGCCTGTTTTTTTTGGGCGAACTCAGCTTCGGAACTCCAGCCGCTGAAAAGATAATAGCCCATGTAACAGATGCCCCAAAGAACCAGTACCGTGAGCAATATCCTGAAAACCGCCGGGGACTTTGTCTCAACCCGGTATTTGATTCCATCAAAATCTTTATTTTCATCAGCCATGAGAAGACCTCCTAGACCTGATAAACAGGATTAGTGCATTTACGAAATTAATCTTCGTCCATCATCTTGTACTTGGGAGCTTCTCCCTGAATGCGCTGCTTTTTGCTTAGCGTTCGTGCCACGATGGCGGCAAAGATCACGAACATCAGAAAGGTTACGCCGAGAAAATATACGCTGGCCAGTTCCATATCAGTGACTCTGCCGTGATTTGATAAAGGAGGTAACTTTCCAGATCCGCTCTTTGCCGAGGCTGCCGCCAAATGCCGGCATTCCGCCATCGGGGATGCCGCTATACAGAGTTTTGAATATCTGGGCATCTGTTCGATCGAGATCCGCAAGGGACGGCCCCATATCGCCTTTCAAATTCGCGCCGTGGCATTGGGCGCACTCCTTGTCGTAAATGGCTTTGCCTTCCGGCAAGACCGTCTTGTTGTCCGTAAAAGGGTTCTTCAAGTCACCCACAACGGCAGCCTGAGCAGATTTGCGCCATGGGATATCGTTGCCCAGTTTCTGCAGATAGGCGACCATCGCGTCCAGTTCGCTCTTCCCCTTGACCGCTGCGAGATCCGCTTGGGTATACGGGAAGCCCAGCGTCTTCATCTTCCGTTCCGTCAGACTCGTATCGAGCGGCTGCTGAAGGAAAGCATACTTCGGCATGTTGGACCGAGGCACCATCGACTGGGGATCCGCCATATGCTTGATATGCCAGGCATCCGGGTATTTCCCACCAATACGAGCCAGATCCGGCCCAGTGCGGCGGGAGCCCCACAGATGCGGCTGGTCATAGGCGAATTCACCCACTTTTGAATAATCACCATACCGCTCCACATCGGCCAAGAGCGGCCTGACTGTCTGAGTGTGGCAGTTGTTGCACCCTTCACGGATATAGATATCCCGGCCTTCAAGCTGTAGCGGGGTGTATGGCTTGACCTCGGCTATCTTCAACTTCGGATCGTTTATCCATTTGAAGGGAGCTATCATGGTCACCGCGGTACCGATCATGATGACTACGGTAGCAAGGAGCAGGAAAACAACAGGTTTCTTTTCGAGCATGATATCTCCTTTCCTAGGCTTTTTGAGTAACGGCTTGAGAAGCATTGCCGTTTATCGTCTTTACGATATTGTAAACAAAGATCAGCATGCTGACAAAATAGATGACGCCTCCAAATGCCCGTCCGTACCAGTAGGGATACAACTCGACCAGAGTCTCCATGAAGCTGTAATGGAGGCTTCCATCAGGATTTGTCGCATTCAGCATGGTAGCCTGCTGGATACCGGCAATCCACATCGTGATGGAGAAAATCAGCTGTCCGGTCACCGCCAGCCAGAAATGGAGATTGACCAGGGGAATACTATAAATTTCTTTGTCGTAAATCTTCGGAATTACGTAGTAAATAGCGGCAAATATCACGAGAGAAACCCAGCCAAGGGTGCCCATGTGAACGTGACCGGGAACCCAGTCGGTATAATGAATAAAGGCCGAGAAGGTTCTGATCGCCTGCGACGGTCCCTGGATGGTCTGCAACCCGTAGAAGGTAATGCCGAAGATGAGGAACTTTACCAGGTAATTTTCCCGCATCTGCTGCCACTGGCCGTTCATCGAGAAATAGCCGTTAAAAACCGCCGCCCACGAAGGAGCGATCAACATAATCGAAAAAGCCATCGCCAGCGTCTGCACCCAATCCGGGACCGGCGTCCAGAGGAGGTGATGGGCGCCGGTCCAGAGATACATGAAGATCAGGCTCCAGAAGGCGATCACACCCATGCGGTGGCTGTAAATCGGCACTCCGGTTGACTTGGGAAGAAAATAGTAGAAGAGGGCCAGCGGCGGGGTGGTAAGTACCATTGCCACGGCATTGTGCCCGTACCACCACTGGACGTTGGCGTCGTTCGCCCCTGCATATGCGGAATACGACTTGGTTAGGGAAACCGGAATTCCGGCGTTGTTCACCAGATAAAGGACCGCAACACCGACCAGAGTCGCCAGAATGTACCAGAGGGAGATGTACATCTGCTCCTCTTTGCGCTTAATGATGGTCATGATGATGTTAATGCTGAAAATAACCCAGAGGATTACCACCAACAGCGCCACCGGCCATTCAAGCTCGGCGTACTCCTTGGAGCGAGTCATGCCGAGCATCAGCGTCACAGCCGCCGAGGCGATGACTATGTTGAAAAGCCAAAGCTGAAACTTTGCCAGACCGGGACTCCAGAGCCTGGTCTTGGTCAGCCGCTGCGTAATGTAGATGAAAAAGGCCATGAAACTGCCGATTCCCCAGCCGAAGATGCCGGCGTTGGTATGAATAGGGCGCAGCCGGCCATAGGATAAATAGGGGGGAAGATTGAGTTGCGGGAAAGAGAGCTGAAGTGAAATCACCACTCCGAGCAGCACCGCAACGACACCCCATACGAGGCTCCAGGTGATGAAGCCCTTAACGACGTCATCTGCATAGCCTTCCTTTTGATTCATGTTGACCTCCTGGTAATAAGATGGAACCGAACTGATTTCAGCAGAAATTCTTGAGCAGCACGCAACTCATAAAACTGTACCGCAATTAAATAGACATGCAAGCCGTCTAATGCGTGAAATATATTTTGCCTAATAAGATCTAAAAGATATAATAGGTCGTTTTATAATTTAATGTGTATACGCATGTCAACAAATATTTGAAATATTTTCTTGCCAGCGAAACATGCATCCTGCACAAAAAACCGGCAGTACGAGTGATTAATGATGGTTATTAAAGTAATCCGAACAAAAACAATTTTGAATATTTCTTGAGGTGACGCCCTATTGGCGGCCATTTACTGCCGATATTTCTATTTGTCGGAACCGGTTATCTGCTCGGTATGATTCTTGCGAAATCAGCGGGTACCACAAGAAGCCGCTCGTTTGCGGGTGACTTCTTTCTCATCCGGAGCAACTATGAATGATTCGGCTGCCAGAAATAGCAATGAAGCTATCACTGCAGATCTGCTGCGCCAGTTGGCCTATAACGAGAAAATGGCCGAGCTTGGCAAGATTTCTGCGGGTGTCGTGCATGAATTGAATGCTCCGCTCTCTGTTATAATTTCGGCAGCTCAGATGATCATGCGCGAAGCCGGAGTCCCGGAAGTCGTGCAGGAAATGATCTCCCGCATCAGTTCCGAAGCGCAGCGCCTGTCGCAATTGACCAAAGGGCTGCTGAACTTCAGCAGCCATGACGACACCATCGGAGAGGTGGATCTCAACCTCACGGTCGATTTCATTCTCAATTTTCTTAACTTTGAAGCCGCTCGGCGAGGCGTTATTGTCCTCAAATATTTTGACCACACTCTGCCGGTTATCCGCCTGGACGCCAATATGTTGAAGCAGATCCTGCTCAATATCATCATGAATGCCTTACAGGCCATGGAAGATACCGGCGGCAAGCTCCTGGTCGAAACAATACCCGTGGGATGCGACGAAGTATGCTTCATCATTACCGACAATGGTCCAGGTATCCCGACCGAATCTATCGAACGGATCTTCGACCGCTATTTCACCACTAAAAAACCTGGTGAAGGCACAGGACTAGGGCTGTTTGTGACAAAACGCCTGGTTGAAAGCATGGGAGGAGAAATCAAGGTAAGAAGCAGAAACGGGGGAGGCACAACGTTTTCAGTCACCTTGCCGGTGCGGCAGTAATAGGCATTCAAACTGTTGAGAGATGAGGGATGAGAGATGAGAAAATCCTTCAACCCTCAACCTTCTTTATCACCCAATCGTACACATTACCTGCCGGACCTGATACTCGCCGCCGATAACGAGATACTCTCCCTCACCCTTCATGATGCTGCCGGGAAGCAGGTCGTTAAAAAAGAATATCTTGCAGAGCGGCACCATAACCTCCCAGACAGTCGAGCCGAATTCCCAAGCCCTCTCCTCATCCGAGGTAAACGATACCAGATTATTCAAACGGACGATCTGACTCCGCTTGTTGATCTGTTCGATAATGTCATGCTCGCTGGCGTCGTAGGTACCACGATAGAGGGGAATTATGGGTGACTGGGGATATTTACGGACCAGTTCGTACTGGCAGTATTCGTAAAGAATATCGAGCTGCGATTGAATTGCGTTGGTACGGGCGCTCCCTTTCATGACCTCCACCGAGTACTCAAAATACTCCTCGCTATGAATGCCTTTGATACGGGTACGGTGGAAACTGGGAACAATCCCCATACGGCTTTCAACCCAGCGTTTGAGGACCGCGCCTTCGATAGAGTTGGAATCCATCATCCAACCGCGCAGATAACGCAGATAGCTGTTCTTTAAACTTTTTCTGGCGGCGTCGGTCTGATCCTGCCACTGGTGCAGCTGGAACTTGACCGACATATAATCATTAAAAACCACTGCCCGATCTTCCTGGTTATCGATCGTTGCCAGCTTGTCGAAAAGGAACCGGTTCCCATCTTTGACCCCTTGTATTTCGAGCTGTTGCGGGTTGCCGTTGAAATGACGCGAGGCGATGACCCAGGGAGGCAGGTTGCAGTTGTTAAAGGAGCCATTGTGCATGCGGGTCATCACCTCGTTGTGAAGAAGCTTTTAACAGGATGAGAGCTGAGAAAAGCAGGGCATTCGTCCCTCATCCCTCATCTGACGTTCTTAAAGTATTTTTGCCAACTCAACCAATGTGAGCTTGATCGGGCCGCTGGTCACGAACGGCTCGACGCCAAGCTTTTCCAGTTCTCCCTTCGGGTGCTCTCCGATCTGGGCGGTGACAACCGCCCGGCACCCGGCGAGCGCCTCGGCAATCCCCTTGAGCAGGTGCCCCCGCAATGGGTGTTCCGGGTCAAAACTGCAATAACGCTCCACCATTCGCTCATCAACCAGTTTTGCAGCGCCGTTTTCAACCTCGTAAATAAGAAAACGCTCGGCATGACCAAAGTGCTGATTGATTTCATTTCCATCTTTAGATGCAACTGCGATCAGCATGCGACACCTCCCGAGGAGCTGTTAACAAATTTCACTCTACATCGTGACCGGTTCAAAGCTGAAGCACTTCTTCGAGCAGGTACGTTCACACGCCTGACAGCCAATACAGTTGCCCGGATTGCCCACCCGCATGAACATCTTGGCGGAGTCCTCACCGTCCAGTTCTTCAAACACAAGTACATCATGGGCACAAACCTTGAAACAGCGGCCGCAACCGATACAGGTTTCATCGTCTATTGATTTTACAAACTGAGGTGTCCATTCGTGTTTGTCTCTTGTTAATCCGGTAATGTAAGCCATGGTCTTGTCTCCTTTTAGTGCGTTAGAAATAATTTTCTGCGGTATCTTGCAGAAAAGAATTTCGTACACGCACTTATCCCGCTTGTCGGGGAAGTGTAGTTAGGACTCGTCGTCCAGAAATGATGGTGAAACTCCCTTGTTCATCGCTTTTCGCAGCCAGGGGGGGGGATTGCCGCGCAATACCTCCTGAAAGCGGGCCAATGTTTCTTTCAGGTTAACCTCGCTATTGGTCTTCATCGGGTGGATCTTCTGCGCTATCAGCTTAGCCGCCGCCGGCCCGCCGATCTGCATGGTATAGACAATGGCGCAGTCTGAAAGCAGCTGTGCCCGGGCAGCTATACGATCTTCCTCATCGCCGCCATGTTCGCCGACGCTGACAGCTTCAAGGAACGCGGCTTCATCCGGCCCGACCTCCCAGATATGGAAACTCTGACACTGCCCAAAATGTTGATCGATGGTTTCGCCGGTTGATGTGGTAAATGCGATTTTCATACATTCCCCCTGTTTTGACTTTATGACTGATTCGGGCCGAAAAAAAACGGCGCCACTCCCCAGCTGGGGAATGGCGCCGTTGCCAAAATTCGTGAGAACCCATCTCACCATGTTTGTAGATTCGCAGCCTTACCATGCTGATTAGCACAGGGTGTGCCAATATCTATAACTCTGATATTATTGAATATTTGCTATCACTTATCTGATAAATCGGTGGCCTGCAGGGAACAGAGCCCAATTATTAACCACCTGAACGATGTACTGCCTATTGAACGCCCATCTGTACGTGCCGTGAAGAATGATGAAATCTGCCGTTTAATTATGCGCCAGCTTCTGCTCCTCTTTCGCATTGGCCTGAAACAGGTTGGCGGTCTCGAACACCAGATTCAGTGTCCCGCGATAACCGGCCCACATCTTCTGATGGGCGCCCAGACGGTCGAACACCGGCAGCCCTGCACGCAAATGAGCACCGATCTTTAGTTTCGCCGCTGCCTGTCTGCCGTTTGAATTAGCTACGATCAGGTCGGCCCCTTTTGCCGCCTCTTCCAGATCCTCCAAATCCCCGACAAACACATTGCCGCACGGCAGAGCGTCCAGCCCGCGGGTGCGGGTGGCGGAGAGCGCGGCCTGAATATCGCACCCCATCCCTGCTAGGAAACGGGTCAATGTTTTCAGATTATCCGACTCCAAAGCGATGGCAACCTTTTTGGTGCCAAACTGGTAATGGCTGTCCACCATGGCATCCATCAGGCGGCTCCGCCAGCGACGGTGCTTCTCCGGAATCGGGCGGCCACTGATGGCGGAGAGGGCTTCCATAAAACGGTCGGTCTCAGCCAGACCGGTCAGCGAGGTGAAACCATACGCCGGGATTCCGAACTTGTCCTTCAGCTTGAGCGCCGCCTTGGCCAGACTGTCTCCGACATACAGCGTTGCAACACTGCGCCCTCCCTTTCTGATTTCACTTACCGGAATACCGCCGGTTGAGAGCGGCGACACCACATCGTCGATATGACCGTCCATCGCGTTGGAAATGTCCGGAATCGTCAGCACCGTCAGGCCGAATGACTCGATCAGCTCTTTCAGCTCCTCCACATCAGCCGGGGTAAGGTGCGCGCCGGGGAGGAAGTTGACCTGATCGGCAACGGTATCGCCCCCTTCCGGCAGCGTGAAGACAATCGCCTCCACCGCTGCGGCGTACCCTTCCTGCAGCGACCCGCAGTAATCGGGCGTTGCGGCATGGATGATCGGGATGTGCGCGACTTCCGGATGCTCCTGACGGAAATGCACGATGGCGCTCTGTACGTCATCCCCCATTGTTTCGGTCAGGCCCGAGGTCATGACGCCAACCACTTCCGGATGAAACTTCTCGATCACCCGCCCGATACCCTTTTTCAGATTGTCCCAGCCGCCGAAGATGGCGGTATCTTCGCTCATTGCGGTGGCGTTGAGGGCTATCGACTCCTTGTAGTGCCTTGAGAGCTGCAGCCGGATAAATGTCGAGCATCCCTGGGCTCCGTGCAGCAGGCCGAGCATATTGTCGATCCCCAGGTAGGCCATGGTGGCTCCGAGCGCGGGCGAATTCTTCTGCGGATTGACCGTGGCGGCCTTGGTGGAAACCTTGACCCGCGAAGCCGAAATATCCTCTGCCAGAAAAGCCTCGGCATGACCGGCTGTTGCCGCCAAATCCGCCGCCAGCTGTTCGTCGCTTTTATCCCACGGCGCGGGAGCGTTCAAGGTCGGCCAGATCGGGTTGTTGACCGTCATGTCCAACTGTTTGGCAAAGGTCACCATCCCCTCATATCCGGCATACGGATGGGAGCGGCCATGATTGATATCCAGAAAGGGGGTCTTGGTCTTCAGTGCCAGGAATTTGGTCTTGCCCCCCGCCACGATCAAATCCGGCATCTTTTCGCGCATGACCGCCAACAGTCCGGCTGTCGAGGTGTCCTCAATGATTTTGGCATCGGCATGCATCAGCCCCTTCATGCGGTAGAAATCTTCCAGAGTCGAATTCTGCGTGCCGGCAGCAAGGATTTCCACACCCAGTTCACGCAGTGAGTTAACCATCGACCAGGTTTTGACTCCACCGGTGAAGAGCACCGCCCGTTTCCCTTCGAGACGCTCGCGGTAGGGGGCGATAGCCGCCCGGCATTTTGCCTCTTCCTCTGCGATCAGCCGTTCCACCCGATCCTGCATGACCCGCTTTTCCAGGCCGTTGACGATATCGTCCAGTTCGCGGGCTATATCACGAAGCGCTTTGGCCGTATCGGTCATGCCGTAAAAAGACTCCTCCAGATACGGCATGCCGTAGGTTTTCTGCATCTTCTTGGCAAGGTTGGTCAGCGACTTGGAGCAGATGATTATGTTCAGCTTGGCCCGGTGGGCGTAGCGCAGCTCCTCGAATTTGGCATCACCGCTGAAGCAGGAGAGGATCTGGATTCCCAGGCGGTCAAAGAGCGGCAGCATCCCCCAAAGGTCGCCGGCGATGTTGTATTCACCGATCAGGTTGATCGGATATTCCCCCAGGACCGGCGGCTCGGTAGTGCCGATCACGTACTTGAAGAGGATTTCGCCGGCCAGGCGATTGCCGATATTCTTGTCGCCGATGAAGCCGGGAGTATTCACCGGAATGATCGGGATTGCGACTTTTTTTGACGCAGCCGAGCAGACCGACTCCACATCGTCGCCGGTCATGGCGGTTACGCAGGTGGCATAGACAAAGATGGCTTTGGCCTGGTCCTTATACCGCTCCGCCAGATCGATGATCGCCTTGTAGAGCTTCTTCTCGCCGCCGAAAATGACGTCATTCTCCAGCATCTCGGTGGTAAAGCCGCGCCGGTAAAGCTGCGCATCCGACGAGCGGGCGCCGCGGTTGTCCCAAGAGTTGCCGGCACAGGCTATCGGTCCATGCACCAGATGGATGACGTCAGTGATCGGCATCAATACGACCCGGGCGCCGTCATAGGCGCAGGAGCGTTCAGTCCCTTCGCCCGGCTCGGATTTCTTGCAGAACTTGGGGGCACCCTTGTCATGAGTGTCGCAGTTATCGGTATCGTACCAGTCGGGCTTTGCCATGATCGTATCCTCGGATTGCTCTTCGTCTATTTGTGAAGCCGGTAACGAAAAACGGCGTTCCATATCATGCAAGATGAATTTGGATGGCGCCGTTGCCACAGTAACAAAATCTGCTGTTGTGTAGTTGTATTAGCATGGGGTGTGCCAATACTACGTAATGCTATAATATACCGATAATATTCAGTATTACATCTTTTTACGTACGTCCATCATACTGAACTGCCTAATTTATGAGCATTAAATTGTTCACAAATATATTTGATTCGATACCGATTATCCGAAACGATAGATCTGAGTGCCATTCTCGTAGAGTTCGATAGGGCCGTCCTGGGAAACCTTGATAACCTTGCCGAAATGTGAAGCAGCGCAAGAGGCCGTGGTCCTTCCGCCACCGGCCACCATTTCCCGTGCGTGGGACGTATCGATGATGAAACCGGTATCAACCAATTTTCCCTTCGAGTTGAACACGGTAATGCCGTCAGATGACAAAATCCTGAGGAGCGTTCCTGACTGCTTCAGTTCGCCGACACCCTTCTTTTTCACCCGCTCAATCAGCAGGCGGCCTATCGGATCGGCACCACCGACAGCCCCTTTTTTCAGCTCGGCAAGTTTCCGCCCACTGCCGCCGTAGATCATGACAACGGTGCCATAGCGCATCTTGGAGAGCGCATAGAGCGTCCAGATAAGATCTTCCGCCGCCTCCGCCTCGATACAGTCCGACAAAAACGCCCGGAAGATATCCGGATCGAAGATGCTCCACACCCCTTTTCTCCGAACCATGATCCGGGCGGGGCTGGTGAGTACTTCTATATCCGAAGCCTCGTTCACCGTTACGGCAAATGCGCCCGCCCCGCTTCTCCTGATAAGAGAAAATATCTCCCGCTGAGTCTGTCGCTCCACCTCGTTCTGGAGAGCAGCGCCGGACAGCGTGACGATGCCGTTTACCTGCATCTGGATGCCGGCCAGAAAAAACAGGTTCGTGCCGTCGATAAAACGATAAGTCAGGGGGTTGTCAAAAAAACCGGGGCCGATACTTTGTGAACTTTTCAGCGGCACCAGGGTATGTTTCCGCTGTTTCATCAGGTTACGGAGCTCTGTCGGGGTCGTGCGATGGATGATCACGCCGGTGGTGGCCGGCTTGCCTTCGTATTTCTGATAGGAAAGACTCTTTAGCAGTTGAATTAGCTGCTGAATCGGCCAGAAGCCCTTGCGGTGATCCCCGCGCAGGGAACGGGCAACGGTGATGTCCATAATGGAGGCAACAAGAGCCGTCCTGAATTGTGCCGCATATCCCTCTTGCTTGAAGCCGCTGTATAGCATGGCAAATGCGGTCAGCAGTTCATCGCAGAACGACTCTTCAAGACGTGTGAACGGAATGCCTTTACGAGTTGCACTGAACATGAACTCTCGTCCGTCCGTCACGACCGGAAGGGAAATAGTGAATACCTCATGGAGTGGACGTTCGGAAACCGGGGAAAGTACCACCTCGGCACCTCCAAGTAAGGAGCTGATGTTACCGCTCATCGCCTCAAAAATTGTCATCGGCATCGGGTTGGAACCTCCACGGGATAATATCCGTCAGCACTATACTCTCCTGCCCTCGATGAATGCAATCGGAGACAAGACGCAAAAAGGCGCACCACGTGAAACGGTGCGCCCTTTAGACAGCAAAACATGTAAGTGAATATTACCGCATCAACTCAAAATACTGATCCTCACACGTCTCATCCTTGATATCGATAAACTTGTTGCAGATCTCGGTTACCATGTTGATCATACCCTGGTAGCCGATCAATGGGTAGCGGTGCTTGTTGACCCGGTCGAATACCGGGAAACCGAAGCGGAACAGCGGTATTTTGGCGTCGCGGGTGGCGAATTTGCCGTGGCTGTCGCCGATAACGGCATCGACCGGATCGGTCATCAGCAGGCTGCGCAGATGCCAAAGATCCTTGTTCATGTAGATTTTGCCCTCCTTGCCGTACATAGAGGTATCAAGCAGCGCCTGTATTTCCTTCTCAACCTTCTTGCTGCCTCTGCTGCAAAGGATGTGATACGGAATGGCGCCCATTTCCAGGAGGAAGGAAACATAGCCCATCAGATAATCCGGGTCGCCGTAGACGGCAAATTTCTTGCCGTGCATGTACTGGTGCGAATCGGTAATGGCATCAACAGCGCGGCCGCGCTCGTTTTTCAGTGAAGCAGGAACTTCCTTGCCGAACAGTTCAGCGACCTTCATGACGAAGGCATCGGTCTTTTCGATACCGATCGGCATCGGCATGGTGACATGCTTACCGGAGTAGTTGTCCTTGATCCAGCCGAAGGTCTTCGGTGTGGCATACGGACCGATGGCGATGGTGGCCTTGCCGTTGATTGAATCGGCGGCGTCTTCCAGTTTGGTGCCGCCGGCGTAGACATGATACGTGCCGTCTGCGGGTGAATCAAAAGTGTCGGAGATGTCAGCCAGCATCGTGTACGGAACGCCGAATTCCTTCAGAATTCGCTTGTACTCACGGTAGTCACCAGTATTGAAGTCGCAGCCGGCGATCAGGTTCAGCTTGCCGGTACAGCGTCCTTCAATCTGTTTTCCCTCGGTGAGGGTCTGCAGGATCGAAACCAGCATCGAGTCGTAGCCATGAATATGGGTGCCGTTGAAGCTGGGGGTGTTGGCGTAAGGAACCGGCATATCTTTGGGCACGCAGTTCTTCTGTTTGGCGTTCTTGATAAAGGCGGTCAGGTCGTCACCGATAACTTCCGGCATGCAGGAGGTGAACACCGCAATCATCTTTGGTTTGTAGATGGCGTTGGCGTTTTCCAGACCTTCGTGGAGGTTGTTCTGCCCGCCGAACACCGCGCCGTCTTCCGTCATCGAATCGGATACCGCCGGGGCAGGCTCGCGGAAATGACGGTTCAACGTCGAGCGGTAGTAGGAAGCGCACCCCTGAGAACCATGAACGAAAGGAAGTGTCCCTTCAAAACCGTGGGCAGCCAACTGGGCTCCCAACGGCTGACAGGCGTGAACCGGGTTTATCACCAGCGCCTGACGGGCAAAGTTTTTCTCTTTATATTCTTCTGTGTTGATCCAGTTCTGAACCTTTTCAATCTCTTCAGGTGTGGTTTCAACAATCTTTTTGACTTCAAGTTCTAGTAAGTTTGACATGGTATATCTCCTCTCCGGATAGCAATCTCTATCACGGCAGATTTTGTAGTTTCCTTCCGACTCAGAATGGTGCTTTTACGAGTTTCCAGGTCGGGCTATTAATTGCCATATCCACATCGCGGGCAAATACCTCGAAGCCCTTGTAACCGTGGTAGGGACCGGAGTAGTCCCAGCTGTGCATCTGGCGGAACGGGATCCCCATCTTCTGGAATACATATTTTTCCTTGATTCCCGAACCGATCAGGTCAGGCTTCAAGGCATCGGCAAACTTCTCAAACTCGTACTCTGACGGGTCATCGTAGACAACCGTAGCATCCGGCATTTCCGGAGCGGTGCGGTCGTAGTCGTCGTTGTGGGCGAATTCGTACCCGGAGCCGACGCAATCCATGCCGAGGTCTTCATAGGCGCCGATGGTGTGGCGCGGACGGAGGCCGCCCACCAGCAGCATGACCTTTTTGCCGTCCAGGCGCGGCTTGTATTCTTCGATGATCGCCTGCATGATCGGGTCGTATTTGGCGATCACGGCTTCCACCTTGGCCTTGATGTTGTCATCGAACAGCTCGGCGAGTTTGCGCAAGCTCTCCTTGATCTTGGTCGGCCCGAAGAAGTTGAGCTCGGTCCAGGGAATGCCGTACTTCTCTTCCATCACCTTGCACATGTAGTTCATGGAACGGTAGCAGTGGATGACGTTGAGCTTCACCTTATGGGTAGCGGCGATTTTGTCCAGTTCGCCGTCGCCGGTCCAGACAGCCTTGACGTTGAGACCGCACTCTTCGAGCAGTGGTTTGGTTGACCAGGCGTCGCCGCCGATGTTGTATTCGCCGATCAGGGCGATGTCATAGGGGCTTTCCGGTTCGGCAAACTCGCGGGTACCGATGATGTAGTCGCGAATGGTGTCGTTGGAGATGTGGTGGCCAAGCGACTGCGACACACCGCGGAAACCCTCGCAGTTGCAGGGGATGATCGGGATGTCCAACTCTTTGGAGGATGTCTTGGCAACCTGGGTGATATCGTCGCCGATCAGACCGACCGGGCATTCGGAGAGGACCGAGATCCCCTTGGCCAGCGGGAACAGGTCGTGAGCTTCTGCCAGCAAAGTCTTCAACTTCTTGTCGCCGCCGTAGACGATGTCCTTTTCCTGGAAATCGGAGGTGAACTGCATTGGAAAGCTGGTAACGCCGGTGATGCCGCTCATCATATTACGGCGTGTGCCCCAGGAGTACCAACCGCAGCCGACCGGACCGTGCGATACATGCACCATGTCGCGGATCGGCCCCCAGACGACACCCTTAGCTCCTGCGTAGGCGCAGCCTCGGGCACTCATCACGCCGGGAACGGTTTTCTTGTTGGACTTGACGCAGGCGGAGCCGGATCCCTGGTCATTGGCGCCAAGGTGCGGAGCGCGCTTCTTTCTGGCTTTTTCGGGATATACCGATAGGGTTTCAGCGATCAAGGCCTCTGTCGATTCCTTGGTTATACCTTCAATTTTACGTATTTTATCTGACATAATATGTCTCCTGTTTTGGTGAGAGGCTCAATCCAGCCTCTGCTTGAACCTGTTTGGATACTATGCTGCTGCCTGTTCGGCTACTCCAACGATGCTTTCATCTTCTTCTTCCATGATGCCGAACTTCATCAGCAGCTCTTCCAGCTCTTCCATCTCCAGCGGGGTCGGCACAACCAGCATCTTGTTGTCGTTAATCTTCTGGGCCAGAGTCAGGTATTCCTGTGCCTGTGGATGCTCCGGTGAGTACTCGATAACGGTCATTCTGCGCAGTTCGGCTCTCTGAACCTGGTTATCGCGGGGGACGAAGTGGATCATCTGAGTGCCGAGACGACGGGCAAGCTCGGAAATCAGCTCGAATTCCATATCGGTCTTTCTGGCGTTGCATATCAGGCCGGCAAGACGAACTTTACCGGAAGAAGCATATTTGAGGATACCTTTGGAGATGTTGTTGGCAGCGTACATGGCCATCATTTCGCCGGAGGTTACGATGTAAATTTCTTCAGCTTTACCTTCACGGATCGGCATCGCGAATCCGCCGCATACAACATCTCCCAATACGTCGTAGAAGACAAAGTCCAGGTCAGGGGTATATGCGCCATTCTCTTCCAGAAAGTTGATGGCGGTGATGACACCACGACCGGCGCAACCCACACCCGGCTCGGGTCCACCCGACTCGACACATTTGATATCGCCGTAACCGACCTTCATGACGTCCTGCAGCTCCAAATCCTCAACGGTTCCCAGTTCGCGCACCAGATCCATAACCGTATTCTGTGCCTTGGCGTGCAGGATCAGACGGGTTGAGTCAGCTTTGGGGTCGCAGCCGACGATCATGACCTTCTTGCCGAGAGAAGCAAGCCCCGCTACCGTATTCTGGGTTGTAGTTGATTTGCCGATGCCGCCCTTACCGTAAATTGCTATCTGTCTCATTGTGATGCTCCTTTCGCTCACCAATCCGTGAGCCTCTTGGTTTTAGTAAGTTAGAAATTTCTGCGTTCGTTGCAGAAAGTTTCGTGAACGAACTATTTTCTTTTGGTTAGGGGCAACAAAAAAGACGCCCCGGTATTTCGGAGGCGCCATTGCCTGAACAAACTTTTATGTAACAAA
Source organism: uncultured Geobacteraceae bacterium (assembly GCA_903925005.1). Taxonomy (GTDB): domain Bacteria; phylum Desulfobacterota; class Desulfuromonadia; order Geobacterales; family Pseudopelobacteraceae; genus JACRCG01. The sequence continues at coordinate 34,078 of CAIYDX010000130.1, forward strand.
TCGTACTGCATGCTGCTTGAATTCGATAAAGCATAGGACGTGCCAAGTTAAATTTACTTTTAAATAACAGTATATTATAAATTTATGCCCAATAAATAAGCTGATTTTGAGGGGCACTTGGTGACAGGGATGCGCCAGCAACTGAGGCAGATGCTGATAATTTAATCAGCCGGGCAGCAAACGGTACACAACCAGTTCAGGATAAATTATGGAATGGCTGTTTTTTTGATTCAGAACCGGCCACGAAGTTGCATATAGACGATATTCAGAACCGTGGAGCGTCTGCAAATGGAACCACTTGATCGAGACACTGCAAAGAAGCTGTTCAATCAGTAGCGAAAAGGAGACCTGACTATGACTCAAGCAGCGATAGGCCGTACCGTCACTATCAGTTACATCGGCACACTTGACAACGGCAGAATATTTCACAGCACCGAAGAGCAGGGTCCGTTGACGGTTACCATTGGAACCGACCAGCTTTTTCCGGCTTTGGAGCGGGCGATCGTCGGCATGCGCGCCGGGGAGGTGAAAAATATTGTGCTCTCCGCCGAAGAGGCATACGGTCCGCGCCGTCAGGAGAACATCATCCAGGTTCCACGACATACCTTTCCTGCCGGAAAAGAGATCATCGTTGGTCAGAAATTAAGCATCGAGTTCAAGGGTGGAGAATCACGGATAATGGTTGTAACCGCCGTTGGAGATGTGGAGGTGACACTGGATGGCAACCACCCGTTGGCAGGGTTGGAGTTGACTTTTGCTCTAAAGGTTGAACAGATGGAGTAACCCTGAAAGGATTCTTCCTTAGCACATCTAACTGTCTTCTTGACTGATTACAAGAAAGCGATGATCAAAATGTGTTTCAAGGATTGGCCGCACATCGTGCCACGCAAGACCACCGCCACCGCAGCCGGGGCGGGGCACGACAATCCGCTGCCATCCTGAATGGTCCACCAGAAGCCGCAGTTCGTGCGCCGAACGGGAGATGATCCGCAAATCAGGCTGTGACCATGCAGTCTCTTCCACCGGAAACGTGACGATACCGCACCCGAGGTCGAATACGACACTCCCCAGTTCTGCCAGCAACGCGCCTAATTTTTTATCAAGACCTGGAAAACGGAGCAGCGCCTGTTTCGCGACACCGCGCCCGAAGACCGCACGCCCATCCCTGGTCAGCGACCCGTTGGTGGTAATGACGGTGATCTCTCCCCGGCCTGCATACTCCCAGATGTCGCCTACCGTCTCAAACATTCGACGGCCGATCCCCGCAGATAATCGAAGACCTCCCCCCTGGTGGTAATAAAACTCGGCATCACGTTGAGAATATCCTCGATCAGATGCAGCACCTCGCCGTCAACGCTTTCCAACTCATTCATGACCGCTGACAGTATCGGCAGGATCTCGTAGAGGTCGTGACGGTTGAAGGGCGCGGGGTCGGGCAGGCCGGAAAACTTGGGTTCATCCCGATTGGCAACGTCACGCGGGTATCTGAATTTCAGGTCTGATGCTTTGACTATAAGTGCCATGATACACCTCCCTGCTAATGTCCGCCGCAACCACTGCCACAGCCACCGCCGCAGCCCGGTTTGACAATGTCAGCCGCTTTCGGTTTGTCGCAGAGCTGCAGTGAAGAACGGTCCACATACCATGCATCATCTTCAACTTTTCCCTGCAATTCACTCTTCTTGAGCATCATCAGCACTCGCATTTCGGTTGTTTCCAGAAGTCGTGCCGCTTCAGCAATCGGTACAAATGAAGTTCCTGTATTGCACATAAGTTCTCTCCTTAAGCTGCCTTTGGCAGCGTTTTATTCTCAAGATAAATTCCCATCAGTTCACAGTTTGTCAGATCCCTCTTGCGACGGCACGACATGGCTCGCGTCATTTCAAGTAACGGCACGGCCCGGATGCGGTCAACTGCGATACCCATGCTGCGATAACGCTCAATCAATCCGCCGGTGCCTGAATGCTTGCCGACCACTATACTGCGGGTCAAACCGACCTCGGCCGGGTCGAACCCTTCGTAATTATGTGGATCCTTGATGACGCCGTCGGCATGCAGCCCCGATTCATGGGCAAAAACCCGTGAACCAACTACCGGTTTCGAAACTGACAGCGGTCGATGGGAAGCTTTGGCGACAAAGAGCGACATCTCCCTGAAACGGTGGGTGTCGATACCGGTTTCTATATTGCAGGCATGCTTGAGCCCCATCACCACCTCTTCAAGGGCGGCATTTCCAGCCCTTTCGCCAAGGCCGTTAATCGTGGTGTTGACAAACTTCGCGCCGGCGCGGATGCCGGCGATGGCGTTAGCGGTAGCCATTCCCAAATCATTGTGGGTATGCACCTCGATATCAACGTCGGGTACCGCCTGTCTTAGAAACGCCACTTTGTCGAACATCGTAAAAGGGTCCATGATACCGAGCGTATCGCAGAAACGGAAGCGGTCGCCACCCATGGCGCGAGTGATCTCCATCAGCTCCACCAGAAAAGTCATGTCCGCACGGCTGGCATCCTCGCCCCCGACCGATACGTAGAGGTCATGCTGTTTGGCAAAACCGAGCGCGACTTTCAGCTGTTCCTTGACCGCTTCACGGTTTTTTCGCAGTTTATGGGCGATCATCTGATCGGATACCGATAGCGAAATATCTACCGCCTGCACGCCACAGGCAATACTTGCCTTGATTTCAGGCAGCAGTGCCCGGTTCCAGGTAATCAGACGGGCGTTCAAACCCAGGTCGACCAAGGCGCGGATGGAATCCTGCTCTTCTTTTCCCATGGCCGGGATGCCGCACTCGATCTCCCCGACACCGATGGAGTCAAGCATGCGGGCGATGGCAATCTTTTCCCGGCGGGAAAAAACCACGCCGGCGGTCTGTTCGCCGTCCCGCAGGGTGGTGTCGTCAATGATGATTGTCTGATTTGTATTCATGATCGCCTCCCGATGACCCACGTATTTCTACCCGCTACTCCCCATCGTCGCCAGCCCATAGATCAACTCCGACCGATAATCAGGTTTCATGCCCGCATACATCAGCAGATTACTGCCGGCAATCTTCATGTTTCTGCGGTTAAAGAGTCGAAGTGCCGTGCGATTCGAAGTTGGAGCGTCAACTAATACTTTTGTTCCCATAGGTATGGTTCTGAATGCATCTTCAAACAGACGTTCTGCAGTCGTGTCATCCAACGCTGAAAATGGCCCTATCTGTACGGAATTGCCGCATGGCTGCATAACTATGAATCCTGATCCATTTTGAAGGAGAGTGCCGCGACGCGAGGTTGCATCGAGCAGCGCAGTACGGCGGTCACTCCAGGCATGAGTGTCGATATCATATGACACGCTTGCCAAACCGGCGCATTTCTCCGGCGCTGAATCGGGAGCGTGCTGTTGCCGTCCCGTTCCGACCCAGCGGATAATCGTGTCAATGCCGGTAAAACCGTGCTTTTCATAAAGCGGGGCACCTGATTTCGAGGCGGTCAGCCAGACTGTCTCTGCTCCTGACGACTGCAACGCCTCGACTGCGTTTCTGAACAACCCTGCCCCGATCCCCCTGCCACGAAATTGCTCGGCAACAATCAGATTGCCGATCCAGCCGCTCCGTTCATGGAGCAATGCGGTCACAAAACCGACGGTTTCTCCGTTATCCGCTCGTGCTGCAAAACATCCCTGTGGGAAATCGGATAGTAGAAACTCGAACTCCCAAGGTTCCGCCACCCAGTTTTCCTCTGTCGCAAGCTTCAGGAATGGCGCCATGTCCTCCATGCGGAAAGACTCGATTATCATGGTGTGGGACAGGCCGATTCGGCTATGGTCATGTTCAGATCCTTGCCGATCAGACCTATGGCGTCGGCCCGGCACTGCTTGCAGTGAGCAAACTGGCCGATGATCCCCTCGTTGGCCTTCCTTATTCCTGTTATATACTCTTCGCTGGGGGGCGAAATGTGAGCCAGCTCGGCCTGGGGAATTATCGGCATCACGTTCATGACAAACGCTCCTAATTCCTTGACCCGTGCTGCAATCAGGGGAATTTGCGCATCGTTGATCCCTGGTGTCAGAACGGAATTAATTTTGATCGTCATCCCCAACTCTCCGGCGCGCTTTACCCCTTCAAGCTGGTTGGCAATCAGGATTGTTGCCGCCTCTACTCCGGTGTAATGCCTGCCATGATAGATGATGTGACGATAAATCTGCGCACCGACTTCCGGATCGATTGCGTTAATCGTCACTGTCAGGCTGTGGAGACCTAACTCGTAGAGCCGGTCGATTGATTCGGGAAGCAGCAGGCCGTTGGTGCTCATGCAGAGCATCAGGTGAGGGAATTCCTGCTTGACCAGCCGGAACGTCTCGAAAGTCTCTTCATTGGCCAGCGGATCTCCGGGGCCGGCGATGCCGACAACCTTGATAATCGGCCCGACTACCGGGCTGGCCATGACCTCGCGTACTTTGATGATCGCCTCTTCGGGAGTCAGCAGTCTGCTGGTCACTCCGGGGCGGGACTCGTTGGCGCAGTCGTGCTTTCGAGAGCAGTAGCCGCACTTGATATTGCATTTGGGCGCGACAGCCAGATGCATCCGCCCGTTCTTATGGTGGTTGCCGCCGAAGCAGGGATGCCCCTGAATCTTGTTCTTCATTTCACATGCAGTTGCCATGATTATCTACCTCCCAAAATGAAAAATGCCCGCGGGAGGGAATCCCACGGGCATCGTTGCCGGTACTGACACTGTTACAGCATAGAATGTGCCATTATTAAAAAATTTGCCACGGAGGCACGGAGACACTGAGTGAAACAGGATAAAAACGCCTGACTTTAATTAACTAAAGGATGATGAAATCAACATTTGACATAATTGTTTGTATCAATTTGCATTATATTTGTGCAGTCAGAGTGGTTTATGTATTGCATGTACTCCGTGACGCTGCGTCTCTGTGGCAAAAGGAATTTCATATGTTCAGCAAGTACAACCTCGAAGAAATCCGCAATCATGCCCGTGCCGCCTTCATCGGCATGGCGATCGGTGATGCTCTGGGTGCCACGGTCGAGTTCATGACCGCATCCGAAATTGCCGCAAAATACGGCACCTTCCGGGAGATTATCGGCGGCGGCTGGTTGCGGCTGAAGCCGGGACAGGTGACTGACGATACCGAGATGGCGCTCTGTATTGCCCGCGCTATTGTAAAAAACCAGACCTGGTCGCTGGAGGCGGTTGCCGACAACTTTGCCGCATGGCTCAAATCGCGTCCGGTCGATTGCGGCGACACCTGTCGTAAGGGGATCCGCGCCTACCTTCTGCATGGACGTCTGGAATCGCCGCCAAACGAATGGGATGCCGGTAACGGTGCTGCCATGCGCCTCCTGCCGGCGGCTCTTTTTTCGCTCCCCGATGAAGTGCTGCTGGCAAAGTATATACTTGAGCAAGCCCACATTACTCATAACAATCCGGTTTCGGATGCCGCCTGCCTTTGCCTTGGTCAGCTTCTGCACATGGCGCTCTGCGGGGCCGAAAAAAGCCGCCTGCGCCGCCATGTGGATGGGCTGACGGCCAGGTTCCCAACCTTTGTCTTTGAGCCGTATCGCGGTCTGGCGACAGGATATGTCGTAGATACCATGCAGACCGTGTTTCATTGGTTTTTTCGCGGAAGAAGCTTTGAAGAATGTCTGGTGGGGACAGTCAATCAAGGTGGCGATGCCGATACAACCGGTGCCATCTGCGGAATGCTGGCAGGTGCCTATTATGGCATGGATTCAATTCCGAAACGATGGCTGAAGAAGATGGACGGCAGGGTAATTGCCGAGATAGAGGTTATGGTTGATCACTTGATTGCGGCAAGTCCGGTTGGAAGGGCTTTTTAGGGGCAAGGGGCAAGGGCGGAGGATAGCAAGACCAAGCTTTTGGCCTTTCCTTGCCCCTTGACCCTGCAGTTTTACCCTTCTTTCAAAATCCTGTCCGCAACCTGCCGCAATGTTTTGCGTTTGTCCATCGCATCCTTCTGCATGATTCGATAAGCCTCGGCTTCCGGCACGCGGTTCTTTTCCATCACGAGACCCTTGGCTTTTTCAATGATTTTGCGATTCTCGATAAGTTCGCGCAGATCATCGATTTTTTCTTTCAGGTTTTCAACCTCTTCAACATGATGCAGAGCAATTTCTATGGCCGGCAAAAGATCCTGCTGACGGAGGGGTTTGGTTAAATAAGCGGCAATTCCGTTTGCCGATGCCCGTTTTACAGTCGCACCGTCACAGGCGCTTGTCAGCAGCATGATCGGGATTTTCAGTTTTTTCCTGATCTCTACCGCCGCGGTTATCCCGTCCATGCCGGGCATGGCAACATCCAGAATCGCCATGTCCGGGAAACATCCCAAAGCCATTTCCACGGCCTTTGCGCCGTCTCCACACTCCAGAATTTCATCGAAGCCGAGATCGACCAGCATGCTTTTCAGGCTCGCTCTTATTAACGGTTCGTCGTCACAAATCAGTATGGATTTACTCATGGTCGCTTTCCTCCGTACAAAAGGACTAGCATGAGGTGTGCCACTTGGAATAAAAATCCAGTTTGGAAAGCAATAATCCTAAAAACGGCAGTCAGTTACCGCAAAGGCGCAAAGAGCGCAAAGAAATTCAAATACTAATGAGTATGAAGCTCCGAACCAATCAGGTGTAGGCTTATAGTCAGATAAACACCTGATTTTACTTTGCGATCTCGCTTAGAAGCGCCTACTTCTGGTTGCGTCTTTGCGGTTCAAATGTTTTTTCTGGGATAATGGAGAAATAAGACATGGAAGGGGCGTAAGTTTTATTTTACGGCAGGGTAACGGGTAGGTGCTAAAGGTCCAGCTTGTTCCGCCAATTGTAAGCTTTTTTCTGACAGGACATAACAGCATCAATTGAGATATGAAGTTTTTCAAGACTCTCCGCCATCTCGTCAAGTTGAAGCAGTTCCAGCATTTCAGCCAGACAGAGAAGGGTCCCGAGATCCCCTCCCCGGTTGATCAGGGCATCCTGAATCTCATCGGTCAAATTAAGATTTGTCACAATTTCCTTCATATCAACATCGTAGATGTCTTTCAGCATCGAGAGCGTGCCGACCATGAAAGCCTGATCGGGCTGCGCATAGCGTAACAGGCGCGGGCTCTGAGGCTCGAATCTGGCCATCTCCTCCATGAATGCCGCACGTACCGCCGCCATTTCAAGGAGAGCATCATTTAATCCTGAACCGACATCGGAAGCAAATACCGAAAGCTGCACCCAACGAGTCAGATGATCAAATCCTACTTGAGTGATCGCGTGACGGACAGTGCGGATCTTCTCCCGCGTGGAACAGGCGACCGAATTTACCAGCAGCAACAGTTTATAGGTGAGCGCCGGACTCTGTTTGAAGGTTTCCTCAATTTCATCAATTTCGGCATCATTTGCTAATTGCTGCATCAACTTGAAAAATGTTGCGGACGAATTTTCCATCCGGGACTTCTGCATCAGTGACGGACGGGCAAAAAAGTATCCCTGAAAAAGTTCGAATCCCATCCTGCGACACCGGAGATACACATGTCTGCTATCAACCTTTTCTGCAAGAAGCTTGACCGGATAGCGGCGCAACTGATCGACATCCTTGTATAATTCTTCCAGCGGTGTTGCAATCAGGTCGATTTTAACAATATCTATTATCCCGGCATAGAGTTCCCCGTACGCCGGGGAATAGCGATGATCGTCAAGGGCCAAAACAAACCCTTTGGCTTTTAGTTTGCGGCATCGATCAATAATGTCCGGAGAAATCGCAACATCTTCCAGCAGTTCCAGGCCGATCATGTCTGTCGGCAACAGATCCAACGCCTCATTCATAAGCATATCGGCATCCACATTAATGAATCCCCGATGAATGCCGAGGATTTCACGGACTCCGAAGTGGGAAAGCAGATCAAGGATGACACTGGATGTGGCCTGGGAAGAGTTCTGTATGGCCGCCGAAGAAGTAGATTGCGGCGAGCGGAAGAGCAGCTCATAGCCTACGACCTCTTCAAGCCCGTTTAGAATCGGCTGCCTGCCCATGAGATGGTTTGAATTATTCAACTACTACTCCGTAAAACCCAATAGACTGGACTGATAAAAAAGCCCGTGAGGCATTGGCCGCCGGAGCTTTTCTACAGCCCTTATACTGGTGTGGAGCGTCCTCCACAAATGGATATCCCAGGTTAAAGCTTCTATATATCTATACTGTAACCGGCTTGATTGTCAATTGCATACTGGAAATGAAGAACTTCGGAGGGTCTTTTGATCTACTCACTTATCCTGTTCATCAGGGCTCTGTAACGGCAAACGCATTATTATTTTCAGTCCTCCGCCGGTACGGTTTTCGGCGTTGATCCTCCCGCCATGGGCTTCGACGATCCCCTTGCAGATCGACAGCCCCAATCCGGTACCGCCGGCGCCTTCGGGAATCGGAATGCGATAAAACTTATCAAAGACCCGCTTCAGGTCATGCTCAGGGACACCGGGACCCCGATCGGTCACTTCCAGTACCAGCCAGGCCCCCTCGGTAGATGCAGCTACCTCGATCTCCCTTCCGGACGGCGTATACTTCAGGCTGTTATCGAGCAGGTTTACCAACACTTGGGTCATCAGTACCAGATCCATCGGCACCAACGGCATAACCGGCAGCATCTTGAACGCCACCTCTCTGCTGCCCATGCGTGCCTCCAAGGCAGCCAGGGCGCATCCGACCAGATCCTGAACGTCGCACAATTCCGAGTTCAGCCTGACCGCACCGGCCTCGATGCGGGTCATGTCCAACAGGTTGCCGACAAAACGATTGAGACGTTCCGCTTCACTGCAGGCCGTCTCAAGCAGCTCGTGACGAGCTTTGTCACTTAAATGAGCGCCACCTTCCTTCAGACTGGAGAGGACCCCGGTCACCGAGACCAGAGGTGTGCGCAGGTCGTGAGAAATAGAGTTCAACAGGGCACGCTCCAGATTTTCCCGGGCCTCTATTATCTGGGCCTGTTCCGCCTGGCGGGAGAAGCGGATCCGCTCCATGGCCATAGCAGCCTGAGTTGCGAAGGCATCCAACAAACGACGATTATCCTGGGCGTGATAGGCAAACTCGTTCTCAAGTCGGACCCCCATGACCCCCAGAACCGTTGCCGGGGTCTGCAGGGGAAGATAGATCAAGTCGGCGGATACGAGCGTATCCGTTGCTCTCCCGGCCGGGTGATTGTTGCGGAAAGCCCAATCGGCAACGGCCTGCTCCTTGATATCCAGCTCCAGTCCCTCGCTGGCCGCCATGATATTGAGCCGTTCCCCCTCCGGCAAAAACATTACCACCTGAGCGGTCAAAGCCTCTTCCACATTACTGATCACCGCCTTCAGAACAGCATCGGTATCAACGGATGCGGCCAAGTCGCGGCTCAGATAGTAGAGGCTGGCGGTATGCACCTCGCGGGCCCGCATCACCTCGGCTCGTTCTTTTGAGCGGGCTACCAGGGTACTGATGACGACCCCTACAACAAACAGCCCCAGAAAGGTGAGCAGATACTGGGTATCGGCCACGGCAAACGTCATGCGAGGAGGGATAAAGAAAAAATCGAAGGCCAGTACGCCAAGGAAGGCGGTGGCGATGGCTTGTTTACGGCTGAGCCGCACCGAGGCGACAACAACGGCCAGCAGATAGAACATGACCATGTTGGTCGGCGCCAGGAAGGGGCGCAGCAGTTCGCACAACACCGTGGCGGCTGCAACAAGAGCAAGGCTTGCCGCATACCCGCGCAATTCAAACGGAGTGCGGCGCCTATGCACGGAAGGAGCAGACCCGGCGGATTTCTCCGGTTCGAAGCTGACGATAACGACATCTATGGCACCGCTTCTGCGGATAACGCGATCCACGATCGGCGTATGCAGAATTTTGCGCCAGTTGGGCTTGGTCGGTTTACCCATCACGATCTTGGTAATGTTGTGCCGGGTGGCGTATTCCATAACCGCATCGGTTATGTCGGTGGCGGTGACGGTCGCAACCTGGGCCCCCAGCCCCTCGGCCAGACGCAGGTCACGCCATATATGTTCACGGTTCTCCCGAACGTGACGACTGACTGCCGGTGTTTCGATATAGACCGTAAACCACTGACCCTTCAATTCCTCGGCCAGGCGGCAGGTGGCGCGGATCAGTTTTTCGCTGTAAGGGCTGCCGCTGACGCAGACCAGCAGCCGCTCTGCCGTCGCCCACGGTCCGGCAATGGACTGGGTCTCCATGTAGGCCCGCATCTGATCGTCCACCCTTGAGGCGGTCCTCCGTAAGGAAAGCTCTCTCAGGGCCATCAGGTTGCCGGGGCGGAAGAACTTTTCGATCGCCTTGGCGGCCTGATCGGGGATATAGATTTTCCCCTCGTGCAGACGCTGCAGCAGATCTTCAGGAGGGATATCGATCAGCTTGATCTCGAAGGCCAAATCAAGCAGGCGGTCCGGTACGGTCTCACGCACGATGATGCCGGTGATTTGTGCTACCACGTCGTTCAGGCTCTCGAAATGCTGGATGTTGACCGTAGTGTAGACATCGATCCCGGCCTCTAGGATCTCTTCCACATCCTGCCAGCGTTTTTCATGCCTTGAACCGGGGGCGTTGCTGTGAGCCAGTTCGTCCACCAGTACGACCTGCGGTTTGCGGTCCAGGATCGCGTCGATGTCCATCTCCTGGAGAGCAACCTCCATGTAGCGGACTTCCTTGCGCGGTAAGAGTTCCAGCCCTTCCAGCAAGACGTCGGTCTCGGCACGACCGTGGGATTCGACGTAGCCGATCACCACGTTACGACCGTCCTTCTTGCGCTGGCGGGCCGCCTCCAGCATGGCATAGGTCTTGCCGACCCCGGCGGCGTAGCCGAGAAAAATCTTCAACTTGCCCAGCTCCGCGGTAACTTCTTCGGCTTGGGCCAGCCTGAGCATCGCCTCGGGGGACGGGCGTTCGTCACCGTTACTGGTCATCATCGCTCCTGAGCAAGATCATTTTGCCGGAATTTTAAACATGTTTTCGTGAATAAAAAATTTATTCTGTGCTGTAAACCCTTGCAGCAGGTAAATAGAACCATCAGAATCCTGGAACCACAACTTGCTGGAATTAGTCTTTTCACCTTCGGAAACACTGATGAGCTTCCAAGACTTCGGAATGGATGCTGGATTGTTTGTGCCTTGAGACTCGCGCAACTTGACAGGCTCCACGGAGATAAATTCTTCAAGCGCTGCCTGAGGAACATGTGGTGGCACAGATACCGCCCAAACAACAGGGGTGGTGAACAGGAATATTATAATAATCAGGAATAGTCGCATGGCATTTTCTCCTATCTGTCTGATACCGGCTCGTTTCCAACCAAACTACAAAGGATAGGGGGCGGTAAACCGCCCCAGGATTCAGGATGAACAACTAGGGAAGATTGATGCTCAGCTGCGTGGTAAACGCCGGTTTACCACCAGTTACGGACTCGTTATAGAAAGTTACTCCGGTCAGCAGGGTAATTTGCTTGGAAAAAGCCCATGAGCCGCCAACGCTTATTTCGCCATCGCCGTTTTTACCGCTCATGAAGTCGACGCCGAGCCACAGCTTGTCCGATACTTCAGAGATGGTACGGTCCCAGGAAGCAAGAACACCGGTATTGTCCTTATTGCCTGCGGCATTAACCAGTGCGGTCTTGTCTCCTGAATATCCGCCTACTGAGAACCGGCCAACTTTGGGAAAGGTTCTGGCGGTAAGAGCGTAGAGTATGTTTTGAGCATTTGATATAGTAGGGGCTGTGGCAGGAGCAACCTTGCCAAGGTTATATCCACCGATGGCAAAAGCCGGCATCCAGGTAAACAGGGCATCTTCGGCTGTCGCCAGTTTCGCGTTATATGTCATAGGCTGCTTGGTGGCGGGGAAGCCAAGAGTTCCGTAGTCAGCGCCTACTTCTATTTTCACCTTTTCATACGGCAGCAAACCGGTAACAACACCGACATCAAACAAATTGGAGCCGGCATCGGCTGCCGTGGAAAATCTGGCATTGTTGTTAACGCTGATAGTAACTTCTTTCAACCCTTTTGCATCGGTGGAAGGGATGTTGATCTGTCCTGAGGGACCGGCCATTGCTGATCCGCAAGCCAATGCTGCGATCATCGCTGCCACCGCCACGATTTTTACATTTTTCATACTCTTCTCCTTTTTAAACTTTTCTTAAAGCTACTACTTCAATATATCCAACTTCACGTTCAATTCAAGCACATTCACCCTTGGCTCTCCCAAAAAGCCCAACTGTCGCCCCTCGGCAGCTTGAGTAACGGCTTTTTTCAGATACGCCGCGCGCCTTGGCAACACGTGGCACCTGCAGTAGGGCGGACTCGGGTGTGACGTGCGGATCGATCCCGCTTGATCATTAAGATGAAGCAATTGCTTGGCGATGGTAACCGGTATTACGGCCCATCCATTCTTCCGGCGATCGAACACCGGTACCTGACCATGTTCATAGTCAGGTGGAGGAATTGAGGTGATACCTTCCTCATTATGAAGCATATCAGCTTCTTCAAATGTTTCACCCTGGTAGAGACCGGTTTCGACGTTGAACAGATAGGCTTTCATGGTTGTGCTCTCCCTGCTCGTTGTTCTTCCATGAATTTTAGTAAATAGAAGTTATTTTGCGTCTTTTGGCAGAAATAACTTCGTAAACGCACTTATCCTGTTTACAGGGCTAGGTTAGCAGGGAGGAGATAAATTAGGTGTCAATATGTGGGCAAAAGATATCAAGAAAATGTCAAAATATACTCTGGGAAACCACCTTTCAAACTTTTGGACTGGAAGTAACCCCCACGGTTCACCTATCGTTCCCGGATGCTTTTTGTCTCGGCACGCTTGACAAATATATGTAAATGACTTCTACTTCAATAAGAATGAAGACACCAATCAACATAACCAGCCACCAGGTTCCATCCGGAAAACGCTTTTGGCAGTTCATTGCTCTCGCGTTGACGATGCTGATGTTATACTCTGTGCTGGCGGTAGCCTTCCATCACCATGACGACGATCAGGACCACGACGATGATTGTGCTATCTGCGCCGTTGCCCACCATCGCACAGCTGATATCTCGACAACTTTTCCTGCCGTCAATTGCCTGCAGTTTGTGTATCCCACCTGTTTTGCCGTTATAGTCCTCACTTTTGCACTCCGCCGTTTTTGCCATTCCCCCAGAGACCGCGCTCCACCCATATAAAACACTCCCATTCCCTTTTTGTATCCCTATTTATGTGTCTTATTCCATTTCTAAATCAAGTATGATATAAATGTCTCATTCTCTTTATCCGGAGGTGAGTCATGGCACGTAGAGCAGGTGGTCACCAGTTCCTTGAAAAGGCAAAAGAGCTTTTGGTC
>CAIYDX010000131.1 GCA_903925005.1 uncultured Geobacteraceae bacterium
AGATACTCTAACTAAAGATCGTCCGGAAGGAGATCTCCGTGCCAGTCTTTTCCTCTGACATTCAATGGATACAATTCAACGCAATGGGATCTCCATGTGCTATCGGATATGTTCCAGAACCCAATAATGACCCGCAAGGGTTTGAGTCGGAGGTCGTTCAGTGGATCAGGAATTTCGAGACACGTTATTCACGGTATTGCCCAACTAGTTTGATCAGCAGAATCAATTCACTGTCCGGTGAATCCTGGGTCGATGTAGATCCAGAAACTGAAGCGGTGTTCGCGGTGGTTGATAAAGCGTTTCAAATCACCGAAGGAATCTTCGATCCAAGTGCGTTGCCGCTCATACAAATTTGGGACTACAAAAAGAATCATGATTCCATGCCGGATGACAACGAAGTTGACCGTGCTCGGCATCTTGTGGGATGGGACCGATTTGAACGTCGAAGCGGAAGCGTTAGACTTCCAGAAAAGGGTATGGGAATAGACGTTGGAGGGATTTGCAAAGAGTACGCCGTGGACCGGGTCGTGGAGATGGCAGTGCAAAGAGGTTTTAACCAAGTCATCGTGGATTTTGGGCAGGATATACGGGTTCACGGCGAAGCGCCTGCAGCGGGGGCATGGCGAATTGGGTTGGAAAATCCATTTAAGACAGGATCAAGCTGGATAACTCTTGCGATTAAATATGGTGCGGTTGCTACTTCTGGTTCATATTACCGCAACTTCACTATTGGGGAAAATATGTTCAGCCATATACTCGACCCTAGAACAGGTTGTCCAGCAGAAACTCCGAGCTGCTCAGTCACGGTAGTCGCTCCAACTTGCTGTTTTGCTGGTATTTTATCCACTGCTGCGTTTATTCTCGGACCTGACGAAGGTATCCGCCTTATTGAAAGCAACCGTCCGGCTGAAGGATGCATTTTGACAGACTCTGGATGTTTTACGACCACAGAGTTTGAGTCGTTCATTATCGATTGACACTTTATGTGGATCAACTAAAAACTCAAGTTTTACGTCATCTAACCGATATTCCAAAGTATATGTCACCACTGATCTCAAAGTTAATGAAGTGTTGGGAAAAAGGAGAATGTAATGTCTGTAGGAGCAGTAGGATCTAGTAGCGCAAATTCTGCCCTTTGGGCAAAGCTGCAAGAAAGTATGCAAAGTAAAAATGCCAGTGGAGCATCGAAACAGCAGGGAAACTCTCCAACTTCTGCGATATCAGGCGCATCCCCACAACGAATGTCAGGGGCGTCACCAAGCTCTCGTGGGAGCTTAATCAACGTAATGGCATAAGTTGGATTATTCCAAATTATTTGTCGAGATAACTTTTGACACTGGTTTAACGTAAGTCCCATAGAAAGGACACCTGCAGATTGGTGTCCTTTCTGCTATTACAGTTGTCCGATAACGGATGCGTTATTTCTAGACAGTGTGACTTCGCTGCAAAATTTAGAAACAGTATTGAGTACTCACTATCAATTATGTAATGCGGATACTCAGTTTGAAAATGCTTTGAACTAACCAATGCGAATTAATATTATATTTATCAAATAAATTTTGACAATATTTGCCGGAATATGCTGATTTAGCTACATGTTATTCTTAGCGTTGTCGATAAGACGAATTAACAGTAGCAGAAGCTTGAAAACGACATGGAAAGGAGAGTTGTCATGTCAGCAATTAGCGGATTGAATAATAACTCAACTTTCGCACCGAAATAATCGGTGCTAATGCTTTTGTTTTCTGGGTTTAGCTCAGTTTTTCCATGCTGGAATCATCAACATCCGTTTCAATACTGCTGGAATTTCTGCAACGAATGAGTCCAGTAGTGACTGTATCCGTCCCGCGATAGACACTGGGACTTCCATTAGTACTTGTTTAAAGAAACCCAATAGTATGGTGAGTGCTTCAGCAAAGCTGACTTGTCGAAGCTCATCGCAACCGGCATGGAACAAACTTCCCAAGGTTCGCGGGTCCTTGGTAGTTCTCTGGCTTACTGCCAGCATAATGTACCGGGCAAAAACGATCGTCGTATGGGCAACCAACGCATCATAGCTTCTGCCTTGGAACTCCTTGGCCAGGTTCAGAAAGCTCTTCGTTATTTTAAAGAACACCTCAATGTCCCAACGCCGTTTGTAGAGTTTGATAATCTCTTCATCGGCCAGACTGACATCGGTAGACAATAGCGCCAGCCAGTTCCTGCTGCTACGGTCTCTGACAAACACGATCTTTGACATGATGGCCGTGCCATCAACGGCGCTTCCTAATGTGACTACGCACGAGGCAAGTATTTTAGCCCGACCGGTTCTCTTGCGCAGGCTCTTATACAGCTCATTCAGCGTCATTTGGTCACCCTGATAGCCGTAGGTCGTTTTCATCGCCTTGAGCATACAGATGACGTGAACTTTCTCTTCCAGTAAACGGATGATGGTCGCCGGAAAAGAGAACCAACTGTCAAACAGGAGGTACTCTGCGAGAATGCCCGCTGCTTTGGCCTGGGCAACCAGTTCTACCAGTACCTGAGTTGATTTTCTTATACTCTCGGCTCTGCGCTTGAAGCCGTTGGTTCGCTTGTCGATATCTTTCCGCATGGGAAACAGCCGGTTCTTCTCATTGGAAGAACTCAGCAATGAAAACGATACCGGCAGACAAGTTGTCCCGTCCGACCAGCCAAGAGTGAGCATCCTGAATCCGCACATAAAACGCTTAGCGTTGTGGTCATGGATGCGAGACAGTAGTTCGACTTTCTTGCTGCGATTGCGATCGTAGAGAGAGTCGTCAACGATGAATACCTTCGGTGTCTTGGTCGAAGTCAACGGCTGAATCTGCTCGCTTATTACCGATGAGCTCAGCAAGTGCAGAAACTTCCGCCAATTTGCAGTCGTAGAGTTAAGAAACCGGTACACAGTGTCTTTGCCGATATCCGAAACAGTTTCAGATGCCTGGAGATACCGGAACAAATTTTTGCCCGTAAAGACCAGAGAAAAGATAAACCGCATTACAATCACAGGCGAAACGCCGAACTTCTTGGTTATGTTGCTTTGCTTCAATAGTAAAGCAATACGCTGATTGACAAAGAACGAATCAATTTGGTGCTGACATGACAAAACATCTGATATAATCTGTTTCAAAGCGTCAC
>CAIYDX010000132.1 GCA_903925005.1 uncultured Geobacteraceae bacterium
AAAGATCAAAATCATGCATTAAATACTGTGACGAACCATTTTCTTTAACAACCGGATTGGTCTTCAGCACCTAAGAGCAACGGAGAGAAACAATACAAATAAACCTGGAGGTAATACCATGAAGTGTCCAAACTGCTACAACCGGACTAAGATTGATATCAGTATGCATTCAAGCGGTTTTTCGGTTGAACATTCACCTGTCAAAGAGTGTGGGGCATGTGGTCTGGTGTGGCGGATAAAAATAGAAGCTGGTAAAACGGTGGTCGATATCATAAAGGCCGCCGAAATACAGTAAAAAAATTAGTCCGGAAACAATAAACTGAAAAAGGAGAATAACAACATGTTTGGATTGGCTTTTGCGATGGCAGGTGTTCCAAGGGGAACAGCAGATGGAGGAATGGCGGCGTTTCAGCAGTTTGTTCCGCTGATTTTCATGTTTGCAATATTTTATTTCTTACTTATTCGTCCACAGAAAAAAAAGGCCCTGGAGCATAAAGCGCTGCTGGAGTCGATTAAGAAGGGGGACGATGTCATTACTGTCGGTGGTATCCATGGTAAAGTTTTCGCGGTAGAAAATGATTTTGTGACACTTGACGTTGCAAGCAACGTTAATATTAAAATTACCAAGAGTTTCATAGCAGCAACCAAGAAGGACTAGTTTCTGGTATCGGCGCGGTGTGTGATTGGATGACATTTTTTCAATTTTGACCTTTCCTTAATACTATCAGCATCCATTTTGACACCTATTTTATTTTAAAAGGGCTAGAGTTTGAATCATGGAATGTTATTGAGCAGTCAGGATGGGAAGAGTTCTTATCAAAGATAAGGGAGAAACCTTCGATGAATTTTGCATTACTGGCGTTGTCGTCATGGTTCCTGGGTGTTGCATCCATTGGTTCGTGCTTTCTGTTATTGGCATCATATGTCCGATAACAACCGGTTTGGTCTTCAACATCAGTAATAGAATAGCGGTGTAGATAATGACTGTGAATTCGATAACAGGAAATATGGCTGCGTTCTCATTTAAGCCTTTATATGCGGTTGTAATTTCAAAACAGCAAATAAACGGGGCTTCTTCGACTAACGGCCATGCATCGAATCACACTGTACAATCAAGCGCTGTTGATGCAGATGCCAACAACAAAGATTTTTCTGCAAACAAACAATTGCCGGATGCAGGTGTTAATAGTCATGATAAATCTGTTAGAACGATGAAGCATGTTGTTGAAGTCTATAATCAGCAAGGCAAAGTGCGTATTAAATTTATGGACAGTAAAGACAATACCATATATCAAATTCCTACTGAAATGGTGGCTAAAATGGAAGATCTGATGACGAAACCGAAGACAGCCACTAACATTAAAAGCTAGGAAGGTTATCCGCTCCAACCCCAATAGCAGCAATTCCCGCAGTAGATCCGATGATCAGGTTGGCCCTCCCCCCGATTACAGCGCAATCCAAAAAACGCAAGGCCTCCCCAAGACCGATAACAGACCGCAGCTACTCACCCGCTTTCCGCAGAGCGCCCCCTTTTACAGCTAAACCGATTTTGGTTCTTCTTCTGATATATAATGTGATATTTAACAATTAAAGGATGGGATATACATGGAATCAGCGGCAATTCACTCTGCGAAACACATACTTCTTTTGGTCGGCATTATTCTTGGTGCAGGCTCATTCAGCGGGATGCTGGCACATAAGTTCAAGGTGCCCGACGTGGTGCTTTTCCTGTTGATCGGCATAGGTCTCGGCCCTGAACTGGCGGGTGTGATCGATGTCAAGGCAGACACCGCCTTTAACCAGCTCATCATCATTTTCGGTTCCTGTTATATCCTATTTGACGGCGGCGCGGGCCTGAGGCTGAACGTGCTGAAAAAGGTCTGGATCACCATTGTGGCGATTTCCACCGCCGGGGTGCTTATCACTGTAGTCATTACCGGTTTCGCTGCCTCTCATCTTCTGGATCTGCCGTTAATAACCGCGCTGCTGTTCGGTGCGGTGATCGCTTCCACCGACCCCGCAACCCTGGTGCCGGTTTTCAAGCAGGTCAGGATCAGGGAACGTGTGGCGCAGACGGTCCTGAGCGAATCAGCCTTCAACGAGGCCATGGGCGCTATCGTCACCTTTACCTTGATGGGGTTCGCCCTTGGCACGAGGGGAAAGTTGTCGCTCGGCGAGGCAACATTCAGCTTTGTCGGCAACATATTGATCGGAGTGCTGATAGGAGGTGTTCTCGGGTATCTGGCGGCACTTCTCATTGCCCATGAAAAATTCAGTTTTCTGCTGGAATATGCATCGCTTGTAACCCTGATGTCGGTGGCGGGAGCCTATATAAGTGCGGAAACTTTCAACGCCAGTGGGGTCCTGGCGGTCTTCGTGTTCGGCATCGTACTCGGTAACAAGCATGTCTTCGGCTTCAGGATGAAACGTCAGGAGAAGGAGAAACTCGATGACTTTATCCTCACCACCTCCCTTATCATGAGGATGTTCATCTTCGTCCTGCTTGGGAGCCAGGTCAATTTTGCCCTGATGGGGAAACACCTCTGGAGCGGTATCGCGCTGGTATTTGTTATAATGTTCATTGCCAGACCGGCAACGGTTTTTCTCTGCGCCCTTCCCGACCGTCACGCCAAGTGGAGCCTGAAAGAAATGCTGTTCATGTGCTGGACCCGTGAAACCGGGGTAATGCCCGCGGCCCTGGCCGGCATTTTGCTCGGGATGAAGGCGCCGGGTTCAGAGGTCATCGCTTCCATTACCTTCCTCACCATTCTCATGACCATTGCAATCCAGGCGACTACCACCCGTTGGCTGGCCGGCAAACTGGGTTTGCTGCTGGATAAGTAAGTGCTGCCGGCGATTTGTATGTGTTCAGATACGTACTCGCACTGGCAGGATCATCGTCTTGATCCCCTCCCATTGCAGGCGACGCTGAATCGCAAAGGATGTCTGATTGTGCAGTAACCAGTGATAGAATTTCGGCAGGGGAAAGACAAACTGGCCGGAGAACACGGTGCAGTTCGGATATCGGGCATTCGTCTCGCGACAGATTTTGGTTGCAGTTTCCACTACCTCGGTCCCCATTTCCATGCGGTACTCGGAACAGAATCCGAGGCGCCTAGCCAGACTGACGTATTTTTCCAGAGATTCCGTCATCGAACTCTCAAGCGCGTCCAGTTGCGCTGCCCCCTTGAACGATCCCGAGTCGATGACGGCGACGGAAACGAAGACCAGGTTCGTGAAACATTTTCCCAAACTGGTGACGATGGTGAGAAGCATGTGGACTCCAAAGCCGTTGTAGCCGGTTACCAGCAGAATCGCCGTCGGCTCCGTCGGCTTCGGAGGGTCCGGATTCATCGTTTTTTTTAGCGGGAAGTCCATGAGCATCTCGTCCAGCTCCCTCATCGCTCTCCCCACCCGCTTGTAATGCCGCCTAATACCGTAACAGAGGACAATAAGGATGCCAGTGATGAGGAGTGTGAGCCATCCACCTTCAGTGAACTTTTCGAGTACGGTGATGACGAGAATCGTTACGCACAGCGTCCCACCCACGAGGAAGACCGCAAGATTACGGAACCACTGTCGATCCTCCTTTCGTCGACGGATGAAGTAGCGCGCCATTCCGATCTGGGACAGGGAAAAGGTGATAAAAACATTGATGGAGAACATGACCACCAGCGCCGAAACCGATCCTTTCGTGTACCAGAGGAGCAGCAGCGCCGCTCCACCCATCAACATGACGCCATTTTGCATGGTGAGCCTGTCCGACAACGCGGAAAATCTATGGGGGAGCCATGAATCGACCGCCATGTTTGCCATGACCCGGGGTCCGTCGATAAAACCGGTCTGTGCTCCGACGAGTAGGAGCGCCGCTTCAGAGAGAAGCGTAATAAGCGCTAACGGCCCTCCCAATGTGAACGGCGCAAAGACCTTCTCAGCCAGGGCTGCATTCAGGGTCTTTCCCTCAGCCGGCGATACGCCGGCCAGCACGTAGCAGAGGAAAAGCCCACCGGCGGTCAGAGCAAGCGACGCCGCCATGTACACCATTGTCCGTCCCGCCGTCTTCACTTTAGGTTCCCGCATGATCTGCAGGCCGTTGGAAACGGCTTCGAGTCCGGTATAAGTCCCTCCTCCCAGCGAATATGCCCGCAGAAATATGAGAAGTATCCCCCACCCGCCGATTGAAGCTACATCTCGCTGGTATGCGTCTTTCGCAAATTGCGACACAGCCCAAACGTGGTCCGAGAAATTCGCCATAGCGACGAAGAGGAGCAGATGAGTGCCGATAAAAACTACGAATATGGGAGCGAGGACGAGTACGGATTCCTTCACGCCGCGAATGTTGAGAACAATGAGGAGCACCAACAGGAGCGTTCCCGTGAGGAGTTTGTTCTCCTGAACGGAAAGTGGGAGGAAGCTGAAGACGGCATCGATGCATGCGGCAATGGATATCGTAATGCAGAGTATGTAGTCGAGAATCAACGCACAGCCTGATAGGACACCGGCGGTGGGGCCGAGCATGTGTGTGGCGACGATGTAGCCTCCGCCCCCATGGGGAAAATGTTCAATGAGGCGGGTGTATGAGTAGGAGATGACGACAACGGTAAATGCTGTTGCTATCCCCAGCGCAAGACAGAGGTAGGTATGCCCCTGGAGGGCGATAAATGCTTCCGGCGGGCCGTAGGAAGAGGAGGAAAGGCCATCAGCTCCGAGTCCTACCCATGCAAGAACCGGGATGAGGGAGAGCTTATGAAAGAGTGAAGGATCCCGGATTTCCTTGGGTTGCCCGAACAGTCTCACCCGGATACGCCGCCACAATCCTTGCTGATCGTCTCCCTGTTTCATGATATCCCTCCATTAAGATATTCAGTTACTGAAAGTATACCAAGCACGAGGGCTTTTACAAGGGACAGCCAACGTGCGGAGTCAATCGTGAGGGCTGCCTGCTTTGTGGTTCCAGTGTGATCGATTGCTTGCCTATATTATCCCGTTCCCCTCAACCTTGAAACAGCCATATTCTTCATAATTGACCTTTCCTTAATACTATTAGCATGCATTTTGACACCCATTTTACATCAAAAGTTCTAGGCTGATAATCTGATTGATAACTTCAGATGATTTGGAGAATCGCAATGAAAACCTATCTATTCAAACCTGAAACTGGTGCCTATCTCGGTGAAAATTTTATCGATGAAGCGTTAATGAAGAGTGATTCCTTCGTAATTCCATCCAACGTGACAACGGTTGCACCGCCGGAGGGAGGACGAGGACACGAAATGATCTTTGTTGCTGATGCACAATGTTGGGAGGTTCATTCACAATGGTGAATCTAAGAGATGATCAAGCAAGGTAGAATTTGCAAAATATATCATAAGAAAGGCGGTGACATCTGTGAACTCAGTTCTTATTTGCGACAACGATCCGGCTGTCAGAACCAGCGTAAAAAATAAACTTGAAGAACTCGGAATTGAAGCAATATACGAGTGCTGCGATGGCACGTCTGCCGTATCGTTGGCCCGTGAAGGTCTTCCGGATATAGCAATCATTGATGCGGGGAATCCCCAAAATAATGGTTTGAGTGCTGCTCGCGAGATCAGACAAAAACAGAAGATCCCTGTTGTTTTGCTTACCTCGCAGTGCGATTCAGAAACGCTGAATAGAGCCAAAAAAATCGGAATCACCTCAATCTTGACCAAGCCGTTCAGGGCACAGGATCTGTTGCCTGCGTTAGAGATGGCCTTCACTCATGCTCAAGAGGTTGAACTCCTCAAAGAACAGGTGGGTGACCTGGAAAATACCATCGAGAGCCAGAAGATAATCTACAAGGCCAAGAAAGTCCTCCAGCGGTCAGAGGGCCTTTCCGAGTCAGAGGCGTTCCGGAAAATACAGAAACTGGCAATGGATAAGCAAAGGAGCATGCGGCAAATTGCCGAGTTGTTCCTCAGCACCGAACAGGTTCAGGCAGAAGTCGGTGATTATAATGAAAGCATTATCACTGAGCTATCTGTATTTGGTGGGTAGTTAGTTGAAGGTAAGGCAGATAAGGAAAATTTGAACATTATTGTTAAAAAGGCACTTCTTGACGCTTTATTGACGCTATTCACCACCATTTTGACACACAATTTATCTTCTCCCTGTTACCCTGAAATCATGAAAGATGTACGAACCAGGGGGATCACAAATTATGAAAGTATATCTGTTCAATGATGAAAATGGCCTCTACCAAGGTGAAACATTCATAAAAGATGATAAGCTTCAGGGTGAAGAGGGAGTTACACAAATTCCGCCACCTGTTTATGAAAGTGGCCAGGTACCCGTGTTCGACCATCTAAAAAAGGAGTGGGTTGTGATACCGGTTACCATCGCCAAGCAGTTGCTCAACATCAGTACGTCATAATCAACGGAGAGTAAAGTATGAACATGTATGAATGGATGGAAACAATGCTTTGTCTTGTCGCCATGGTGGCCCTGACAATACCGATGGGACTCTTGATGGCCCAAGTCTGCCAGGGTAAGCGGATTGTCCGGTCACCATTGCCAAGCAGCAACTCAATGTCAGCACGTCAGAATCAACGGAGAGAAAATTATGAATATCTATGAATGGCTGCAAACAATCTTCTTTTTTGTCGTACTACTGGCCTTGATCAAGCCGCTGGGCAGCTTCATGGCCAAGGTGTTCCAGGGGGAACGTACGTTTTTGTCACCCGTCCTGGTTCCCTGTGAAAAGTTGATCTACCGCATCAGCGGGGTGAAACCGGAAGATGAGATGGGGTGGAAACGGTATGCCGGCTCCGTGCTCCTCTTCAACCTGGCGTTGCTCGTGTCGCTCTTCATCATGCTGATGACGCAGCACCTGCTGCCACTCAACCCGCAAAAGTTCCCGGCCTTTACGTGGCAACTGGCACTCAACACGGCGGTCAGCTTTGTGACCAACACCAACTGGCAGGCATATGTCGGTGAGCAGGCGGCCAGCTACTTCACCCAGATGGTGGGCTTGGCGGTGCATAACTTCGTCTCCGCCGCCACCGGCATAGCGATAGCTATTGCCGTGATTCGCGGCTTCGTGCGGCGCAAAACCTCGCTCTTGGGCAACTTCTGGGTCGACATGACCCGCTGCACTCTCTACGTCCTGTTGCCGATTTCCATTATTGCTGCTCTCTTGCTGGTTTCCCAAGGGGCGATCCAAAACTTCAGCGAGTACAAAACCGTGCCGCTGATGCAGTCCACCACCTATGACAAGCCCAAAATGGACGACAAGGGGAATCCGCTCAAGGATGCCAAGGGGAATCCGGTCACCGAGAGCGTGACGGCCAAAGAAGTCCAGATCCCGATGGGACCGGTGGCTTCACAGGAAGCGATCAAGGAGTTGGGGACCAACGGCGGCGGCTTCTTCAACGCCAACTCGGCCCACCCGTTTGAAAACCCGACACCTCTGTCACACATGTTGGAAATCCTGCTGATCCTGCTTATACCAGGCGCCTTGACCTATACTTTCGGGGTTATGGTGGGGAACACCCGCCAGGGATGGACACTTCTGGGGGTAATGCTGCTATTGCTGGTCGTATCGTTTGGCGTCCTGCAATGGGCGGAAGTTTCCGGTAATCCGCTGGTAGCCAAGCTTGGCGTGCAGGGTGTCAACATGGAAGGGAAGGATGTCCGCTTTGGTATGGCGGGGACCAACCTGTTCACCGTCGCCACCACCGGCACCTCCTGCGGTGCAGTAACTACCATGCACGACTCTCTCACCCCGATCGGCGGCATGATTCCGATGAGCTTGATGTTGCTGGGCGAGATCGTATTCGGTGGAGTAGGCTCCGGGTTCTTCACCATGCTGGCCTTCGCCATCATCGCGGTCTTCGTCTCCGGGCTGATGATCGGCAGAACGCCGGAATATCTGGGTAAAAAGATCGAGGTACGGGAGATGTGGATGTCGATCCTCGTCATCCTGACCGCCGGGGTTACGGTACTTATCCTGACCGGCATCGCGATGATCTCGAAGGACGCCGTAGCATCAATGGCCAATCCGGGCGCTCACGGCCTCTCGGAGGTGCTCTATGCGTTTGCCTCGATGGCCAATAACAACGGCAGCGCCTTTGCCGGTCTGAACGCCAACGTCAATTTCTACAACCTGTGGGGTAGTCTGGCCATGACACTCGGTCGCTATGTACCGGCAGTGGCGGTGCTGGCCATGGCGGGTTCCCTGGCGGAGAAGAAGTACGTTCCCCCCAGCCTTGGCACCCTGCCAACCGACAAGGTTCCCTTTGCCCTCTGGCTGACACTGGTCATCCTGATCATTGGGGCACTGACCTTTTTCCCGGCCCTCTCCATGGGGCCGATAGTGGAACATCTGACCATGCTGGGAGGTATCTAACGTCATGACGAAACATACACAACAACCTCAATCGGTATTCGATGCAGCGCTTTTGAAAGGCGCCCTGCTCGACTCCCTTAAGAAACTTGATCCACGCACTCTCTGGCGCAACCCTGTCATGTTCTGCGTCGAGATCGCCAGTGTTATCACCCTGGTCACCTTTATCCTCTCACTGACCGGCGCCAACACGGAACCGGCCTGGTTCACCGGCACAGTCACCGCTTGGCTCTGGCTGACGGTTATCTTCTCCACCTTTGCCGAGGCGCTGGCCGAGGGACGCGGTAAGGCCCGTGCTGCAAGCCTGCGTAAGAGCCGTACCGATATAACCGCTAAAGTCGTTACCAAAGCAGAGTTCAAAAGCGCTTTCACCACAGTCGGCGCTAGCCAGCTCCGCAAGGGGGATTTGATCCTGGTTGAAGCCGGCGAGATGATTGCCGGTGACGGTGATGTCGTAACCGGTGCTGCTCTGGTCAACGAATCGGCGGTGACCGGCGAGTCGGCCCCGGTAATCCGCGAATCAGGCGGCGACCGGAGCGCCGTAACCGGCGGCACCACGGTCATTTCCAGCAGTATTATTGTCAAGATTACCGCTAATCCGGGTGAAACATTCCTCGACCGGATGATAAGCCTGATCGAGGGTGCCAAACGGCGTAAAACCCCCAACGAAATTGCCCTGGAAGTGCTGCTGATCGCCTTGACCGTGGTTTTCCTTGCGGTTTGCGCCAACATCAGCCCGCTCTCGATCTACAGTGTCACGGCGGCCGGACATGGTACGCCGGTGTCGCTGACCATCCTGGTGGCACTGTTTGTCTGCCTGGCGCCGACCACCATTGCCGCGCTTCTGCCCGCCATCGGTATTGCCGGGATGGACCGCCTGTTCCAGAAGAATGTTATCGCTCTCTCCGGTCGTGCCATTGAGGCAGCCGGTGATGTCAATGTGCTGCTGCTGGACAAAACCGGTACCATTACCTACGGCAACCGTGAGGCGGTGGACTTTGTTCCGGTTGGCGGCCACAACGTGCTTGAGTTGGCCGAGGCGGCCCTGATGGCGTCGCTGGCCGACGAGACACCGGAAGGGCGCAGCGTTGTGGTGTTGGCAAAACAGAAGCACAGCTTGACCAAAGAGATGCCGAAGGATACCGAGGTTGTGGATTTTAGTGCCGAAACGCGCCTCTCCGGCATCAATATGGGCGGTAATCAGTACCGTAAAGGGGCTGCCGACTCGACCATAGCTTTTGTGAAAAAGCTTGGCGGGAAGACCATTCCTAGTGATCTGGATGACGTAGTTGACAAGATAGCCCGTGGTGGAGCAACGCCGCTGGTAGTCTGCAAGGATAGCGAGATCCTGGGCGTGATCAATCTCAAAGACATCGTCAAGACCGGTATTCAGGAGCGCTTCCTTCAGCTGCGCAGCATGGGAATCAAAACGGTGATGATCACCGGCGACAACCCTCTGACCGCCGCTGCAATCGCCGCCGAGGCTCAAGTGGACGATTTCCTGGCACAAGCCAAACCGGAGGAGAAGTTGCGCTTGATCCGCGAATACCAGGATGCCGGTTACATGGTAGCCATGACCGGCGACGGTACCAACGATGCTCCGGCTCTGGCCCAGGCCGATGTGGCCGTGGCCATGAATACCGGCACTCAGCCGGCTAGAGAGGCGGCCAACATCATCGATCTGGACAGCAACCCGACCAAGCTGCTGGATATTGTCGAAGTCGGCAAACAGATCCTGATGACCCGCGGCAACCTGACCACCTTCAGTATCTCGAACGACGTGGCCAAGTATTTTGCCATCATTCCGGCGATGTTGCTCTCGATCTACCCGCAACTGGGAGTGCTGAACGTAATGCATCTGGCTACACCGATGAGCGCGATCCTGTCGGCGGTCATCTTCAACGCAATCATCATTCCGATGCTGGTGCCGCTGGCCCTGAAGGGAACCAAATTCCGTCCGATGCCGGCCGAGAAACTGCTGATCCATAACCTGTTAATCTACGGGGTGGGCGGAATCATCGCACCGTTTGTAGGGATCAAGATTATCGATATGGTTATCGGGTTGATGGTGTAGATAACAAAAAAGGAGAAAAACAATGAAAGATATAAGACCTGCAATTCTGTTATTAGTTATTTTTACCATCATCTGCGGCGGCATCTATCCGGCGGTGGTTACCGGCGTGGCCTATGCTCTTTTCCCCCACCAGGCCAAGGGGAGCTTCATCACCGACAAGAGCGGCAAAGAGATAGGTTCGTCCCTGATCGGGCAGCCCTTTGCGGATGCGAAATACTTCTGGCCGCGACCTTCCGGTGCCGCCGATTTCGGTTACAATTCGATGGGTTCGGGCGGTTCCAACTCAGGCCCCACCAACCCCGATTACTTGAAAACGGTGGGTGACCGGGTCAAGGCGCTTCGCGACACCGGAGTAACCGGCAAGATTCCAGCCGACCTGGTGCAGGCCTCGGCCAGCGGGCTCGACCCGCATGTCACGCCCGAGTCGGCTCTGCTTCAGGTGCCACGTGTTGCCAAAGCGCGAGGCGTATCTGAAGAAATGTTGATAAAGGCCGTTGCACAAGCTACCGAAGGCCGCCAGTTTGGTTTTTTAGGGGAGCCGCGGGTGAATGTGCTTGAATTGAACGTAAAACTGGATGCATTGAAATAACGAGCATTACCAATAAGGAACAATCATGAAACTGGTAGTAGGAATAATCTATACGAAAGATATACTCAAACTGGGCGATGCCCTTGAGGCAATGGGGTTGATCGTCCAAGAAATTGTTGATGACAGTCGTAGAGCGGTGAAATATAGGGTTTTTGAGGGGGTTGCGTATATATACCGTTTGCTCAACAGAGTAAAGATACGCACTCTCATCAGTGATGAACTGGTTGGCACAATGATGGAGGCTCTGCATAGCTTCGGAAGCTGCAAGTTCGTCATAGAGCAGGTCTGTCTTGCCTGAATAATATGTTTTTTAAGAATAACAACATGAAGAACACTAGAATTTAACTAAAAGGAGAAGTAAATGAAGAATGTAAAAATGGTAGTTACAGCAGCAGCAATCGTGGCAATGGCATGTGGTTCGGCAATGGCTGGTCCCACAGGACAGATCAACATTCCATCTACCGATGCAAAAGGGCTGAAAGAGGTTACTATCAGCGTTAACAACAATGCGCGTTTCTCCACTGCAGCCGACGCCGGCGCCAATCTCTATGATGTTGGTGTTGTCACCGGCTTGCTGCCGTATGAAAAATTAAAAATCGAAGTAGGTGCTGACTACGGTACTGTCGGCTCCCCCGCTACCAAGCAGCCCATGACCTACAACGCAAAGCTGGCGACATCTGAAGATGCTCTTTTTAAAGGACTGCCGGCATTCGCCATCGGCGCATA
>CAIYDX010000133.1 GCA_903925005.1 uncultured Geobacteraceae bacterium
ATTCTACTTGGCAGGTTCTATAACCTGTTGAGCCGGTGCAATGAAATTGCAGTGGCGGTGTAACACAAATATGGATGCCCTAAACCGCCACCATCCTCCCTTTAAACAAGAGAGAGGATGCTCACAATGGAAACGTTTAAACCAATGGATATTAGAAAAGCAGTATCAGTCAAACCATTACCGCTCGACTTTGTTTTTGGGAGTCTAAAAGCGGGAAGTATTGCCGGAATCGTTGCTCCCGGAGCAACTGGTAAAAGTATCTTCGCCTTACAGATTCTATCAGCAGTAAGTTCCGGCTATGATACGACAGGCGTCCTTAAAACAAAAAATATCGGTAAATGTATCTATATAAGCGGTGAAGACACTCCCGACGTTTTAAACCAGCGACTATATGCACTCGCCCAGAACCAGCCGGAGCATGCGACAGAGTTGTTTATTGAAAATGCCCAGATAATCCCCACTTCCGGCTCCGTTATTAATATTCTCGATTCTTCTTGGCAAGACTTCCTGATTTCACACGCCACCGGTTGCCGCCTAATGATTATTGACACCCTCCGACGGTTCTTTACGGGAGATGAGAACGACAGCGGAGTTATGACCCGTGTAGTCCAAGCTCTGGAACACGTCGCCGTTCAGACAGGCTGTGCAATCCTATTCTTGCATCATACGTCAAAAGCAGCGTTGACGGCTGGAAGCGGAGAACAAGGGGCAAGCCGTGGCAGTTCAGCTATTACAGACAACATCCGCTGGCAAGCGAATCTGGCAGTAATGAGCGAACCCGAAGCAGAAAAGCGTGGAGTTGCCAACGAAGACCGCAAAAGCTTTGTTAAATTTACGGTATCCAAGAGCAATTACGGGGCACCAATTGAAGCATGGCTCCGAAGAAGTGAAGGCGGGATACTGACACCGGCAGTTGTGCCGGAAAAAGCAACAAAGAAATCTGATAGAAAGGAGAACCGTGATGTCGGTTGCTAACAAATCATTAAAAGCTCACCTCGATGAGGCACGAAAACAATATTTTGCAAAAAATAAACCGGTTGAAAGCTGGACTAAACAGCCTGAACGCAAAGAAAATGAAGTGTCGGTATATTACAAAATTTGTAAATACTTGCCTTTTGAAGTGACCAACAAGCGAGTTAAAGGATGGGAACACACACGGTCTCTGCCTGACGGCGGATACATTGAAACCAGAGCACATGAAACGATTACACCGGGCGATATATTTGTTCTGATAAGTGCTATCAAGGTCTTTCAAGATAATTTTAAATCCGTAGTTCCAAGCGTTGACGACGGTAAAAAGATGCTCTCGGTTACAATCAACTACTCGGAATTTGCCAAGAAATACATTCGCAGTCACGATAAGAATAAACTTTTAAAAACGTTAAAAAGACTTTTTTCTTATCACGCATTTTGGCATGCACAAGACGGCACTGTTCAAGCCCAGCGTTATTTATACGATTTTAGCCTTGATGCAGGGCAAAAAAACCTAACTTTAACTATCAGTAAGGGTTTTGCCGACCTTTGCAATGACTATGGCTGGCTGATTAAATTTGAGCAGTTACAGGACATTAACAGCCCTACCGCACGGGCATTATTCCTTTATCTTTCGTGCAATACAGGCTGTGAATTCAAACAAGAAACAATAGAACATTGGCTGGATATGAAGCGTGGAGACAATAAGGCTAAATCAGCAAGTGACAATAAACGGCAGATTGTAAAAGCTATGGAAGAGTTAAAGGCAGCAGGAATTATAAGTTGCCACAATATTACCAAAAAAGGCAATTTCCAGATAGTCCCCTGCGACCACAAGCAGTCCGTTGCAACCGTAGAAAACGACCGTTGCACTCACATATCGTCCCCTGCGACCGTAGAAATAGTCCCCTGCGACCGTATGGCAGTTTCAGAAACACCCGTTGAGACCGTTGAAATCTGACAGTTCCGCAGACCCCCTATCATGTATCTATAAGATACATTGGTAATGCGTCCAACGAGACGCCATTACCTGATAAAAGCAAAGTCAAAAGAAAAACCAAGATTTAAAGTCAACAGCTTTTTAACCCACGCTTTTTTAATAGCAAAGATAACAGTCAACGGCATCTTACTCTAACAACGAAAGGAATTTACAATGACAACTTCATATAAGAAAACTACTCCCGAAGAATTGTTAACAAATTTATTTAATACGCTACATACTTTTTTTAACGGAAATTTTCATCTTGGCATACATGGCATAACGTTCAGTAAAAAACTTAATAAGATGGTTAAGTGGACGCATCCGGTATCTTGGTTTTTTCAAGAAGATTTAGAACGTAATGCAAAACTTTCAGACATGGCATTTTGCTTAAAGAAAAATAGAGAGAATCTTGATATCTGGATTCGTCCGTCATTCGATACAGAAGACTATTACATCCTGTTTGACGATATTTCAGCAGAAAAATCCGTAAGATGGTCTAAAAAACCCGGTACATTAATTATCAGCACATCCCCCGGCAAATTCCAAGCGTGGCGACACCTTGACCGCCCGATGTCATACGAAGAAAAAATGGAATATATTAAACTGGAAGAAGCAGATGCAGAAGCGACACCAACACACCGCTGGTATCGTTGTCCCGGCTTTCGGAATTATAAAGCAAAATATGCACCGCATTTTCCGCTAGCACGTATCAATAGCGTTACGGAAGGTCTTGCTAGCTTAAATCATCTTGAAGCCGTAAAACCCGCAGTTATTAGAAAAGAATATGCTACTGTTCAAGCAACAAAAATTAATATCAAACGTGATAAATATGAATCCGGTAACGAAAGTATTACAGATTGGAAATATACATTAGCCCTTTTGAGTCTTGGTGCAACCGACGAAGATATTATGTCACGGATTATGTCAGAACGTAAAAACTGGGATAATAAATCAGCACATGACTCAGTAAACGAAGATTATGTAAAACGAACAATAGTTAATGCGAGAATATATAGAAGCCGTTGACTGTTATCTTTGCTATTAAAAAAAGCGTGGATTAAAAAGCTGTTGACTAAAAGGTGTCCCATAACGGGATGCCTTTTTTTCGTTTCCGAGCAATTCTTAACTTTGTCGAAAAAGATGCATAAAGATATGTAAGGACAATAACAATCACAAGGAGATTAATAATGGAATTTTTAACAGTCAATGAGGCAGCCAAGATTCTACGTATCAGCGTATCAACACTTTATCGGTGGAGTGAAACAGGCGTAGTGCCGTCAAGGAAATTCGGTGGTCATACCCTACGCTTCCTCGATACTGATATTGAAGAATTTACAAGACCAAAGTCCGCCAGTAAAGGAGTTACCCAATGAGTGAAAAACGTAAATTCCGCATGGGCAATATACATGGCTATGACCGCCAGAAGATAGAGACATTTAAAACCAGAACTAAAAGTTCAATAACAACGTTCATATGTTTTATTGCATTCGTAGTCGCAGTTTTTACAGCACTCGTAACTTTCGGAGCCTCCAAGAATCCGACTAAATTTTTCGACAATGCATTTATCCCTCTATTAGCAATAAGTGCAATTGCAGTAACAACATGGTTATCAAGCGAAGCCATGAAAGGAGGAAAAAATGGAAAATAATATAATCCCGTTACTAATATTTATAGCCATATCAGCACTAGGTTATATCGCCTATGTCTACGCATCTGCTCAGAACCGGCAAGCATTTATACGTTTTGAGGGCGGAGGCGTAATGAGAGATATTGACGATGGTCAACATCAGCAGGTTTTAAGAGGTCACGAAAAAGAACATGTCACATTGCAATTTTTATCACCAGAAGTTCAACGTGCAATATACAGCCGATACGGACTTATCTATTAAGCCACCGTCGAACAGGCTGGCACCAACCTGCTATTTAGACAATATCAGGCACACCATTAGTCCAGTTTAAAAAGAAAACGCCTTAGAAGGCAAATTTGGAACAAACAGGAGGTTAACAACCGGATTTTATGAAAATTACCCTATTTATGAGCAATCAGTTAACTTTTAACCGGACGAACAGTCCAAGGACACATATCTATGGAAACAAAAACAGTTCAAGTCGGGAATTACCAGTTTTCACAAGTCGCAATAGCTCTTGTTGCAGTCACCCTTTATGCCGTAGCAGCTAACGCAATCACAGCTCCTGCATCCACCGCTTTTGCTTATGACGTGTACGACGTAGGCGTTAATTCAGTCCTAAAAGGACCAATCGGATTCATAGGCGGAGTTGGTGCTATCGTCTTCGGAGCCGTTACCGCAATTCGTGGTGCAGTCCTTCAAGCATTACCAGCGTTACTGGGCGGAGGCGTCCTACTTAAAGCTGACAGCATCGTAACAACCCTCGGAGTATGCGTCTAAATCCGACTAAAAAACAGCAGTCAAGAAGCATGTGGATAAATAACCATATGCTTTTTTTTGTGCTTTTTCAGAACCGTTCGCAATTCTTACTTTTGTCAAAAAAGATGCATATAGAACTAAGGGAATAAATAAACATACGAAGGAGCCTCACCATGAAGACCGAAACCGTAAACACTATTAAAGCCATAATCAGCCTAGCAGCAGGAAAAATCTTTTATTTCTCAGGCGTATTTGTCGTCATTACAGAAATGTTTCTTGTCGGCGGTAAAGCTACCGGCAACATTCTCGATACACCCGGATATTACGCAATGATTGTCTCCGGCGTTCTTCACTTGACCTCGCCTTTTTGGAATAAATCGACGGAACTGGAACCAGTTGCCGAAGAGGTGATTCTGTAATGGCAAATCAAATACATGATTATTTCGTAAAGTCAGATAAAAAACCATTTGAAATAAAGAAAGTTCGATGGGAACAAGTCCCGCTATTCAAGGACGACGAAATTCACGACAAATACGGCAACTACGGAAAGTCAGATATAAAGGAGTAAGGACATGGGAATGATGATGAAGCTCAATAGTAAGGAAGCAAGTGACTATCCGTATCAGAAGGACGCCGTCTTTTCTCCCGATAAACCTGGCGAAAGTAGCTTTTGGTTAGATAATAAAGGTGCTGAAAAATTTGGTCTTGACCCGTCAGTAAAGGCTGATTTTTCCGAGGTAGTCAATATTGCCTTTGGTATGGATAAAACCGGAACCGAACGCACCAGCGGTAAAAATGCAGATGACCATTTTAAAAACGGTGCAACGGAAATAGTTCTCACATGTGGAAAGTCTATTAGCATTATGTGTACAGTCGATAAAGCCCTCGAAAAAGATATTATCGACGGTTACAAAGATACCGCAAAATTTATCTCTACATTAGTTGAAGGGAGAGAAACTGTTGACGGCGTAACAACGAGGGTTAAAGTTGACGCACCTATTTTAGTATCAGCACATGGAGTTGCACGTTTGAATAAAGAAGATTTGGCTGCGGGTAGAGTCGAAGACCCGCAGACGCACGTTCACGTTACAGTTATGAATAATTGCGAACATGAAAACGGGAAAACAGGAGCGATTGAGAACCAGTCTTTATATGATAATCAGAAGTTAATCCGTCAGTTTGAAAATATCAATACTGCAAGGGCTACAATCAGCAATGGATACGAGGTTACATGGCACACGGACAAGCAGGGTGTTTTTTATGCCGAAGAAAAAACCATCACAGCTGAACAACGAGAGGCGTTCAGTAACCGCCATAATGCTATTACTAGGGCAAAGGGTGATAACCTTTCACACGACAGCGACAGGAAGGCTCAGTTGCTTACAAAAGCCGATAAGGATAGTAGCCGAACAATCGGCGAATTGAATACAATCTGGACGGAAACCAGAGCTATTGTCGGCATTGATGCTGAAAAGATAATGACAACCGCACAGGAAAATAAATTAAACCATGTGACTACTAATACAATGTCAATCAGTGAAATCGTTTCCGTTGCTATCAAAGATGTTAATGAGAACGAAAGTAAGTTCAGGCTTGAAGATGTAATGTTGGACGCCTTAAAAATGTCTCGTGCTTCATATGACCCTAATGACGTTGTTAAAGGCGTTCAGGACGCAGTTAGAAGCGGAGAGCTTGTAAAACACGGCGAGTTGTTCACCACGCCTGAAATGATACAAATG
This sequence comes from uncultured Geobacteraceae bacterium, assembly GCA_903925005.1. GTDB lineage: Bacteria > Desulfobacterota > Desulfuromonadia > Geobacterales > Pseudopelobacteraceae > JACRCG01. Next base: position 6,081 of record CAIYDX010000133.1, read on the forward strand.
GAAAATGGTATTGTTAAATATGCACAGGAAAACCTGCACGAGTTCAAACCGTTAATGTCAAAAGACGAAGTTTCAAAGGTAATAAATGACTTTAACGGCACCAAAACTTTTAATCTTTCAGCAGGGCAAGCCTCCGCAGTTGAGCTTGTATTGACGACGGAATCACGTATATCAATGATAACCGGACGGGCTGGCACAGGTAAAACAACTTGTATGGAAGCCGTGTATCAGGCTTTTAAAGATAATCCAAATGTTGAATTAATTGGATTAGCACCAACGGGCAAGGCAGCGGCACAACTCCAAGAAGATAGCGGAATCAAATCACAAACCGTTGCAAGTTATAGACTTCAAAAACACGAACCACTTGCAGAAGGAAAAGAGCGAATAATTCTTTGTGATGAAATAAGCCTTTTGGACGTTCGTGACCTAAATTCACTTGTTGAATTAGAGAAGGGAAACAATACACGTATTATAGGCATGGGTGACAACGGTCAGATAAAGTCAGTCGGAGCAGGTCAAATATCAACTGACTTAGCAAAAACCGATATACCACAGGCAACTATTAGCGAGGTTCAGCGTCAGATTCTAAATAAAGAAGGTACAAACCAATATAGTATCGATGCAACAGAAGCGTTTAAAAATCATCAAGTCAGAGAAGGTTTTGAAATCCTGAAAGAAGCCGGAAAAGTGACCGAAATCAAAGAAGGGCGTGAAGCATGTATACAGGCAACAGCCGAAAAATATTGTAATGCAAATGTTCATGACGACAAAATGTCTTATAAAGACCAGCTTAAACTTGCGGGCGTAGCGGTACTAACGAACGCTGACAGGACTGAACTTAATCAAGCCATACGCACCCTTCAACGTGACGATAAATATGCTCAGATAGGCAAGGAAGACTTCCACTACAAGGCTGAAAGAGCGGTTAGTATGACCGCAAGTGAAAAACGATTTGCAGGAAATTATGAAGTCGGGAACTTCGTTAATATCACAAAAGATATGAAGGCTGGTGACATTACAATCAAAGCAGGTTCTACCCTTGAAATTATTGACAGGGATATAGACAAAGGTACAATCAGTTACAATTTAGGCGGTAAAGACAACGATATTAAATTTAACTACAAAGAACGTGCCGCTTTAAATTCAATGAAGCTTCACGGCACAGTAATTGATATTGATACGAAGCGTGAAGGCAACAAGCTTTCACAATTTTCTGTCGAGGATACCCAGTATGCACTCTTCGAGAAGATGTCATTTACTTCTAATAGCAATACTGACGAAGGGAAAGCGAACGGATTTAAAACCAATGTTACCTTTATGGCTCTCGACAGAGATGACAAGACAGGTCTATGCACGATTGTTACTGAGTCAGGAAAAATTGTTAAGAATTTCGATTTTGAAGGTTCACGCACTCAGACGGGTTCAGTTAATACCGCACACAAAGAGCAGGGTGCAACGTTCGTTAATAAAATTTCTATGATTCTTTCTTCCAGTATCGGGATGCTGAACGAAAATATCAACTACGTTTTAATGTCTCGTCAGAAGGAAGAAATGGAAGTTGTTACTGACAACTATAATAAAATAGTCAAAGCAGCAACAGAGGCACAGGAAAAGTCAACAACCAATGACGGCTCTATAATTCAATATCCGGCAGTAAATAAC
>CAIYDX010000134.1 GCA_903925005.1 uncultured Geobacteraceae bacterium
CGCTGAAGGGAATCCGGTAGAAGCCGCTCCCGAAGCAGAAGTGACCACCGAAGCATCAGCCGCACAGGCAACACAGAATCCCGCAGGAGTTACCACTGAGAACAAGCAGCCGCAATCCGAAGACGCCGCTTACTGGCGTAATCGCTGTGAGGTAGTTCTTGGCAAGTACAACTCGGAAGTCCCGCGACTCAGTGCTGAACTGGCAAACGTCAAGCGTCAGTTATCCGACTTTCAGACATCCAGAGTGTCCGCACAGGCTCCAGCAGCCGAAGGCGATGACTACCGTTCTCCGTATGTTAACGACGAGATCAGGTCAAGTCGTTCATACGCAAAGATGGCTAAGGAGTTCGGTACTGACTACGCAGAAACGCATTTTGAAGGGGCCGCGTTATCGGCAAAGCAGGCGGCAAGAGCAGAGATGCAACCCATGCAGGACCAGATGGCCTTATCGGCCACAGTCCGTCTGCACTCAGACATCTCTCAGTATTGCCCAAACTGGATGACTACCAACGATGACCCCGCGTTCATCGCATGGGCCAAGTCCACCAAGGAGCCTTACACCGGCTCAACGATCATTAACCTACTCAATCAAGCGTATTCGGGTGGGGACTCGCAGAGAGTCGCAATGATCTTCAACGAATATAACCAGAAGTTAACGTCAACCCATTCAACCACCGCGACTACCATCAGGCCATCCGTGGATGACCTCGTGACCCCTGCCCGAAGAGGGAGCGCAGCGCAGACAAGCGCAGATACTCATCAGGGCAAAATCTGGACCGAGAAAGAAGTTGACCGCTTTTTCGATGATTTTGCAAGAGGGCGTTACGAACACCGGCAGAAGGAAGCTAAGGAACTTGAGGCTGAAATCGGCAGGGCATACGGAGAAGGTCGAGTAAGGTAACGGCGCGGTATAAAGGAATAATATTATGAGTCTCGTCGGAAGAGCAGCAGGATACCCGGATCTTTCCAGTGCAGGCGTCACCAGCTTGACGCCCAAGATTTACAGTAAAAAACTTCTTATCGCTTTCTATGCAAAAACCGTTTTCGGTGAGATTGCACAGCGCGACTACGAAGGTGAAATAAAGTCTCAGGGTGATACCGTTATCATCCGTACCCGTCCGACCCCGGCAATCGGAACATACACTCGCGGCATGGACCTCAATGCCGTTCGCCAGTTCTTTGCACCGGCCTCTATGGAGTTGCAGATATCTGAAGCAGATTTCTTCTCCATCGGTATTGACGCTCTGGATGAGGCGCAGAACGATATCAACGCGCTCGACGCGTGGGCAATTGATACCTCTGAAGCAATGGGCATCAATGTGGACACAAAGGTTCTCAACAACCTTTACACCTCCTGCCATGCCAAAAATACCGGCGCGACCGCTGGCGCTAAATCCGGTGGTTATTCCATTGGCACTTCCGGCGCTCCGATAACGCTGACCAAGGCCAATATCCTTGATTACATCAGCTATTGTTCGTCTGTCCTCAACGAGCAGAACGTCCCCACTAACGGCGACAGATGGATGATTTTGCCTGAGATTTTTGTCAGCCGCATCAATACTTCCGATCTACGTTCCGCGCTGTTCACTGGCGATTCCAGTAACCAGAGCCTACGTAATGGGCGTATCGGTGAGATTGCTGGCTTCAAGATATTCTCCAGCAACAACGTCAATGCTGCTACCGGCTCGACCTACCCGATCCAGTTCGGACACAAGGCGGGGATCACTTTTGCCAGCCAGCTCGTAAAATCCCGTACCATCGAACTCCAAAATACTTTTGGCCGTGCGATGGAAGGTCTACAGGTTTACGGCTACAAGGTTGTGAAGCCTGAAGCTGTCGGCTGCATGTACGCGATTGCCGGTTAATTAACCTCTTTCCCTCCCTGCGTTAACTCGCGGGGAGGCACTCTAAACGGAGATAAAACAAAATGGCTGCTATTACTTATCCTATCGCTGGTGGTGTTGTGGACTCACTCGTCGCCGCCGCTCCCGCATCCGGTAAAAAAGTCTACGTTATTGAAAAGACTTTCAACCTTGATACGA